>JBQEBC010000014.1:0-50150 GCA_052106035.1 Leucobacter sp. | reverse complement strand
AGTTTCTCGCCAACCGCTTTGCGCGCGCGAACCATCTGGTAAATGTACTCAGCCATATGTTTTCCGAGCGCTAAACGCCCCGAACTCCCTGCTATATGAGGTGGATTCTATCGCCTGCTACTCTACCGGCTCTCTGCCGGACCATCGGTATGAAATCCACAGCAGACGTTGAAACCCGAGATTCACAGGTGCCAAACAGCGCGCACTACCTACCAATCTAGGGGGCGGGTGTCACCAATCAGACAAATATTCTGCTCGGGGCCAATCGCCGGAGCCACATCAGTTACGACTTCTCGGCTCTCAGTTACCACTTGACCGAGCAAGCATTGATCTTCAATCCGAACGGAGACATAGAGACTGTCCGCAACGAGGTTAGTGCGCGACGCATCAAACGAAACTTGCATCATAGTTTTGTCGAACCCCGCGCCTACAACTGCGTCAACGATCTCGCGGCCGGCAACGGGCTGGTCTCCGGCAGCGAACGCGTTTAGCGCTTCCAAAAACGCACCCGACTGGCCTTCCGCTGAGTCGGGCTGAACGTCAGCAGGCGAGGTTTCTGGAACAGCTTGCTGCGTTCGTTCGGGCACAACGGGCGCTGGGCCTTCGATCAGTGCGCACGAGCTCATTCCGCACATCAAGACGATGGATCCGGCCATTGCTGCACTCATGCGACGAACCCGTTTCATACTCATGCATCAAGTGTATTCATGCGTCGCTTCGAACTTGGAGTGAACCATTGTTCACAGTTACATTCTCGTGCGATTCATGTCGATTTTCTCCACAACTTTTTGTTATTCGTGGTGGATCATGCCCACACAGTCAACCCTTAGAAAGCAAGAACCGGTGTGACGCCGGCTCTCGGCTAGAACACACTGGCTGTCACGACACAGAGGAGTAAACCATGTCCCAACAACTCAGCATTATCGGCCAGCTTGCGACCGATCCAAAACTCTTTACTCCAGAAGGTGGAGTGCAGTTCTGCACCTTTCGAATCGCGAGCACCGAACGTAGGTTTAATACCGCCACCAAGGAATGGATCGATGGTGACACCAATTGGTTCACCGTGAATTCGTTCCGCAGTCTTGCTGTGCATTCACATGAGTCATTCACGAAAGGAGATCGGGTGGTCGTCACGGGTCGTTTGAGAGTGCGTCACTGGGAAAAAGAGGAGAAAAAGGGAACCTCAGTAGAAATTGATGCCGACGGAATCGGACACGATGTGCGTTGGGGTACCTCAACATTCACAAAACAAAACAGCCAGTCCGAACCAACCACCGACGAAGAAGTTCAGTCAGTAGAAGCTTTGACTGGATTCGCAGAGACCTCACACCCAGAGGCAGACGTGCTGACTGCCGACAATTTCACCCCGAGCGCTGCAGTGGCATAACCTCACCGTCGCAAAAGCAGGGCCTCGTTTTTGAGGTGGGCAATGAGTCGGTCGACGCCAAAATATATGTACCCAATCGCGATAAGACCCAGAGTTAGTCCCCCGATCCAGAACGCAACTCCCCCTATCCCATGGAGTTCGACGTTCAAAAATGGGTATGGGTAACGCGACCCCTCAAGAAACTCTCCACCGAGGGCGCCATACGCAAACGCAAAACACAAGTAAGCAAGTGGTATCAACGCCCACCTCAGCGGGTCAGCGCCACGTAGTTGACCTTTGGGAACGAACAAGCCCCAATCAACGATCAGCAAGATCGGAGTGACGATGTGAATGAGGTTGTCGGTGAATGAAAACGGTTCATAATTGCCGCCCTGCACAAACGAGGAAGGCACGAGCACGAGCAGATAGACGAGCAGAGTAACAGTAATCGCCATCATGATCGCCGCGCTCCAACGCCCCGATGGTGTCGAATGGCCTCTGTGCCCGTAGCTGGCAAGATCTCTGGCCGTACGAATTAATAGAAGCAACACCCAGATTAAGCAGAGAACATTGCTTTGCACCGTGTAAAACAACCAGGCTTGGGGGCTCGGCTGATCAGAGAATATTCCCGTAATACGCACAACCCCCATGGTGATACAGATCAGTGCGATCACCCGAAAGCCGAAAGCTATGCGCCGGTCAGCAAGCGCACCTGAATCCCACACGAACGGCGCGCGTGCGTGCGCATGAATCAGACGCGATGGTACCCATTCCTCGATCATAGGAGGTAGTTGGAGAATCCCGCTCGTACTTTATTCACTTTCGGCACCGCAACCGCCAGGCAATAACCCTGCGTCGGGTTCTTCGCAAAGAAGTCTTGATGTTCCTCGGGGGCCGGGTACATTTCTCCGAGCGGTGTGATCTCCGTAACTACACCGCCACCCCAGTACTCGTTTGCACGATCTCGCGCAGCTTCAAATACAGCGCGCTGCGTGTCGTCCGCATAGAACATTGCTGAGCGGTACTGGGTACCAACATCGTGGCCTTGGCGATTCAGCTGCCGTGGATCATGCATCGTGAAGAACGCATCGAGTACGACTTCGGGTGGGATCACTGACTCGTCGAACGTAACTTCAACTGCTTCGGCGTGCATTGTCGTACCGGTACACACGAGTTCGTACGTCGGATCCCGAGTCATTCCTCCTGTAAAACAGGAGTGCACTCGGGTGATCCCGCGGAGCACCCGGTACGCAGCGTCAAGGCACCAATAGCATCCCCCTGCGAGTACAAATGTCGTTGTCACGATATTCCTCCATACTGTTTCCACCACTCATCGTCTGGCGCGACTGGTTGAGTGCGCTTGTGCGCCGTGGCAAGATATCTACGTTCAAGGTTTGCCGCTGCTGCTTCTGAAATGGTGGCGCCTCGCAGGTACGCATCAATTTCTTTATAGGTCACGCCGAGACTTGATTCGTCGGTTTGGCCAGGTTGACCGTCTAAAAGATCAGCTGTTGGCACTTTTTTCCAGAGCCGCTTCGGCGCTTCGAGCTCGACAAGCAGCTCCGCTCCCTGGCTCTTTGTGAGCCCCTGCAACGGTGTGATGTCAGCCGCACCGTCACCAAACTTGGTAAAGAAGCCTGTTACCGCCTCCGCGGCGTGATCGGTACCGATCACGAGCAGCCCACGATCCCCTGCGAGTGCGTACTGCGCGACCATACGAGATCGCGCCTTTATATTGCCTTTATTGAAATCGCTGACGGGCTCTTCGAGTGCTTCTGAAATTTGCGAGACCATCGCGTCGACTGAGGGAGCAATATCAACTACAACGCTGTGGTCCGGATCAATAAACGCAAGCGCGCGCTGAGCATCATCTTCATCGTGCTGCACGGAATATGGCAGCCGCATCGCCCAAAACTCTGCGTCGTGGCCTCGCTCCCGCATACGTTCGACAGCGAGTTGCGCCAATCGACCAGCAAGTGAGGAGTCCTGCCCACCAGAAATGCCGAGCACAAACCCTCGCACGCCGGGGATTCCGGCTGCGTATGCGGCAAGAAATGCAACGCGGCGTTCGATCTCCGCTCGAGCATTAATTTCGGGTCGCACCCCGAGCTCTCGAATAATTCGTGTTTGCAGTTCACTCATGTCACCAACTCCTCAATTCCTTGCAGGCAACGCGGTCCGAGCAACCCCTTAAGCTCGCCGAACAGTTCACTCGACACACGTACGCGCTGCGGGAGTTCAAACACCCGCACAACGTTCTGGGTCGCGAGGTTCAGACGAATCTCGCTCTGCCCACGATGCCGATCAAGTGTGTCGCGGAGGTCACTCAGCACCTGCTCAGTCGCGCGACTATCGCTCAGGGTGATTGAAATGGTCTCAGATTCGTCTTGCACTCCGACATCTATCCCACGCACCCCATACGCATGCATAGACATGCCATCATCGCGGGAGTTGAGTTTGCCGCGCAGGGCAACGATCGAGTCCGGCTGTAGCAACGCACCAAATTCTTGATACGACTTCCCCATAAACAAGGCTTGAATCTCGCCGGTAAAATCTTCCACCGTCACCATGCCGTAGAGATTTCCAGACTTCGCTGTTCGGTGTTGAACGCTCGTGAGTAGACCAGCAATGACGACAGTTTCCCCATCGAAGTTGGCGTCAGGGTTTGTCACTTGCTCGACCGTTGCAGAGGCTTCTTTGGCAAGTGTGGTTTCGAGCCCACGTAATGGGTGATCAGACACGTACAGACCGAGCATTTCGCGTTCGAATGCTAGCTTGTCTTTCTTGGTCCATTCAGGTCGGTCAGGGACCAATGAAACCGGTCCGGTCTCGGTTCCCGCGTCCTCCGCGGCTTCTGCAAAGAGGCTGTCGAAGTCGAAGCCCACATCACCGTTTTCTTCGGCGCGCTTCTCCTTCACTGCACTTTCAACCGCGCCCTCGTGGATTTCGAGGAGCGCACGCCGCGTGCCGCCGAGCCCATCGAGTGCGCCTGCCTTGATGAGTGACTCCACTGTTCGCTTATTGAGCGCCGGCAGCGCGACTTTCTTCAAGAAATCGTGGAAGGTCTCGAACGAGCCAACCTTTTCACGAGCTTCACGGATTGCTTCAACGACGTTCCAGCCAACATTTCGAACCGCTCCAAGACCGAATCGAATATCATCGCCCACTGCGGAAAAGTTCGCGAAGGACTCGTTGACCGCCGGCGGCAACACATTAATCCCCATGCGGCGACATTCATTGAGATAAATCGCGAGCTTGTCCTTTGAATCACCAACACTCGTCATAAGCGCAGCCATGTACTCGGCCGGATAGTGTGCTTTAAGATACGCAGTCCAGTAGCTCACAACACCATATGCAGCTGAGTGTGCCTTGTTGAAGGCATAGTCAGAGAACGGCAGAAGAATATCCCAAAGTGACTTCACTGCGGCATCAGAGAATCCCCGCTCATGCATACCCGCAGCAAACCCTGCGTACTGTTTGTCGAGCTCAGATTTCTTCTTCTTGCCCATCGCACGCCGAAGAATATCGGCCTGACCGAGAGAGAACCCTGCGACTTTCTGAGCGATCGACATCACTTGCTCTTGATAAATAATAAGCCCGTATGTCGTGTCGAGCACATCCTTCAATGGCTCTTCAAGTTCAGGGTGAATCGGTGTGATTGCCTGCAGCTTGTTCTTTCGCAGCGCATAGTTGGTGTGCGAGTCGGCGCCCATAGGACCAGGTCGGTACAGTGCCAGGACAGCCGAAATATCTTCAAAGTTGTCAGGCTTCATCAGGCGAAGCAGCCCGCGCATAGGGCCACCGTCAAGCTGGAACACGCCGAGCGTGTCACCCCGTGAAAGCAATTCGTATGAGGCTGCGTCGTCAAGCTCCAGCTGTTCAAGGTCGAGGACTTCGTCGCGGTTGAGACGAATGTTCTCTAGGGCATCGGAAATGATCGTGAGGTTACGAAGCCCGAGAAAGTCCATCTTGATGAGTCCGAGAGATTCACAGGTGGGGTAATCAAACTGGGTGACGATCTGCCCGTCTTGCTCACGCTTCTGCAACGGAATGATGTCGATGAGCGGATCACTAGACATAATCACGCCGGCGGCATGCACGCCCCACTGTCGTTTCAGTCCCTCAAGCCCAAGCGCGGTCTCGTAGACCAATTTTGCGTCAGGATCTTCCTGAATCACTGAACGAAACTCAGATGCTTCTTTGTAGCGTGCGTGGTCTGGGTCGGTGATACCAGAGAGCGGTATATCTTTCGCCATCACAGCGGGAGGCATCGCCTTGGTAAGTTTCTCACCCATTCCAAATGGGAAGCCGAGAACTCTAGACGCGTCTTTCAACGCTTGCTTTGATTTGATGGTGCCATACGTGACAATCTGTGCCACGCGCTCATCACCATATTTTTCAGTGACGTAGCGGATCACTTCGCCACGTCTGCGATCATCAAAATCAACGTCGAAGTCGGGCATCGATACGCGGTCTGGGTTTAGGAAGCGCTCGAAAATGAGTCCGTGCTGAAGCGGGTCGAGATCGGTGATGCGCATCGCGTACGCTGCCATTGATCCTGCACCTGAGCCACGCCCAGGCCCGACTCGAATACCGTTGTCCTTTGCCCAGTTAATGAAGTCTGCGACGACGAGGAAGTACCCAGGAAATCCCATCTGGATGATGACACCGGTCTCGTACTCCGCCTGTTTCCGCACTGCGTCTGGAATGCCGCCCGGATACCGGTAGTGCAACCCTCTCTCAATTTCCTTCACAAACCAGCTGTCCTCGGTTTCACCCGCGGGAACTGGGAAGTTTGGCATGTAGTTTGCCTTGGTGTTGAAAGTGACATCGCAACGTTCCGCAATGCGAAGTGTACTATCACAGGCTTCGGGAAGCTCTCGGAAAATATGACGCATTTCTGCAGCACTCTTCAGGTAATACCCAGAGCCGTCGAATTGGAATCGGTTGGGGTCGTCAAGTCGCGAACCTGATTGGACGCAGAGCAACGCAGAGTGTGATTCGGCGTCTTTTTCGTGCACATAGTGCAGGTCGTTTGTCGCGAGTAACGGAATGCCAAGGTCCTTGGCAATGGCGAGGAGTTCTTTCTGCACGCGCCGCTCGATCTCAAGCCCGTGATCCATAATCTCGCAGTAGAAGTTCTCTTTACCAAAGATGTCCTGGAATTCGGCGGCAGCTTCCCTCGCCTCTTTCACCTGGCCTAGTCGGAGCCTGGTATGGATCTCACCTGACGGGCACCCAGTGGTCGCAATGAGTCCTGTTGAGTACTTCTGCAGGAGCTCTCGGTCCATACGCGGCTTGAAGTAATATCCCTCAAGTGACGCATAGCTAGACAGTCGAAAGAGGTTGTGCATGCCCTCAGTTGTCTCAGAGAGCATCGTCATGTGTGTGTAAGATCCGGCACCAGAGACGTCATCCCGAGATCCGTCGCCCCAACGCACCCGGGTGCGGTCTGTTCGATGAGTACCCGGCGTGACGTAGGCCTCAATGCCAATAATTGGCTTTACACCAGCTTCGTTCGCCGAACTCCAAAAATCGAATGCACCAAACGTATTCCCATGGTCGGTGATCGCAATTGCTGGCATACCCTGCTGCGCAACTGCCTCGACCAGTGGCTTCACTCGAGCTGCACCATCAAGCATCGAGTATTCACTGTGCGTGTGGAGATGTACAAAACCGTCTTCTGCAGACACCCGAGCCCCTTCTGTCGTCGCCTATCAAGAGTACCCCTGACGCCGTGAATGTGTCTGAGGTCAATGCCCCGGTGTGCCTCCAGAAAGCACATCAATCGCGTGCTGCAGATCTGCCGGATACGTCGATTCAAACTCAACAGGTGCACCATTACCGGGATGCCGAAATCCGAGGCGCATCGCATGCAACCACTGACGCGTGAGTCCGAGACGTTCCGACAGGACAGGATCCGCCCCATACATCGTGTCGCCCAGGCACGGGTGCCGCTGCGCTGACATGTGCACGCGTATTTGATGTGTGCGTCCTGTTTCGAGTTCTACCTCAAGTAGTGTGGCGTGTGGGAAAGCTTCAAGTGTTTCGTAGTGAGTCACTGAAGGCTTCCCCGCGCTCGTCACCGCAAATTTCCATTCATGACCGGGGTGACGACCGATTGCACCCTCGATCGTTCCTGTAAACGGATCCGGATGGCCCTGGACGATCGTGTGATAAATCTTGTCAACCTCACGGTCCTTGAACGCCCGCTTCAGAACACTGTACGCGCGTTCGCTCTTCGCGACAGCCATGAGCCCACTCGTACCTGCGTCAAGGCGATGAACTATGCCCTGACGCTCTGGAGGGCCGGATGTGGCAATCCGGTAGCCTGCCCCGGCGAGAGCGCCGAGCACCGTCGGTCCAGTCCATCCAAGTGAAGGGTGGGCTGCCACCCCAGCAGGTTTATCGATAACAACGAAGTCTTCGTCGTCATAAATAATGCCAAGCTCAGGAAGATGTACGGGAACTACTTCAGGCCCCGCTTTCTCCACCCAACTCACTTCGAGAAGCGCCCCTGCGTGCAGTCTGTCAGATTTCGCAAGTTGGACACCGTCAAGATGAACACCACCTATCGCGATAACTTCCTGTGCATAGCTGCGAGAGAACCCGAGTAGCTTTGCGAGCGCCGCATCAGTACGTTCTCCAGCCAGCCCGTCAGGGACGGGAAGGCTACGGTGTTCCATTAGTATCCGTATCCTCAGCAGTGTCTGCCGCTGTCTCACGAGTGTGTCTTCCACCCTCGATCTTGAACCCGAACAAGGTCACTGCCACAAACAAAAGCATGCCGACAACGATGCCGATGTCGGCAACGTTGTAAATCGCAGGGTTAAATCCGAGCCACATCCAAGGGGTAAGGATGAAATCCACGACATGTCCCTCGGGAAAGCCTGGCTCTCGAATGAGCCTGTCAGTGAGGTTTCCAAGCACACCTCCAAGCAAAAGACCTAAGAACACAGCCCATGGCACAGAGCGGAGCTTACGGATCTGCCAAAGAATCACGCCTACGACAATAACCGCGAGAATCGTGAAAATCCAAGTCTGTCCGGTCGCCATCGAGAATGCGGCTCCCGGGTTGCGCACAAAATGCCACTGGAGAAACTCGCCGAACACGTCAACGGTTTTGCCATACGGCAAGGACGCCTCGACCCAGTTTTTACTGAGTTGGTCGGTAGCATAGACGACCGCAGCGATAGCAAACAGCAACAGCGGTACGAGGACTCGACGACGAGTACTCAGTACCGCTGCAGCAGAAGGTTCTTGATTCACCCTCGACTATCCGAGGGTCTCAGGCCTCGTGAGCGGCTCAGGTGAGCTGTCAAGATCCTTGAGCTGTGACTGAATGTACGAGCGGAGCGTTGACCGGTACTCGTTCTCGAAGCCGCGAAGCTCCGCGACAACATCGTTGAGCCCTTCCATCTCATCCGCGTGTGCCTTCAGGTCTGCATTACGACGGCGTTGTGCCTCATCAACGAGTTCGTGAGCAGTGCGTTCTGCATCCTCGACCATCTGGGTGCTCTTCGCTTCGGCTTCCGAAATGAGCTTGTCTCGCGTGGTTTCACCTTCGCTCACGTACTTATCGTGAAGCTCAAGTGCCATCTGCAGCATTGCACTCGACTTCAACGCGTCCGGGCGCTGCGCAGGCTCTTCAGGTGCGGCTGCCACAGGCTCGGGTTCTACCGGAGTCTCCTGAGCAGGAGCGTCCACGACGATGGTCTCTTCCGAAGCGTTCAGCACACCCACACCAACGCCAGCGTTACCGGCTTCTTCGAGCTGTGCAGTCAGTTCATCGATCTTGGCCTGCAGCTCCGCCTTCTCGGCTTCGCGCTCGCGAAGTTCCTCGACGATGGTGTCGAGAAAGTCATCAACCTGGTCGAGGTCGTAGCCATCACGGAACTTTGTGATCGTGAACTTCTGATTCACGACTTCTTCAGGAGTCAAGGCCATCGTTCATTCTCTTTCTGTCGGAAGGATCGCTCACGCAATCATCTCAATAACGCTAGCAAACTCTTGGCGAGCAAGCTGGGATTAAAACCAGCCTGGCACGATTGAAAGCAAAATAATGCAGGCAATCATTGTCAAGAACCAGCCCAAATCAATTGCCACCTGCCCGAGTCGGATCGGTGGCAGAATCTTACGAAACATTCGAATTGGCGGATCTGTGATGGTAAACACAGCCTCAATGAGAATGGCAACTATTCCACGTGGACGAAAATTCCGCGCGAGAACGGTAATCCAGTCAAGAATGAATCTTGCCCACAGCAGAAGTATAAACAGCCGTAACGCGACCCGAATAACCGTGCCTACGGCCCAGACGATTTCCACTACGCGCTGGGCGCTACGAAGAATGAACCGCCAGCTTCAACTGTTGGCTCATCGCTTCCCACCTCAATGTGCTCGGGCGAGAGCAAGAAGACCTTACTCGTCACACGCTCAATTCGACCGTTCAGCCCAAGCGTCAACCCACTCGAGAAATCAATGAGACGCTTCGCTTCATCTTCGCTCATGCGGGAGAGGTTCATGATGACTGGAATGCCTTCACGGAAGCTCTCTGCAATAACCTGCGCGTCACGGTATGCCGTCGGATGCACGGTGAGAATTTCGTTCATAGTTTGCGGAGATTGGCCACGCACCGGAGTGACGCGGCGTAACGGCGTAACCGCCGCACGCGGGGAAGTCGCTGGCTTCACTGCGCCAGCAGTTGCCTCAGGGCCACGGTCTCGTTCGGATGTCGGCTGAGTCGCCGCTTCCTCTTCGAGGCCTTCTTCCGCAAGCCCGAGGAACACCATCGTTTTCTTCAGCGGATTGCTCATGTGTTCTCCCAACGGTTTATTGCTCTCGAGACTATCTCGCCTCGGGGCGATTTCCAGTGATTGCACTGCCGATTCGCAGGTGTGTCGCTCCCGCAGCTATTGCCTCAGCGTAATCATGCGTCATACCTGCAGAAATTGATGTGGCGTCTGGGGCAAGTGCCCGCACACGAAGTGAGTATCCCGCCAGCCGCTCAAACGCGGCGGCAGCAGGTTCCTCGAGAGGGGCAACCGCCATAACTCCACGCAGTCGAAGTGTCTCCGTTTCAAGAATTTGCTCAGTAAGCGTTTCAATCAAACGCGGATCCGCTCCCCCACGCCCCGGATCGTCAGTGAGATTAATCTGCACAAACGCATCTATCGTGTGGTCGATACTGGCAAGCGAGTCCACGAGACGTGCACGATCAATTGAATGGATCGCCGACGCATACTGGGCTGCCTGCTTCGCCTTCTTGGTTTGCAGTTGTCCGATAAAGTGCCAGTTCACATCAAGATCAGTGAGCTCTCTCGCCTTCTCTTGCGCTTCCTGGTGGCGATTCTCACCCACATCGGTCACCCCAAGCCTCACAAGCTGCCTCACGAGACTTGCCTGGTGAAACTTTGTCACGACGATCAGCGTGAGCTCTTCCGAGCTACGCCCCACGGAAGCACATACTTCTTCGACCCTCGATCGGACCGCGGCTATGCGATCGCCCAATTCGCTCTCGTCGGGTGTGACGTCTGCCACAGGAATCGCCTACCTTAAGAACTCGGGGATATCGAGATCGTCTTCGTCATCGCTGTCAAAAGCCGGGTCACGGAGTTGCTCCTCAACTGGCGGATGCGCGAGGGCTTCTCCGAACTCACCTGTTGCCTGTGCGGACTGAATCTCTCCCGAGTCGTTCTTTGATGCTCCCATGCCAACAGTTGTCGACACAGACGATGCTTCAGCTACGCTCTCAACACGACCGCCACGGCGACCACTACTCGCCTGAGCTGCTGCACGAGCTGAGGCCGAGGGGTCCTCATCAAAACCAGCGGCAATCACGGTCACACGAACCTCATCACCGAGTGTTTCGTCAATGACCGTACCGAAAATAATGTTCGCTTCCGGGTGCACTACGTCTTGCACAAGCGTCGAAGCTTCGGTGATCTCACTCAGCGCAAGATTTGACGAGCCCTGAATCGAGAAGAGCACACCGTGCGCACCTTCGATTGAGGCCTCAAGCAACGGGGACGCAACGGCAAGCTCTGCGGCTTTAATCGCGCGGTCTGCACCACGCGCAGATCCAATGCCCATAAGCGCTGAACCAGCACCCTGCATCACTGATTTCACGTCTGCGAAGTCGAGGTTAATAAGGCCCGGTGTGGTGATGAGGTCAGTAATACCTTGGACACCTGCAACAAGCACCTGATCAGCTGCCGCAAAAGCATCAATCATACTGATGCCTGGTTCACTGATCTCTAGGAGGCGGTCGTTCGGAACAACGATCAGCGTGTCTACGGCCTCGCGGAGTGTGCTCACACCGGTGTCAGCCTGTGCAGCGCGTCGCTTCCCTTCAAAGCTGAATGGGCGAGTGACGACACCGATGGTGAGTGCACCGATCGACTTGGCAATGCGCGCGACTACGGGGGCTGCGCCTGTTCCCGTACCACCTCCCTCGCCCGCCGTAACAAACACCATGTCAGCACCGGCGAGTGCCTCTTCGATCTCTTCCGCATGGTCTTCTGCCGCACGGCGGCCGACCTCTGGGTCCGCTCCAGCGCCAAGTCCACGAGTGAGTTCACGACCAACATCAAGTTTGACGTCTGCGTCGCTCAGCAGCAAAGCTTGCGCATCGGTGTTCACCGCGATGAACTCGACGCCTCGAAGGCCGAGCTCAATCATGCGGTTGACTGCGTTGACGCCACCGCCACCGACCCCAACAACTTTGATCACCGCGAGGTAGTTCTGGTTCATGGCCATCTAGTCCCCTCAACCCTAAAGTTTTAGTTGAACTTCAAAGTTAGTATTGCCGTATACGTTTCTCGTCATAACGCTAGGGGGCGATTGGCGCCTCAACCGTTCGACACGCCGCCGGGGACGATCACAGGGCATTCGGCGCCTATTTGAAGATTGGTGCGGAGCTGGAGGAGACATCGATATGGCTGACTGCACGACCTTCCAAAGAGCTCAGCAACGTGGTGAGAACGAGCGCCTTTCGCCGCGTTTCCTCCGCGCTTCCCCAGAACACTTCGACGCCACTAGACATGACGAAGGTGACGTCTTGCGTAGATGTAGCCTTGGCCGATACCAACTGGGAACGAATATCAGTTGGCAGGTCGCGCACAATCTTCGATGCGGCATGAAACGCTGGCGATGACGTCGCGCGAAGACTCCCTTCGCCAAGCGGTACGCCAACAGGAAGCTCGGCCCCTTCAGCTACGAGCACTCCCGCCGCATCGTATTGCCGATACACACCCTTTTCTTCAAGCGCTATCGCAGGTACGCGTTCTTCAATGCGCACGAGAAGTGTGTGTGGCGGGACGCGCTCGACAGCGAATCGTTGTATCAGTGGGAAACCTTCTAACGCCCGCAGAACATCGTTCTCATCCACCAATGCGAGCGGCACACCCTCAAAACGCTGAAGCGATTGTGAAACCTCTTCGACATTCACGCTCTGAGCCCCTTCGACCTGCACGTCTCGCACAGACATAAGAGGAGTAAAAGCGCCGAGCGCGACGAACAGCACCAATGCCCCAACGGCTGCACTGGCGATATACACACGAAGCCGCACCTTTCGCACCGCGTGCGTAAATCGTTTGGTTTCGCGACGCTGGCTCTTTTTGTGAGTTCGTTCTGCGTCACGCAGGCGCCGCTCGGCAGCCTTCAGCGGATCTGCTGATCTTTTCCGCACCCCCAGCTTGGCCGCGACACTGACAACGGCCGAGGGCCGAGATTTCACCAGATCGCTACCCTCATGCACCGTAGTCTCTCCCGACGCAGACTCCACCACCGCAGGCTCTAAAGGCTCTGGCTCCACTACCGTTGGCGATTCCGTCGCGGCAACAGGTTCGTGAGTCGACGGTTGTATTTTACGGGGCCGCTTTCTGCCCGCCCCCTCCGGTCGATTCTGCGACCCGTCAAATCCTCCAGGACGTTTCACGCGTCTCGAGAGCTTTCATGCAGGAAGTTGCAACGCTCGCGCAGAGTAGCTACGAGCTGCGGCACAAACTTGTACACAGAGCCAGCACCGACCACGAGCACCAGGTCACCCGGTCTCGCCATACCGGTCGCAGCGCTCACCGCTTGCTCCCAGTTATCAATGTATGTTCCTCGGCTCTGATCCTTAAACGCATTGGTCACGATCGCACCGGTGGTATCCGGGTCGGGCGCCTCCCGGACTCGGTCGATTTCCAACACAATCGTGTGATCTGCGCCCCGTTCAAATGCATCAGCAAACTCACGAAAGAATGTTCGTGTTCGACTAAATAGGTGTGGCTGGTGCACCACGATGAGCTTGCCAGCACCTGCAACGGAGCGCGCAGATTCGAGAAGAGCTCGAACCTCTGTCGGGTGATGGGCGTAGTCGTCGTACACCCGCACCCCATCATGTTCTCCGTGGAATTCGAACCGCCGCTGGGTACCAGCAAACTGAGCGATTGCATGCAATGAATCGTGCGGATCAAAACCGAGACCCGTGAGCACCGCGAGCGCACCCGCAGCGTTCACAGCGTTGTAGCGGCCGAAGACTTGCAGTTGTTGTGTATATCGCTCGCCCGCAATTTCAACGTCAAGTATCGCCTGCCCGACCGTATCTATAGATACCACCCTCACATCCGCATCAGGCGCGAATCCAAAGGTGCGGACGGGTGGAACTATCGGCTCCGCCCTCAGCGTTTCAAGTATTTCTCGCGCCCCGGTATCGTCGGAAGAAATGACGAGCAGCTCTTCGGCACGACGCGCAAATTCAACGAATGCCTGCATAAAGTTCTCGCGTGACCCGTAAAAATCAAGGTGTTCTGGATCCACGTTTGTGACGAGGGCAACTTTGGTGTCATATATAAGAAATGATTTGTCGCTCTCGTCAGCTTCGATTACGAACACATTGTCTGTGCCTGGCGCTGAGGCAACACCCAAGTGAGAAATCACACTTCCATTCACGAATGATGGATCGATCCCGAGCCCGAGCAGGCCCGTCACTAACATTCCAGTGGAGGTGGTTTTACCATGGGCACCCGCAACTGCTACCAGACGTCTGCCGCGTGCAAGCCAAGCGAGCGCCTGTGAGCGATGCAGCACAGGAAGACCACGCTCGAGCGCGCACCGGTATTCGGGGTTGTCTGGGGACAGTGCACCGGTGATGACCAGCGTGTCAGCATCACCAATATTCTCAGCAGCGTGTCCGATCGATACCGGAATTCCCGCAGCCTCGAGCGCATCAGTGCTGTAGTTAGCGCCTTGATCCGAGCCAGAGACTTGCACTCCATTTGCATGCATCATGTGAGCAATTGCGCTCATACCGGCTCCGCCGATACCCACAAAATGTACGCGCCCGAGATCCTCTGGAATCACCATCTCAAGATCGGGATAAATCATCCGGGCTCCTCCTCGTGTCGTGCTCGTCAAGACTACCGCGCACTCACTCAGGGCTAGGTGTTCGATCGCCCGCGATTCGTGCGGGAGGTCGTTCTGTGTGCATCGAGTTCCGTAGGAACAAGCGGTAACGCAAGAGCAGGGGCAAGTGCGACAAGTGCGAGCGCCGCCGGAATCCCGATCATCCCGATGAGCCCGCCGACCAATGGTGGCACAATTGCAGACGCAAGAAACTGTCCGGTATTCTGCACTCCGAGCGCGCGACCAGCCCACTGAGGGCCCGCGATCTCCGCAACTGCGGTGAATGCAAGACCATTGTCGGCCACACTCACACAACTTGCGACAACGAATGCGATTGCCGCAGGTGCCGACCACTCAAGCCACCCGAATGCCCCCGCGACGAGCATAACCACGATGGCGGCACAGGCAACGAGTCTGAGTGGCCCGAGCCGTGACTGTGCGCGATCGCTCCACACTCCGGCAGCGATCCTGCCACCAGCACCGAGAAGTTGCGCCGTAGCCACAAGCGCACCCGCGGCGAGCTCGCTCCACCCAAACCCAACCGTAAACCAGACCAGGCCAAAGGTCGACAGCACAAACTGCGGTACAACGAGCAGTACAGATACAGAATGAATTCGCCCGAGAGTCCATGATTGGCGATACGGGTTGCTGTTCAGGAATGCATTGGTGCGCTGCGGGAGATCTGGGTCCACCACGACTGCGGCGCAACACACCAAACTAACGAACACGAGGATTCCGCCAAACGCAAGCGCACCGACAATTCCATAGTGGATCGCGAGCGTTGGCACAACGAGCGCCGCAATAGCCATACCGATGGGCTGGCAGGTCTGCCTGATGCCCATCGCGAGACCGCGTCGTTCTGCGGGGAACCATCCAGCGATGAGCCGGCCACTCGCATTATTAATGCATGCCGACATCGCGCCGCTTCCTACAAACGCTGCCCCGAGCCATATGTAATCGTGGGCGAGCATCGACGCTGCCACTGCGAGCACGGTAAGTGAGAGCCCTACGATAAGCACCCGACGCTCACCGAAACGATCCACCGCAGCGCCCCATACGATGAGCAAAAGCACAAGTCCCAGGTGTGGTGCCCCAGCGAGCAGGCCGGCTTGCGCAAGACTCATGCCTTCCCGCTCATGAAGATAGGGAATAAGGAAGGCAGGTGTTGCCGTGACGACGGTCGTCGCGGCCTGCCCGAACACCATGACCACGAGCATCAGCCACGGACGTGGCACTCTCCGGGTCACGCTAGGGTGCTGCTGTCACAGAGGCTGCGCATGCTTCACGTACGATGGCGAACAGTCGCGCAGTGCCGTCTAGTGAGCCCGCCTCGCGCCCTCGCTCAGACATCAATGAGAGACGCTTCGGGTCATGGAGAAGTGGAAGGAGCACGGTGGACACCCAATTCGACGTGAGTTCCGTGTCCTGCACAAGCAATGCTCCCTCTGCTGCAACGACGTCAGCAGCGTTCGCTTGCTGTTCGCCGTTGCCATGACTGAGAGGCACGAAGATCGCAGGAATCCCGAGACCGGCTAATTCACTCACGGTAGTGGATCCTGCCCGGGACACGACGAGATCACACGCTGCAAAAGCGAGATCCATCCGATCACAATATTCAATGACGTCATATCCCGAGATATTCGGATCTTCAATCTCAGTGAGCCCACCCCAGACGTGCAGCACCTGCGCACCTGAGTCAACAATCAATTGCGCTGAACCTGAGATGCCTTGGTTAATCGCACGTGCGCCGAGAGAACCACCGGTGACCAGAAGCGTTGGTCGGTCAGCATCAAGCTCAAAATGAGCTCGCGCAGACTCCCGCAGCGCTGAGCGGTCGAGCGTCTCAATCTCAGGGCGCAATGGCATCCCAGTTGTCTGAGCGTGTTGGATCGGAGTGCTGGGGAATGTCACCGCGACGTAGGGCGTCGATCTCGCGCCGAGTTTGTTTGCCAGCCCTGGCTTCGCGTTCGCCTCATGAATTACGTAGGGAACCCCAACTTTCGCCGCTGCCTGATACGCAGGAGCCGAAGCGTATCCGCCAAAACCAACCACAACATCTACGTTGCGCTCACGAATAAGCGTGCGGACTTCACGAATTGCACGTCGGTACTTCAGGGGAAATTTCAGCGCATACGCGTTGGGTCGCCGCGGAAACGGGAGACGTTCGATCGTTTCTAGTTCATACCCACGCTCCGGTACCAGGCGTGCTTCGAGACCTTCCGCAGTTCCGAGGACAATGATCTCGGATTCAGCGTCATTCTTGCGAATGAAATCAGCGAGAGCGAGCAGCGGATTCACGTGGCCAGCAGTACCGCCACCGGCAAGAAGGTACGTCGTCATGAGTACTATCGTCCCACGTGACCGGGCTGCGCATATTCATCAGGGAGCTCAGCATCGTGCTCAACTGAGTCACGTGCAACGGAGATCACAACGCCCATCGTAATGAGACACGAAATGAGAGCCGTACCGCCGGCGCTAATGAGCGGAAGCGGCACACCTAGCACTGGGAACAAACCAATGACAACGCCAATGTTTAGGAAGGCTTGGCCGACGATCCACACGAGCGCACCGCCCACGACTGCACGACCAAAACGATCACGCGCACGGGCGATCACGCGGAGCATCACGACAGCCATCACAATAAAGAGCACCACGACGAGCATCGCCCCGATAAACCCAAGTTCCTCGCCAATAATCGCAAAAATATAGTCGTTGTCGGCGGCGGGCAACCAATTCCATTTTGCTTTCGATCCCCCAAGCCCGACGCCAAACATGCCACCGCTAGCGAGTGCCCAAATCCCGTGCTGCGGCTGCCAACCAAGCCCGCTGTAATCCTCATTGCCACTTGCGTGACCAAAGAGCCGCTGCATGCGATTCTCACTTGTCACGACGAAAAACACGATTGCGAGCAAGCCACCAAAGACAACGAGGCCGAGAGATTTCCAGCTCACTCCGCCGAAAAACATCGATCCAATCACGAGCGCTGCCATCACCATGGTCGTGCCCAAGTCACGGCCAAGGAGCACCAGCCCGAGCGCAAGCATTGCACCCGGCACGATGACAGGAATCAGTTCATGCGACATACGCCCCAGTAGCGGCTCCTTCTTCAGGAGCACTGCGCCGATCCATACAATAAGTGCAAGTTTCAACGCCTCAGATGGCTGGGCGCCGAATGAACCAATCTGAATCCAATTTCGGTTGCCACCGACAGCAAACCCGAGAGGCGTAAACACCAGAAGTTGGAGCATAATTCCTCCGGTGAAAAACACCCACGCCCACTTCTTCCAGAATGAAATTTTTCGGGTCGCTGCAAAGATCATGAGTGGCAGCCCGATAACAGCAAAAATTACCTGCCGCCAAAACACGCCAAGAAACCCCTGGTCCTGCGTATACGAGGTAATTGAAGATGCGGAAAGCACCATGATGAGTCCGATGCCAGTGAGTAGCAGGGTGAGCCCCCACAGCAGCGCGACCGTCCGATCACTGCCCGTTCTCAGACTTTCGCCTAGGCTGATGCGCGCGCTCGTGACTGGGCGGCCCTGACCAGCGCTTCCCCGATTGTGTGTCCCGGTTCCGCGTTTCATGGTCTACTCGTTGCCCTCAGAGAGCTCTCGGAATGCTTGCTGGAAGGCATTTCCTCGATCGGAGTAGCTCTCAAACTGGTCCATAGACGCCGTTGCGGGTGATAAGAGCACGGTGTCATCCTCATGCGCATGTTCAGAGGCAGCACGTGCTGCCTCCCGCATAACCTCAATACCGCGTGCAGCGAGCACTTCAATCACGGGTACTCCGGGTGCATACTTGGCGAGAATACTGAGTACCTCAGCGCGCTCTGCCCCAATAACGACAGCTGCCCGAAGCCGGGGAGCATGGGTCGCTACTAACGAAGAAATATCGACACCCTTAAGCAAGCCGCCGAGCATCCAAACGACGCTGGAATGTGCTTCCAACGAGGCATTTGCGGCGTGCACATTCGTCGCCTTCGAATCGTCAACCCACAGAGCACCCTGCCATCGTCCGAGCACTTGGGCACGGTGCGGGTCGGGCACAAACCCAAGCGCAGCGCTCGCGATCGCTGTAGGTTCCACTCCGCGCGATCTCGCAAGAGCGCTCGCGGCAAGAATGTTCTGCGCCATGTGAGGGGCTCCGAGACCACGTTCGGTGAGTTCCTCGACCGTTACAAGCTCAAACGCAGACTCGACCCGTTCGGGGTGGAACCCACGGTCAACAAGAATTCCCTCGACGACACCGAATCCGCTCGGGGGCGGCGTGTCTAGCCCGAAGCTGATTGCGCGGGCACCTTCAATGACATCGGCGTCTTCGACCATGCGTAAGGTTTCGTTGTCAGCACGGTTGTACACGCAAGCCACTTGGGTACGCTCATACACTCGCGCCTTTGCGGACCAATACTCATCGCTGCCACCGTGCCAATCGAGATGGTCAGCGGCGAAGTTCAGGCACACACTCGCAAATGGAGAGACCGTGAACACTCGGTCGAGCTGGAAGCTCGAGAGTTCGACCACGACCACGTCGTACCCGATTGGATCTCGGAGCACGTCGAGGATTGGAGTTCCGATATTGCCGGCTGGCACTGCGCGCAAACCACCCGCAACGAGCATGTGTGCTGTGAGCTGCGTGGTCGTCGTCTTGCCATTCGTGCCTGTAACACAAATCCAATCAGCTATGCGATCAGTCTTGTCGCGGAGACGCCAACCAAGTTCGATGTCACCCCACACTGTGAGATTGTGGTCGGCCGCCCACGCAATCACCGGATGGTGCGAGGGGAACCCCGGCGACACCACAAGGAGCTCTGGATCGAATGCTTCCAGCTCAGCAATCTGCGCCGCGTCCGATTCTGCAAGAGTGCGCTCTGCACCGATTACATCGAGTAGGCGCTCCCGACCTTCATCAGGCTTGCCGTAAATCACGCGCACACGCGAATCAAGTTCAACGAGCGTATCCGCCACAGAGAACCCTGTCGCGCCTAGCCCAAGAACTGCAACTCGCAGACCCGACCAGTCATGATGCCAACTCGTCAGGGCTGCAACCCGGCTTCCCGCATCACTCACTGCTGCAACACCCACTCAGCGTAGAACGCACCTATCCCGACGACCGCGAAGAGGCCGGCAATGATCCAGAACCGCACCACAATGGTCACTTCCGCCCACCCTTTGAATTCGAAGTGGTGGTGAACCGGGCTCATCAGAAAAATACGCTTGCCTTTCGTGATCTTGAAATACACGCGCTGCAAAATCACGGACCCAGTTTCAAGCAAGAACAGACCGCCGATAAACACGAGCAAGAATTCCGTGCGAGAGAGAATGGCGAGTGCTGCAATTGCGCCACCAATTGCCATTGAGCCGGTATCTCCCATAAACACCTGAGCGGGGTTCGTGTTCCACCACAGAAAACCGGCGACTCCTCCGAGGAATGCCGCAGCAATAACCGCGAGATCCATCGGGTCTCGTACGAGATAACACCCGGGTTCATCGGCGCTATACAAACAATTCTGCGCTGACTGCCAGAACCCGATGAGCACGTAAGCACCAAAGGCAAAGATTGCGGCGCCTGCCGCGAGACCGTCGAGTCCATCAGTGACATTGACCGCGTTCGTGGTTGCCGTCACGATGACCATCACCCAGAGGATGAACAAAATAATGCCTGCGATTGCGCCAAACATCATGAAGTCGAACGGCAGATCACGGAAAAGCGAGACATGAGTCGAGACGGGCGTAAGCCCCGCCTCGTTCGCGAACTGGAGCCCGAGGAGCGCAAAGGCGATTGCGACCACAACTTGACCGAAAATCTTCGCCCAGCCACCCAGCCCCGCAGACTGCTGCTGCCGAGTCTTCATGAAGTCGTCGATAAAGCCCACGATCCCGGCCCCGACAGCCATAAGAATCACCAACAGTGCAGAAGGTGTCGGGGGTTCGCCAGTGACGAGCTTGCCAACGAAATACGCAAGAACCGAACCGGAAAGAAAGATAAGGCCACCCATAGTGGGTGTTCCGCGCTTAACTTCGTGATCTTTCGGCCCGTCAACACGAATGGGTTGGCCCCACTTCAGTCGGTTGAAAACACGAATAAACGCTGGCGTAAGCAACAGCGAGAAAAGAAGCGAGAATCCCGCGGCTACCAGCATTGCGATCATGCGTATGCCTCCCCGAGCCGATCGCCGAGGAGTTGAAGGCCCGCGGCATTGGATGATTTTACGAGCACTGTGTCGTCGTTCGTTAGCGTTCTCAGCAAGTAATCATAGGCCTCATCGTGTGATTCAAAGAACACGCTTTCACCGTCCCACGAACCCTCATTGATTGCGCTGATGTGCAGATGACGTGCTTCCCGGCCTACGACAACAAGCTCACTGATGCGTAACCGCACAGCCTGCAGGCCAATGCGCATGTGCTCCTCGATCGAATACTCGCCGAGCTCACTCATCGCACCAAGCACGGCAACACTACGCCCCTCAGGTTTCTTGACCTGTGCAAGAGTGCGTAGAGCGGCGCTCATCGAATCTGGGCTCGCGTTGTAAGCATCGTTAATGATGGTAATTCCATCGCGTCCCCCCAACACCTGCATGCGACCGGGTGCTGCGAGCGTCGTAGATTGGAGTAGCCGCACAATATCTTTGAGTCCGTACCCGAGCTCGAGGCCAATGGTTGCAGCCGCAAGCGCATTCGAGACATGATGTTCGCCAAGCACTCTGAAAAAAACCGGGTGCGATTCTTGATTCGCGTGCAGGTGAAACGATGTTCCGCGGGCAGTCGCGTCGACGTCGGTCGCGCGCACATCTGCTTCACGATGAAGCCCAAACGTGCGCACACGTGCCTCAGTCAGTTCAGCCATTGCGAAGACGCGCGGATCATCTCTGTTGAGCACTGCAACGTCATTCGCCTCAAGGCATTGCACCATTTCACTCTTGGCGCGAAACGTTGCTTCTATGCCCCCAAATTCACCGGCATGCGCGAGCCCTACAGAAAGCACAACACCAATATGTGGTTTCGCCATCGAAGTAAGTCGGGCGATATCACCTTGGGCGCTGGCGCCCATTTCAACGACCAGGGTGTCTGTGCTGGCATCCGCTCGCAACATGGTGAGAGGGCCACCCACTTCATTGTTGTATGACTTCTCACTCGCAACAGTGGATCCCAAGCTGTCTGTCATCACCGCGACGAGGTTCTTTGTCGTGGTTTTGCCATTTGATCCAGTGATCCCGACGATCGTGAGACGAGCGTCTTCACGCAGACGACGAATAGATTCACGTGCCAGCATTCCGAGCGCATCGGTCGCGTCATTCACCACAATCTGGGAGATCTCGCGATCCGCGGCACCCATTCCGAGTTCCTCGAGATTCAGTTCTCGTTCGACCACGATCAGTGCAGCGCCAGCTCGCACAGCATTACCGGCGAAGAGATGGCCGTCGGTATCTTCTCCGCGTCGCGCGAAGAAGATTTCGCCTTCGCGCACCTCGCGTGAATCCGTCTGCGATGCGCCACGTACGACGGTGTCTCGTGTGTCAGACGCTGCAAGCACAAGGGTGCCATCCACCGCATCCTTGATTTGAGTAAGTGTGAGTTCGATCACGCAAGCAATCCTGCCTCGCGGAGCGCGCCGCGTACTTCGTCCCGCGCCGAGTACGAAAGAAACTCTCCGGCGACCTCTTGGTAATCTTCGTGTCCTGGCCCGGCGTACAAAATAACGTCGCCTGGTGCGGCAAGCGAAATTGCGAGGCGGATCGCCGCGCGCGGATCAGCTTCCTCGCAAAGTGTTGCATGATTTGCCGCGCGAGCCCCCGCTAGCAACTGTGCACGAATCTGTTCGGGTGGTTCTGACCGGGGGTGGTAATCGCACACAATGAGAATATCTGACCCGAGAGCCGCGATCCGACCCATTTCTTCGCGTTTTGTCGTGTCGCGGTCTCCGTCTGCACCGAACATAAAGATGACCTTGCCATCGACGACCTCGCCGAGCGCCTCAAGCATGGCTTCAAATGATCCGGGAGTGTGACCGTAATCGACGTAGAAGCGAGGACCCACACCACCGGCGGTCATCTCTTCGAGGCGCCCAGGAATGCTCACAGGAATCAGTCCATTACTGAGGCCTGCCTCAACTTGCTCGATCGAAATACCGGCTTCATGCAACATGATCAGTGCGAGCGCAGCATTCTCTGCCATGAATCCGCCGAAGACAGGGACCCTTCCGCGGAAATGTTCACCCGCTGGGCCCTGCAGTACGAAAGAAACTCCGTCGAGGGTTTGTGACGTAACCGCGAGTTGCCAGTCAGCTTTCTGTCCGTATTCGGTGGCTAACGTAGTCACGGGGATCGTCGCCTGCTGCACGAGGCGCTGGCCGTAAACGCTATCGACAACGACGACACCGTGTCGTGCGTGCTCAGGAGTAAACAGTGCGGCTTTCGCGGCAAAGTAGGTCTCCATGTCTCCGTATTCTTCAAGGTGGTCTTGAGACAAATTATTGAATGCCACCACGTCGAAGTGCACGCCGTCGATTCGGTGCCGGTCCACTGCCTGCGCCGAGACTTCGATTGCTATTCCACCAACGTTACGTTCGGCCATACGTGCGAGTAGCCCGTGTAACTCGGATGATTCTGGGCTGGTGAGGTCGCTCACGATCACTTCATTGCCGATCCGGCGCTCGGCGGTCGAGCTCAATCCTGGTTCTATTCCGGCGGCTTCAAGAAGTGCTGCGATGAGGTAAACAACGCTTGTCTTCCCATTCGTACCCGTAACACCAAAGACCTTCGCATCGATCTTGTCTGTTCCGTATACCGCAGCAGAAAGCCTGCCAAGCAACGTTCGCGGATGCACGTCTACCACCGCAATGGGTAACGCGTCTGATCCAGCTGCAATCGCGATATCACGCCCAGCGCTATCAGTAAGTAGCGCCACCGCCCCCCTACTCAATGCATCTTTGGCGAAGGCTGCACCGTGGTGGCGTGCCCCAGGGAGGCCGACGTAGAGGTCTCCGGGGCGCACATCAAGGGAGTTCATTGTCACCCCGCTGATACCGATAGTTCCCGCTCCGGGTGGAAGCTCAAAGCTGAATTGTTGCGACAGCTGCTCAAGCAGCACCGCCGTGGGTGTTTGTGGTCTGATCGTAAGATCACCGTTGCTGATGGTCACGTGTATCAATCCTACTCGCCCGTTAGGGCTCGTCACCTGTGGGGAGCTTCACATAGCTACCGGTAGAGGGGGGTATATGGAAGGCCCGAATTGTTGCTTCGGCTGCGTCATGGAACGCGCTGACAGCGGCTCGCCCGCCATCACCTGAGCTCGGAAATCCTACGGAAGCAACAATGACGTATTGCGGTTCGTCAACGGGGAAAATACCTGCGTAACTATAGACGAAGTCAGACCGGTAGCCGCCCTGCCCGTCAGACTGCTCAGCAGTTCCAGTTTTACCAGCGCTCCGATAGCCAGGAATTGTCGCAAATTCACTGAGGTAACCCTCGTTTGCGCTCGTTTCCAGCATGTCGAGTATTTGTGCGGCTGTTGGCTCGGAAATTGCTCGCACGCTCTCTCCGTGGTCGGGTGTTGTCTTCGTACCGTCTTCTGAGACACAACTTTTCACCAGTGTTGGCGGAATCCGAACGCCTCCGTTAGCGAAGGCCTGATATGCACTTGCTGTTTGCACGATTGTGGAAGAGAGCCCCTGCCCAAACATGGTCACATAGTTTGTTTGCGCATCCGAATCCGCGGCCTCGTGAAGTAAACCTGCGTCCTCGAGCGGCAACCCTGCGCGAGTGGACTGCCCAATGCCGAATTTGGTGAGGTAGTCATGACGCACTTCCGCACTGAGCCGTGTTCCCAACATAGCGATACCTACGTTTGAGGAATGCACAAGAATTCCCGTGAGTGTCCAGTCTTCTGGACCGTGCTGGAACGAATCGTTAAACGATACGCCCGCTTGTGGCTGCCAGCTCGACGGGGTCGTCACCGTCGAATTTGGAGTCGCTTTGCCTTCCTCAAGCAACGCCGCCGCTGTAATCGCTTTGAATGTCGACCCAGGCTCATATGGAGAGGTAAAGGAGCGCGCATTCCAACGGGTCCAGTCGACGGCGTCTACATCATTCGGGTCCACTGAACCGTCCTCTGCGACTGCCACGAGTTCACCGGTTTTCGAATCCATAATGACGAGATACCCGTATTCAGCGGAGATGCTGTCAACTTTTTCATTGATGATTTGTTGTGCTTGCCACTGAAGGTCGAGATCGAGAGTGAGCTCCACGGTCCCGCCATTTTCTACCTGTTTCGTTTGCACGACGCTGCCGGGGAGCTGCACACCGTCTGCTCCACGTTCGTAGGTTTCCGCACCATTCTCACCCACGAGACACTCATCATATGAAAGCTCCACGCCAGCCTGCGCCACCTCGTCCTGCCCCGCGAACCCGACGATGTTCCCACCGACTGCACCATTCGGGTACATCCTTTGATGCTGGCTGTTGAATGTGAGCCACGGAATCTGCAATCGCTTGAGGTCTTGCAACTGCGTGAGGTCAACGCCTCGCTTCACATAGGCAAAGTCAGACTGTTTATTCACCTCAAGTGCATCATCAACTATTTTCTTAATTTCTGAGCCTTTTTGCCCAGTGATCTCACCGATCTCTTCAAAAGCCTCATCCGTCGTGACTGTGACGGTTCCTACGCCACGCTCGAAATCCGGGCGTAGAAACTTGCCACTGTTGATAACAGTGTTCTTCGGTGAGAGTTGAACGTCGTATCGCTCATCAGTCGTTGCGAGTACCTCACCGTTTCGGTCAACGATGTCACCACGAACGCTTGGGAGCGTGATGGGGACAGCGCGCTTCTCGTGCGATGCAGCATTCAGCGCGGAAGCCGACACCATCTGGACGTCAATGAGCTTCAGCATAAATGCGAAGGCAGCGACCATCACGATGACGAGGAATACTAGGTTCCTCCCCCTCGCTCCGCGCAGGGTTCGCCACAACACGTCAATTCTCCTTCGCGCGGCCCGCGGCGCTTAGTGGGTCTCTGGAGCGGGCAGCTTTCCCTGCCATCGTACGGCCGCTTTGGTGTCAATAGCTGGAGCTTCCTCAGCGTTGCGGTCAGTGAGTAGGCCTTGAGCATCGACCATCGGGAGGGAATCGAGCTGCGAGTTCGGCACGAGGTTCTTCCCTGCTTCACGGGTGGTTGAATCGAGCGTGCCTTGAATGGTGCCATCGCTCAAGCGGATCGTCGCGGGAGACACATTTTGCACCATGCCAAGCGCAGTGGCGTTTTCGGCAAGGTTTTGCGGAGAAGCGAGCTTGTCAAGGTTCTGAGAGAGCACACGTTCCACGCGAGCAAGGTCGCGTTGTTCGATCTCGAGTGCGCGACTCTCATACGCGCCTTCCGAGACAAGAATGCTCAGTGCGAGCTGTGCCGCAAAGATCCCAAGAATCACGCCAACTGCGATGATAGCGCCCATCACTGGGCTCTTCCGCGGTTTCGCTGCCGGGGCGGTGACTGGAGCCAGGTGCGGCTTGCGTGTACGTCCGCGTTCGGGAGCGGGACTTTCCGTTCCGACCAAGCGAAGCTGATCTACCTCAATAGGTACAGTTGCGTTCACTGTGTCTCCCTCACGCGTTCAGCTGCTCGGAGTCTTGCCGGAATAGCACGCGGATTACGCGCACGCTCTGCATCGGTTGCCAGCTCAGCTCCCCGCACGAGCAGACGGAGTTCAGGTCGATGCTCGGGAAGTTCGACGGGAAGACCTTGGGGTGCGGTGGACCGGCTGCGCGTCTGCAGGATGCGCTTGACGATGCGATCTTCGAGTGACTGGTAGGACATCACGACAATGCGCCCGCCAAGATTTAATCGATCTATCGACGCGGGAATCGCGCGTTCGAGCGTGGCGAGTTCGCCATTCACTTCGATGCGAAGTGCTTGAAAGACTCGCTTTGCGGGATGGCGTTTACCGAGTATCGCAGCGGGAGTTGCCTCTTGTAGCACGTCAACGAGCTGTGAACTGCGGAGGATGGGAGTATCGTTTCGTGCCGCAATAATCGCGCGCGCATATCGTCCTGCGAGGGGCTCATCACCATAACGCTCAAAGAGTTCGCGCAGACGCCCCTCTGGTTCTTCGGCAAGTATCTCGGCCGCAGTACGACCTGACGTCTGGTCCATACGCATATCTAGTGGTGCGTCCTGCGCATATGCGAACCCACGTTCGGCCTCATCAAGCTGAAGCGACGATACGCCCAAGTCGAAGAGCGCGCCGTCAATGTGGTCAACGCCTGCACTGGAAAGCGCATAGTCAATTTCGTCGTACACCGCGTGGACTGGCACAAATCGGTGACCGAAAGGTTTGAGGCGCTCACCTGCGAGTTCAAGTGCCTGAGTATCCCTATCCAACCCAATGACAGTAAGGCTGGGGAACCGCGTAAGCATGGCCTCGGTGTGGCCCCCCATTCCAAGGGTTGCGTCGATGACCACTGTGTTATCGCGCTCTATTGCGGGAGCGAGTAGCTCAATACAGCGATCAAGCATCACTGAGGCATGCAAGTCAGCAGCGTTCTTCGGAGCAGATTCAACCATGTGCATTCCCGGCTAGAACATGCCGGGAATCACCTCCTCCTCAATATCGGAGAACGCTGCTTCCTGAGCTGTGAGATAGGTTTCCCACGCCTCTGCATCCCAGATTTCAGCACGCGACCCTGCACCAATAACCGCAAGTTCCCGATCAAGCCCTGCATATTCACGAAGTCCCTGCGGAACGGTCACGCGATTCTGCTTGTCAGGTGTTTCTGGGTGAGCGCCAGAAAGGAATACACGGAGGTAATCACGGGCTTGTTTGGAGGTCACCGGTGCTTGTCGAATGCGTTCGTGCATCGATTCAAACTCCTGCTCGCTAAACACATACAGGCAACGTTCCTGACCACGTGTCATGACAAGTCCGTCCGAGAGTTCATTGCGAAATTTCGAGGGGAGGATCAAACGACCTTTGTCGTCAAGACGAGGCGTAAAGGTTCCAAGAAACACGTCCGCCTCCTTTCCTCCGTCATTCGTGCTATTTCCAAGATACTCCACTTTGCTCCACATATCTCAAAATTGCATTACTTTTAGAGAGAAACTGCAATATTCTCCGCTGAAATTAACGGGGAGGAAAGTGGAGCAAATTCTCAACGATGCGTGCACATGGGATCGATTTCAACCATGAGCTTCAGACTTCGCGCTGCGGACACAACAAAAAAGGCCGCAGCAAAAGCTGCGGCCTTGTGAGGGAGGAAAGTGGGGTGCGTTAGCGCCCGTCACCCATTCTTTCGTCCCAGCGACGTTCCATTCGTTCACTTAACGATTCTTTTTGGGGCGACGCTGGCTGGCCACCCGTTGCCGGCTGATCGAGCACATCCGCCTCGGTTCTGTTCGAAAACATTACCAGCACACCGCCAAGCATTGCGACAAAGCCAATGAGACCAAGCCAAAGCTGCTGGATACCTGCACCAGCGATTAACAGGCCGATGCCTGCGAGCGCCAACAGAGTTCCGAGCACCAAGGATCGGTAGTTAAATCGACGCGGCCCCCCGGAGGCGGCAGGAAGTAGATCGGCTTCGCTCTGATAAAGCCTGCGCTCCATATCATCGAGCAGCCGCTGTTCGTGTTCTGACAGCGCCATGATGCCCTCCGCCGTTGAATTGTCGTTGTTCCACCAGTTTACGTCGACGCCCGCGGATAGGCTAGTCGAGTGGACGAAACGACAAGACTCGCAGGGCTTATACAGGAGCGCCTGAACGACATTATCTCTGGTCACCGAGAAGCCCTCATCCCTCTCGGCGCCGACTCGATGCCGCTTATTGACGAAGCACTCGGGTTCCTCACTGGAGGAAAGCGGTTCAGAGCCCTCTTCGCAGTACACGGTTTCAACGCTGTCCAGCCACTCGACATGCGCGATGCTGTCGGGCCACAACTTTCAGCGTTACTCAATGCTGCGTGTGCCCTCGAACTGTTTCATGCTGCTGCTCTGATTCACGACGACATCATCGACCGATCCGACACTCGACGTGGGCGGCCTGCCGTTCACCGTCGCTTCGAAGCCCTCCACCACGAACAGGGCCTGCGTGGCCCCGGGGCGCACTTTGGTATTTCAAGCTCAATTCTGCTGGGTGATCTCCTCCAGTCGTGGGCCGATGAGGCCATGAACGATGCGTGCGATGAGATCAGCGACCGCCAGGCTGCACGCGCAACGCGAGAGCACTTCAATCGTATGCGCAGCGAGGTGGCACTCGGTCAATATCTGGATGTGCTCGAGGAACAAAGAGCGGGGTTCGCAGAACATGCTGAGCAGCTCGATCGCTCTACCCGAGTTCTGGTCTATAAGTCTGCCAAATACAGTGTTGAAGCCCCACTACTCATAGGTGGAGCACTCGCCGGCGCGGATGAGGCACAAGAAGACGCTCTTTCAGGCTTCGGGCTCCCAGTAGGGGTGGCATTTCAGCTTCGCGACGACCTCTTGGGTGTGTTTGGAAACGAACAACTCACTGGAAAGCCAAGCGGCGATGATCTCGTTGAGGGCAAGCGCACTGTACTCATCACACTCACACGTGAAGCGCTTCCTTCGTCGCAACGACGCATTCTCGACGGCATGCTCGGAACTGAACTAGATGCTGCTCAGGTGGCAATGCTGCAACGTACTATTCGTGAAAGCGGAGCAGAGAAACAAGTCGAACAAATGATCGGCCGCAATATTGAGCGTGCTCGAGATGCGATTGACGGAGCATCTCTCGACCCAACTTCAATTGCGAAATTGACCAAGCTGGCCGAGCGCGCAGCGCAACGCAGCGCCTAAGACCGCCACAGCGCGAGAAGGCACGAGACTAAAACGCAAGCCCCTGTGTTGCTCTGCGCACCGCGCTCTTACGCCCGTCCCGGAGAGACTCAATGGGACGCTCCCCCAATTCTTCGTTCTCAGCGAGCAACCATCGCACGGCTTCCTCATCTGAAAACCCGCTGTCGTGCAGCGTCAATAGGGTCCCACGTAGCGATGGGAGCACATCGCCGTCCAACACGAACTCGGCTGGAACCTTGAGCACCCCGTCAACTTTCACTGCGGCAAGATAGTGCTCTTCGATGAGACGACGCACCTTGCTCACAGTGCTATCAAATATCTCGACAAGGTCGGGAACGGTCAAATACTCGGTTGCGGGGGTTTTTTCCACGCTTTAACAATGCCAGGTCTATTCGTTCGCTGCAACGCGAATATGTATTCCACCGCGACTTTGCGCTCGCGCGGCGCGCATCAGCCACTTCACGACTGCCATTCCGTATGCTTTGCGCGTGACCTCTGCACCCATCGACCCGCTACTCGGGCGTACGCTCAATGAGCGATACGTGATCCGCTCACGCATTGCGCGCGGCGGAATGGCGATGGTGTATCTCGCCACTGATCTGCGACTCGAACGCAAGGTAGCAGTGAAGGTCATGCACGACCACCTTGCTGAGGATGAAAATTTTACTCGCAGATTTGATCGTGAGGCGAGAAGCGCAGCGCGACTAGCTCACGCAAACCTAGTCAATGTGTTTGACCAAGGACACGACCTTGGTCGCTCATATTTGGTGATGGAGTATCTCCCGAATATCACCCTGCGTCAGCTGTTGAAGAAGCAAAAGCGCCTCACTCTCGACCAGGCTCTTGAAATTGGGGAAGCGATACTTGGCGGCCTAGCCGCAGCACACCAAGCCGGCATTGTGCACCGTGACCTCAAACCAGAGAATGTGCTGCTTGTCGATGACGGACGAATCAAAATCGGCGATTTCGGCTTGGCTCGTGCCGTGAGCGCGAACACCACCACCGGGCAGGCGCTCCTCGGTACGATCGCATATCTTTCGCCAGAGCTCGTGACCCGCGGCATCGCCGACGAACGCAGTGACCTCTACGCGTTTGGCATCTTGCTCTACGAAATGCTGACTGGAGCGCAACCGTTTACCGGTGAGCAACCGATGCAGATCGCATACCAGCATGCCCACTCTGATATTGAGGCTCCATCAACCCACAGCCAGGTATCCACACCTGCAATTGACGAGTTCGTGCTGTGGCTCACCCGACGCGACCCAGATCTACGGCCCGAAAATGCGAGCATAGCTCTCGATCAGTTCGAACTCATTCGCGACGCTCCTTATGCCCCCATTGCTCCCCTGTTCAGCCGTGGAGACGACGAACAGCTTCCACTCGCCGAGACCACCCTGCTGAGCGATGACCTCACTGGCACCCCGACCACGCACCTCACGCCTTCAACAACTGTGCTGGATCCTGTGCAAAGCGCCGCCATTCTCGATGCCGGCGCGACACCGGGGCCGAGAAACACCGCGTCTGCGTCGACGCTAAGTGGTTCTACGCAGCACGGGTCGGCCCGCTCAGATCCGGTTTCAGCGAAAGAACGTGTGCGGGCCCGCAGCGCACAGCGAGGCCGTCGCGGTCGGTGGATCGCAGCAGGCCTTGTGCTCCTCATGGCCTTTACTGCCGGGCTCGGATACTGGTTTGGCCAGGGCCCAGGCTCACAAGTGACCGTACCCGAAGTTTCAGCGCTCGCTGTTGCAGATGTGCGTACTGAGCTTGAAAGCCTCGACCTTACCCTGAGCCTGACCGAGTGTCCCAGCCTGACGGTAGAAGAGGGACTCGCCGCCTCCATCGATCCAGCGCCAGGTACACGGGTCGACCGGAACACGACTGTCACCGTGTGCCAGTCAACTGGACCGCAGATCCTCGAAGTACCGACGATTATTGGCCTTTCTCTGGATGAAGCAAAACAGGTCATTGAAGAGTCGAACTTCACGTTCGGTGAGATCGTCGATACTCGATTCAATGAGGCGGCAGCAGATACTGTGCTTGCCGCCCTTGATGAGTCCGATACCGCACTCGGTGCGACATTCCCAGAACGCGGCACCATCAATCTGGTGGTTTCTGCCGGCCCAATCCCGTCAGTTTCAGGATTGAGCACAGAGGAAGCGACACAGGCGCTTGGGGCTCAACAACTAGTCGTTGACGACTCCCTCAACACTGAAGTGAACCACGAGGAGATTCCGAAGGGGCATGCGGTGGCGGTGCTCCCCTCAACTGACCCCGTTCGCCCAGGCGACGCTGTCGGGCTGCAGATCTCACTGGGCCCCGAGCTCTTCGAAGTTCCAGACGTATCTGGTCGCAAGCTCAATAAAGCGATCCAGCTTCTCACAGATGCCGGATTCACACCCGTGACCGACTACGGCGAGATCATTCAGCGGCTCGCCACAGTCGCGTCGACGACTCCTGCTGCAGGTGAGATGGTGCCTCGGGGTGCCGAAGTCCGTTTCTCGCTCGAAGAGGAATAGCGCGGGTTACGCTCGCTTCAGCTCCTCAGCCACCTGGAACGCAAGTTCAAGGGACTGCATGTGATTCAGTCGTGGATCGCACAGAGATTCGTATCGAGTTGCAAGTGCTTCCTCATCGATGTTCTCAGAGCCACCTAGGCATTCAGTGACATCGTCGCCGGTAAGTTCCACATGGATGCCACCGGGGAATGTGCCAACCTCTCGATGCGACTCAAAGAACCCAAGTAACTCATCCATAACATCGTCAAAACGGCGGGTCTTGTACCCAGTGGCTGTGGTGATGCCGTTCCCATGCATAGGATCAGTTACCCAAAGCGGCTGTGCACCAGAGTCTCGCACGCCTTCGAGCAGGCCAGGAAGTACGTCGCGAATCTTTCCAGCACCCATACGAGTGATGAATGTGAGTCGACCTGGTTCACGGTTGGGATCGAGCTTGTCGATTAGCCGGAGTGCGTCATCGACCTTGGTCGTCGGGCCAAGCTTCACACCAATCGGGTTGCGAACCTTCGACAGGTAATCGACGTGAGCGCCATCAATATCGCGGGTGCGCTCTCCGATCCACAGCATGTGAGCTGAAGTGTCATACAGCTGCCCCGTGCGAGAGTCGATGCGGGTCAATGGGCGCTCGTAGTCAAGCAGCAGTGCCTCGTGACTTACGTAAAACTCAGTCTGGGTCAGTGCAGTGTGGTCAACCCCACACGCATCCATGAACCGCAACGCACGGTCAATTTCTCCAGCAAGCGCTTCGTAACGTCGATTTGCGGGGTTTGACACAAAACCTTGATTCCAGGAGTGCACCTGGCGGAGGTCCGCGAATCCTCCGTGAGTGAATGCACGGATCAAGTTCAGCGTGGATGCAGACACATGGTAGGCCTGCAGGAGCCGATTGGGGTCAGCCGTGCGTGATTCCTCAGTAAATGCGTACCCATTCACGAGGTCACCACGGTATGCAGGCAGGGTCACGCCCTCGCGGGTTTCCATGTCACTCGAGCGCGGCTTTGCGAATTGCCCGGCCATACGGCCAACTTTAATGACTGGCATTGACGCGCCGTAAGTGAGTACGACTGCCATTTGCAGGAGCGTTTTCACTCGGTCCCGAATCTTGTCAGCGGTAGCTGCTTCGAATGTCTCGGCGCAATCGCCACCCTGCAGCACGAAGGCCTCGCCACGTGCTGCGGCGGCAAGCCGTTCACGAAGCTGGTCAGCTTCGCCAGCGAATACCAGAGGTGGTTGTGTTGCGAGCTCTCGCTTGACCGCGTCTACAGCTGCGACGTCAGGCCAGCTCGGCTGCTGCTTCGCCTCAAGCGCACGATATGTGTCGAGTTGCTCAAAGATTTGCTTCGCCGATAAGGTCTGGTCGCTCACTGAGTTCATGGCCGTCCTGTGTTTCATTCACGATGCCGCCTGTTGGCGACATACACCCAGCGTACCGAACCTCCGGCGCTACTTTCGGTATCAGACAGACGCCCGAAGCGAACGGGCTATCCACTTCAGTTATTTGCGTCGAACGCTAGTCGCGTATACATCTACGTATTCTTGGCCGCTGAGCTTTTGAATTTCAAGCATGATCTCGTCGGTCACGCTCCTCAGCACAAATCGGTCTGCACTCATGCCTTCAAATCGAGTGAAATTGAGCGGTTTGCCGATGACGGTCCCAATCCGACGGATCCGCGGAAACTTCACACCAATTGGCATCGCCTTCTCAGTATCAATCATCACGATCGGCACGACTGTAGCTCCGGATTCGAGCACTAGTCTCGCAACGCCAGTGCGTCCGCGAAACAGCCGCGCATCTGGACTCCGGGTGCCCTCTGGATAGATACCAAGCACCTCACCGCGGTCAAGCACACCGAGACCCGTGTTGAGCGACCCCTCAGAGGCCTTGCCGCCTGAGCGATCAATAGGTAGCTGCCCCACGGCGAGCATAAACGTCTTCACTAGCCAGCCTTTGAGTCCCTTGCCAGTGAAGTAGTCACTCTTCGCCAGAAAGTACACTCTTCGATCCACCATGAGGGGCATGAAGAACGAATCAATCACTGACAGGTGGTTTCCGACAATAATTACCGGGCCCGTCTCAGGGATATTTTCGGCGCCTTCCACCCACGGTCGGTACACCGTCTTCAAGAACGGCCCGATAATCAGGTGTTTAAAAAACCAATAGAGCAAAGCCTGTGACTTCCCTTCGTCGAAGCTAAGAATAACGGAGACCTACAACCGAATATGCATGAGGATATGCTGAGACCATAAAATCGTTGGCAACGTGCAGTGCAACAAACGCCCGACACGAAGGAAACAAAGGAGTTCCCGTGAATCAGTCCGAGACCCCCATCGTCATCCCACCTATTCCCGAGCACAACGTAACCGACCTACTTGAGGAACGCGTTGCGGCGTCCCCGGAGGTGGCCTTGTTCGCGGTACCCACCAATGACGGTTGGAGCGACGTCAGCGCCAGCGAGTTTCGTCGCCAGGTCGTGGCACTTGCAAAGGGATTCGCAAGTGCTGGTGTGCAACCAGGAGACCACATCGCGTTCATGTGCAAGACGAGTTATGAATGGACACTCGTTGACTTCGCGCTCTTCTATACGGGTGCAGTCATGGTTCCGGTGTACGACACCTCGTCTGCAATGCAGCTTCACTGGATTCTTGAGGATTCCGGCGCACGTGCGCTGATGGTTGAAGACAGTGCCCAGTTCGATCGTTTCACTGAAATCCGCGACCAGGTTCCAGGGGTGGATCTCGTCTGGCGCCTTGACGAAGGCGCCATTGCTTCACTCTCGGATGCTGGCTCAGATATCGACGACTCTGAGATCGAGCGTCGACGTTCAATTGCGCAGGGTGCCGACATTGCAACACTTATTTACACTTCAGGTTCAACTGGACGACCCAAAGGTTGCGTGCTTACGCACTCAAATTTTGTGGACCTCTCGCGAAACTCTGCGGCCGTTCTCCCCGAAGTTGTGCGGGAGCCGGGTGCGTCAACGCTGCTCTTCGTGACCCTTGCGCACGTGTTTGCCCGTTTCATCTCGGTCCTCAGCGTGCACTCTGGAGTGCGGGTCGGTCACCAAGCCGATACAACCCAGTTGCTCCCCGCTTTGAATAGCTTTCACCCGTCATTCCTACTCGCTGTGCCCCGCGTATTCGAGAAGGTGTATAACTCAGCAGAACAAAGTACCGAAGCTGAAGGTAAAGGCAAGATCTTCCGCGCGGCAGCCCAGGTCGCAGTCGATCACTCTGAAGCGCTTGATGCCGGCAAGGTACCGTTCATCCTGGGGCTCAAGTTCAAGATCTTTGACAAGCTTGTCTACGCGAAGCTTCGCGCAAAGCTGGGCGGGCGAGTAAAGTTCGCGGTTTCCGGATCAGCTCCGCTCAGCCGATACCTTGGGCATTTCTACCGCAGTCTCGGAATCAAGATTCTTGAGGGATATGGGCTCACCGAAACAACAGCCCCCGTAACCGTGAACCTTCCCGGCAAATTTAAGATCGGTACGGTCGGTCCTGCGCTCCCCGGCCACTCTGTGCGAATCGCAGAGGACGGCGAAATTGAGGTCAAAGGCATCGATGTATTCAAGGAGTACTGGAAGAACCCAGAAGCGACAGCTGCGGTGTTCACGGAAGACGGATTCTTTCGTACTGGTGACATTGGGTCACTCGATAACGACGGTTACCTCACGATTACCGGGCGCAAGAAGGAAATGATTGTTACCGCGGGCGGCAAAAACGTCGCCCCGGCTGTTCTCGAAGATCCGATTCGTTCACACACGATCATCGGTCAGGTCGTCGTAGTCGGAGATCAGAAACCGTTCATCGCAGCACTGGTGACACTCGACCCAGAGATGCTCCCTGCATGGCTGAAGAATCAGGGGGAAGACCCTTCGATGCCCATCGAAGAGGCTGTGCGAAATCCGAAGGTACTCGCAGAAGTACAGCGAGCAGTCGATGACGGCAACAAGTTTGTCTCCCGCGCCGAGTCAATTCGTAAATTTGAGATACTTCCAACAGAATTTATCGAAGCAAACGGCCACCTCACACCAAAGATGAGTATTAAGCGCGACAACATTCTGCGCGACTTTGCGAGTGAGATCGCCGATATCTATGGCGAGAATCCTCAAACAGAACACGTGCAGACGCAGCCCTAATGTAAGAATGCGCGGTTGCGCACGGGCGTTCCTAAACAGTTCAGCGTCAAATAGCTCCGCTGCCGTCGGCGTGCACAAGAAAGTACACAACCGATTGATCTGAGGTGTGCCATGCTGTTATGCGCGAACTGACGGAAGGGGCTTCACTCGCTGGGAGTTGCATGAGCATCGCGCGGCTCCTCTTGCCTCGCGCCGAGACGAGCGGCACGAGGCGTTCAAGCCCATCGCCGCCAGCATATGCAACGCGTCCATCAACGACCGTGCAGGTTGTTCGTGCGGCATTCCACTGGAGCTCGAGCTCACGAATCCTTGCTGGGGATGACTGAAAATCATCGCAAAGCGTTCGGTATGCCCGCGCCCATTGGCGTGCGAAGCGGTGTGACTTCAGTTGTGGTGCTACAAGGAATACCCAGAGAAACAGCGTCACCGCGCCCAGAAGATCCAGAACAAAGTTTCCTTCAACACCCTGCACAAGCCTCGGAAACGCGACGCTTCCCAGCACAATGATTCCCGCAACGACGGTTGCGATCGTGACGTTGCGTGACGCTGCGGAGTTGCTCTGCATATCTTCGATGCGCGGCGAACGTTCAAGTGTTTCGAGATTCCGAGCATATCCAGTCCAGCTCAGCCCTGCCCAATGCATCCCAGTCCACTTCGTCCGAGCACGTTTCTCAGCCACGCTTAGAACCAGTTGGAGGTGCGAATCTGGCGCATGGCTTCCCCACGCGCTTCGCGCTCAAGTCGCGAAATATACAGTTTTCCGTCGAGATGATCGCACTCGTGCTGCAGCGCCTGCGCTTTGAGACCTTCACCTTCAAGCACGATCTCATCACCGTTGAGAAGCGTGCCTCGCACGACGGCCCGGGGGTACCTCATGACGGGGAACCAAAGGTCCGGCACAGATAGGCACCCCTCGCCGACCTCTTCTGGGGCTCCCGAGACATCCACAAGTTTTGGATTCAGCACGTATTCGATGACGCCATCGATGTTCAGGCTAAATGCGCGTTGCGTGTAGCCAATCTGTGTTGATGCAAGCCCTGCCCTGCCCTCAAAATTTACTGTTTCACATAGGTCAGCTACCAGAGAATGTACCCCGGCGTCGACTTCCGTGATTTCTTCGCACACAGTACGAAGCACCGGGTCTCCAAACAGACGAATCTCGCGCACAGCCATGCGTCGATGGTATCGGCTGACGGCCCGCCCAAGTGCGATTCAGCATTCATCCACTAAACTCGTAATGTGCATGTATTGAGTGTGAGTTCCTTAAAGGGTGGCGTCGGCAAGACAACTGTGACGCTCGGCCTTGCCTCCGCAGCGTTCTCCCGCGGACTGCGGACGTTAGTTGTTGACCTCGACCCTCAGTCTGATGTGTCAACAGGTCTTGCCGTGAACCCCGATGGTTTTGCAAATATTGCAGATGTTCTTGAAAGCCCGAAAGAAAAAACTGTTCGCTCAGCCATCGCTCCCAGCGGATGGAACGAGTTCCATGAGGGGGGCAAAATTGATCTCTTAGTCGGAAGTCCGTCTGCGATCAATTTTGACGGTCCGCATCCGTCTGCCCGCGACATTTGGAAGCTCGAGGAGGCACTCGCCATTGTCGAGGCCGACTACGATCTCGTACTTGTAGATTCAGCGCCCTCGCTCAACGCGCTTACTCGAACCGCTTGGGCTGCGAGTGATCGCGTTATGATCGTCACCGAGCCAAGCCTCTTTGCTGTTGCTGCCACTGACCGGGCGCTACGCGCTATTGAGGAGATCCGCCGCGGCGTAAGCCCGCGCCTGCAGCCGCTCGGTATCCTCGTCAACCGGACCCAAGCGCAGTCAGTCGAACATCAGTTTCGCGTGCGCGAGCTACGAGAGATGTTCGGACCATTAGTCCTGAACCCCCAGCTCCCCGAGCGTCCGGCGCTACAGCAGGCGCAGGGAGCCGCAAAGCCGGTACATCTGTGGCCTGGTGAACCAGCTCAGGAGATGGCGGCTAACTTCGATCTTGTCCTTGATCGCGTCTTGCGTTCCGTGAAGTCAGGCGATTAGCGAAAGCCACGTCTACTCGTGCGACGTGGCAACGTCAAAGCGAATCCTCGCTAGGACGTCTTGCGCGTTGCGCGTCGAGCGGCAAGCTCATCACGCTGTGCACCTACAGAGCTTTCACGGTGATCGTCAAGATCTACGAGTGAAGTTTCAACTTCCCGAAGCACTTTGCCAACCGCGATGCCAAACACACCCTGACCGCGACTCACGAGATCAATGACTTCGTCATTTGACGTACACAGATAGACGCTCACGCCGTCACTCATGAGCGTCGTTTGAGAAAGATCGTGCACGCCAGCAGCGTGCAGCTGCCCAACGGCCGTACGAATTTGTTGGAGCGATATACCTGTGTCGAGCAGACGTTTCACCAGTTTGAGCACGAGGATGTCTCGGAAGCCGTATAGCCGCTGGGACCCAGAACCACTCGCCTCGCGGACTGTGGGTTCAACCAGGCCCGTACGTGCCCAGTAATCGAGCTGCCGATAGCTGATACCCGCAGCACGAGCTGCGACAGCACCCTTAAATCCACCGTCGATATTGGGACGCGGAAGACCATCATCAAACAGTAAGTCTGCCCCCAAAGGGTAGGAGTCGATGGCTGAGCCTGTACCGTCAATCGGCGATCCAGTGTGCTCCATGACGACTCCTTCTAACGACTGCGAACTCCATCAACGCTATCCGTGCGGAGCACCCCATGCAACGACCCAGCACACCGATTTCATAACTTCGACCTTAAAGTTCAAGTTGAAGTTGAGAAAAGGGCGAAACTACGCCAAATTACAGAGCACCAAACTTTCTACGCAACACGCCAGAGCGTACCTTCTCAAGGTACTCCACAAGCTCAAGCGAGCCGTCTACCGCACTTGGCGACCCTTGCTTCTCACCGCGTGACGAGATGGCATGCGCAAGCAGTTCGGCATCGCGTTCCGCCGCAATGCGTAGGGAGCGCAAATGCCTCGGAGTAAGGCCAGCTTGAGAAAGCTTCAGCAGAGCCGCAAGTTGGCCGATGGCATCGAATGAGAAGACCTCGGCAGCGGGTAACAGCCCGGCAGCAATCGCTTCACCAAGAAATCTGCGATTTGCGCCAGTAGCGCGACATAATTCCTCGCTCGAGAGCACCTCTTTAGCGGAAAGAATCGTCGATGCGCTTCGTTGTGATGATCCAGGGATCACCGGATCGCGACCGGCATCGAGCTCCGACAATACTTCCGCAATTTTCTTCAGAGGAAGGTAGTGATCTCGCTGCAACGTCAGAATGAGACGAACGCGCTCGACGTGCTCTGGCGAAAACTTGCGGTAGCCCGACTTCGTGCGCTCGGGTTCGATAAGACCCTGATCTTCCAGAAACCGCAACTTTGACGGAGTGAGGTCAGCGAACTCTGCTTCTAAATTCGCGAGGACCTGACCAATGCTGAGCAGCCCAGGAGATACGGCTCTTAACGGGGAGGCCGCCATTAGAGGGTGTCCGGGAGATCAAACCGAGACGCAAAAAAGGTGAATCGGAACTTTCCGACCTGAACTTCAACGCCGTCTTCGAGAGCGACTTCGCCCTCAATGCGTTCTCCATCGGAATAGGTTCCATTCAGCGATCCAAGATCTATGACCGAAAAGGTCGTACCACTGCGCCGAAACTCAGCGTGCTTACGTGAGACTGTCACGTCGTCGAGAAAAATATCAACAGCTGGGTGGCGACCAGCGACTGTTACCGCTTGGTCAAGTAGAAACCTGGCCCCGAGGTCAGGGCCACGACGTACAACCAACAGCGCTGCTCCCGAAGGAAGCGCCTCGACCGATTCACGCTCATCAATACCGAGGTCGGTAACCTTGGCGCGGATCATAGCGCTTAGATCCTCGCGGAATTGCTCAGTTGCACGCACCTCGGTGTTATGACTTCGCTTCTCGCTTGCCACTGCATCACCCGCTTCGTACTCAGTGGGGCATTTATACCCCGTTCTCGTCCCTCTACGCTACCGCAGCGAGGCACCTCAGCGCACGTTCGATGAGGAAAATACGATGCTTCACGGCGCGTCGTCAGGTGACTGCGAGTTCATCTCAGATAGATGATTATTCGTGCGACTCAAGAAACTCGTACACCTCATGAGAATCCACTCCAGGAAACGTGCCGGTGGGCAAAGCAGCAAGGAGGCTTGTTTGTGCCATGGCTTCAGGCCATGCGGCCGATTGCCATTTTTGTGTGAGATCTGTAGACGCACGCCGGCAACAGCGCTCATCCGGGCAGAATGATCGCGTTCGATGCGAAGTCTCACGTCCCCGAAACCATTTCACGTCGTCAAACCGCACGCCGACACTGACCGAATATCTCCCCTCCCGGGCTTTCTCCACGCGTGACGTACACCAGTAGGTTCCGCCTGAGGCCATATCTGTGTATTGATACCAGGGGTTAAACATATCTGGCTGCGAAAAGATTGTGCGCGCCGTCCAGTTGCGACACACTGTTGCGCCCTCGAAGTTGCCGAGCGCATCCGAGGGAAATCGCACACCATCATTCTCATAGGCCTTAATGAGCGTGCCTGACTCATGAGCTTTCATGAAGTGGACGTTGAGATCGAGCCATCTTGTTGCGAGATTCGTAAAGCGATGGGCGGCCATCTCATACGACACGGCAAACGCATCACGGAGATCCTCCATGGAGATCTCACGACGTTGCTTGGCGTCACGCAATGCCTCAGTTGCCGCCTTCTCTGGCAGCAACACGGCGCCTGCGAGGTAATTTGCCTCGACTCGTTGCCGCAGAAAGTCGCTGTAACTTTGCGGCTCTTCGTGCCCACACACGAGACTTGCGAGCGCGCGGAGGATCGGGGTTCGAGCGTCTCGCGTGGGCACGCTTGCACTCAAATAAATACGACCGTTCTTTCGGTCGATCACCGAACGCGTCGAGTGCGGCAAATCAGAAACGTAATGGAGCGTGAACCCAAGTTTCTCAGCAATCTTCGCAATCGTTTGTTGAAGCACTGGTCCGTTCGTGTATCCGACGCTATCCAGGAGTTGCGCCGCAGTATTCTCTAGGTCCGGGTAATAGTTATTCTCAACGCGCATTCCAGCCCGAAGCTCCGTGTTCGCACGTCGCGCTTCTGCCGGTGTAGCTGCACGCTCACGGTGCAGTCGCTCAACTTCCTGGTGCAGACCAACGATTGCACGCAGTGTTTCGTCGTTCACCGCCTTTGAGACGCGGATGGGTTGCAGTCCAAGCGAAGTAAAAACGGTGCCGCGTTGGGCACGCTCCACAGAAATTTCGAGTGCTGCACGCTCACTCGGAGCCTCGTCGAGCAACAGTTCATCAACACTGGACTTCAGCACGAGAGCAAGTGCACGAAGTAACGGCAAGCGGGGTTCTCGCTTGCCGTTTTCTATTGACGAGAGCTGCGACGGCGCTCGATCCACCGCCTGGGCGAGTTGCTCAAGCGTCATGCCGAGGTTGATTCGCCGCTCCCTGATTCGCCGGCCAAGTGTGAGAGCGTCGCCTACGCCGCCTTCATCATCTACCGGAGCGATATCGAGCAATGGTTGTGTCATGCCCCCATGGTGCCAGACTCTAATTATTTCAACAAGTAGAAATATCGAGAAACTTCTCCTCGCAATATGCCCCCATCACGCTTTGATCAGCCTAAAAATAGAACTACACACCAATTCACGCCTTCGGGCTTCACACTGAGGAGTCTCCAATGAACACGGAAACGGCAACCAGGCCAGGAATCAACCCCGCTACCGAACGTACACACTCGTATTCGGCACCGGTTATTGAGCCCTTGCTAGAACTCAACGGTCGTCCGTTCGGACGTAGCGAAGAGATCCTCACCCCTGAAGCCCTCAAATTCATTAAGGAACTGCACCATCGCTTCGCGCGAGCTCGTCACGAACGGCTTGCTGATAGACAGCGTCGAAGCTTCGAAATCGGTAACGGGCGCGATCCAAAGTTCCGTGACGATACCAAGCACATCCGTGAGGACGCCACCTGGAGAGTTGCCGCACCTGCGCCGGGTCTTGAAGACCGACGTGTTGAAATCACAGGACCGACCGATCCGAAGATGACCATCAACGCGATGAACTCCGGAGCACGAGTCTGGCTCGCTGACCAGGAGGACGCAACGAGCCCAACCTGGGAAAACGTTATTGGAGGCCAAATTTCACTGTACGACGCGATCCGTGGCCAGCTCGAATACACGAGCCCGGCAACGGACACGTCTCCAGCTAAGGAATACCGCGTAACCGCCGAGCGAACCCCAACAATCGTGATGCGACCACGCGGGTGGCACCTCGTCGAGAAGCACATGCGATTCACTGATTCGAATGGTCAATCTTGTGCAGCATCGGGCAGCCTCGTCGACTTTGGTCTGTACTTTTTTCATAATGCGAAGCAACTCATTGAGAATGGCCAAGGGCCATACTTCTATCTCGCCAAGATTGAGTCCAGCGAGGAAGCGAAGCTTTGGGACGATGTATTTACATTCGCTGAGGAGTACCTTGAACTCCCCCGCGGCACGATTCGCGCGACAGTACTCATTGAGACGATTCCTGCCGCGTTCGAAATGGAGGAGATCCTGTACGTTCTCCGCGACCACATGGCAGGACTCAACGCTGGCCGCTGGGATTACATCTTCTCGATCATCAAGTATTACCGAGGCCGCGGCGCCCGATTCGTGCTCCCCGATCGAAGCGAAGTGACTATGTCAGTTCCATTTATGCGCGCATACACCGAGCTCCTTGTGAAGACAGCACACAAGCGCGGAGCGCACGCAATCGGCGGTATGAGCGCATTTATCCCGAACCGCCGCGAACCTGAAGTAACGATGCGTGCTGAAGAAAAAGTACGCCTCGATAAGCAACGCGAGGTAAACGATGGGTTTGATGGCACCTGGGTTGCACACCCCGACCTCATCCCTGTGGCACAGTCAGTCTTTGACTCGGTGCTTGGCGACCAGCCGAATCAGGTGGCCCGTCAGCGCGACGATGTTACGGTGACGGCCGAACAGCTACTCGACGTGCACATCGGTCGAAATATCACGGAGAGTGGTGTTCGAGAGAATGTGTCGATAGGCGTTCGGTACATCGAATCATGGCTTCGAGGAATTGGTGCTGCAGCGATCGATAACCTCATGGAGGATGCCGCAACCGCAGAGATAAGCCGTTCACAAATCTGGCAGTGGATCCATCAGGACCAGATTACAGAGGATGGCACTCAGATCACTCGTGAGTGGGTAGCTGGGATTCTCAACGAGACAGTAGCTGGCTTCGATCGCTTTCCCGGTGATCGTTTCGATGATGCCGCAGAGCTCTTTGCTGAGGTCTCACTCGAAGAGGCGTTCCCCACGTTCCTCACGGTGCCGGCGTATACGAAGCACCTGGTGGACCTTTAAGCGCCTAGGCTTTGATTGACTCAATCATCGGCTGAGCGTTGCTCCATCGCTCGGGTAATCGCAGGGCCGAGTTCGTCGACGAGAAGAATATCGTCGTCGAGCTCGCCTGTCCGATAGGCAGCACGTCCCACCATGTGGGCCGCTGCCGGCGCAGTGATGGCTTGGAACACGAACACTGGCGTCAACGCAAACAGAATCCACCATGAGCGCTGGTCAAGGGAGACCGCCGCGATGACGAGCAATAACCCAAATATCTGTGGTTTGGTTGCAGCGTGCAGTCTGCTGAGCGCATCGGTGAAGCGCAGCAGCCCGAACCCCGCAGCCGCTGAGAGCAACGCTGCGAGCACCAGACACACAAGTGCCGCAATATCGAGTATCTGATCAAACATGATCGTGGTCCCCCATCGCGTGTGGAATCCTATGCTCAGCTCGTCGTTTCACATAACGCGCCACGACGATGGTCGCGAATGTCGCAGTTGCCGCAATTGCGGTCATCAGCGGCACGGAGTCAGTGTGACCTCGTACGACCATGTCCGCGCCCAGCGCAAGCATCACCGTGGTAAGCAAGACGTCAGACGCGATCATACGGTCAAGAATGGTGGGGCCTCGCGCAATACGCAGCACCGCGGCTATTGCCGTGAAGGTGAGTCCGACACCTACAATCGCGAGCATTATTGCTTCAAACGTCATCGTCGCACCGCCTTCACCTCTGTGCGCGAGCCAAGCGCGAGGATGAGGAGCCTCTCGATTGTCGCTACTTCACGGCGCATCTTGGTGATCTCCTTCTGTGTTGGTGTGTTCAACACGTGGAGATACAGCGTCGACCCAAACCGGTCCACCTCAGCAACGAGTGAGCCGGGGATGAGGGAGATCGTGAGTCCGACAAGCGTGAGGATGAAATCAGACTTCGTGCGCAGTCTCACAGCGATGATTGATGTCATGGGCGGGGGGCCCGGCCGAACGGCAAGCCATGCCACCTGCCATGATGCATGCGCAAGGTTGTAGAAAAAGTACGCAACGTACCGAAGCGCGTACCATGCGTTGAAGCGCCCCGCGAGTTCAACGGGAGGTAGATAGAACAGGCGCATTACGAGAATCGATACCCCGAGGCCACTCACCAACGAAAGTAATGAAATCTCACGCCAGAGCATCATCCAAGTGAAGACAAGGCCGATAAGCAGCGGTAGCTCGTGAAACCGAACGAAGATCTCGAGGCCACGAGCGGAGCTGGTGCGTCTAACCATGCGCTGCCTCTCCCTCCACTGAGGTGGATCCGCTTCCACCGTTCGTATGTGTCGCTTCCAAGACAAGGTCCGCAAGTTTACCCGGATTCGTCAGGCCCTCTCCCGCGCGCTCCGCGTAACCAAAGAGCGGACCAGCTGCAAACGTCAGCATCAGACTCACTGCAATCATGCCAATCGTCGCCACAATCATGAGGCGAGGAATACCCTTTTGTTCCTGCGTCGGCATAGCATCCGGGGCGTCCTGGAGACGTTCAAAAAGCGCTTCTTCTCGCTCCTGCAACAACACTGCTTCGTTTGTGGCAGTGCGCGACATTGCCTGTGCGCTTTGAGTGCGAGCTTTAGGACGCCAGAACGCCAGCGTCCACGCGCGAGCCAGCGCATACAGGGTGAGCAACGATACCGCTGCACCAATGCCGATAAGCCAGTACGCTTCAGTCGACTCAAGCGCAGCGCCCGCAGTGAACAGTCCGAGTTTGCCAAGGAATCCGGAGAACGGTGGGATCCCGCCGAGGTTGAGCATTGGTAGGAAAAATAGCACTGCAATAATCGGAGAACTTCGGAGGAGGCCACCAAGCCCTGACAGCGAAGTGGTGCCACCCTGCCGCTCAACAAGCCCGATGGCAAGAAACAGTGTCGTTTGCACAATAATATGGTGCGCGATGTAGTACACAGTGGCACCGAAACCAATTGAGGTAGCGATTGCGATACCAAAAATCATGTAACCGATGTGACTGACCAAAATGAATGACAGCATGCGCTTAATATCGAGCTGCGACACTGCACCTAGAATGCCAACGACAAGCGTGAGCCCTGCGATCACCATGAGCAGAGGATCAATGCTTGAGTTTGGGAAGAGGCTCGTCTGTGTGCGAATAATCGCATACACACCGACTTTGGTAAGGAGACCGGCAAAGACTGCTGTGACCGGAGCTGGCGCGGTCGGGTACGAATCAGGGAGCCAAAACGCGAGGGGGAAAACCGCAGCCTTGATTCCAAACGCGATGAGGAGGGCAAGATTGAGGATCAGCTGGAGATTCCCCGGCAGTTCCGCAATTCTCACAGTGAGTTGCGCCATGTTGACGGTGCCCGTTGCGCCGTATACAAGCGCAATCGCCGCGAGGAAGAGAATAGACGACACTAACGAAACGACGACATAGGTAACTCCCGCACGAATACGCTGTGCCGTGCCACGAAGCGTAATGAGCACGTAGCTCGCAACGAGCAAGATTTCGAAGCCAACGTACAGGTTGAAGAGGTCCCCCGCAATGAACGCATTTAACACTCCCGCGCTAAGCACTAGATACGTGGGGTAATAAATCGAGACGGGTGTTTCTTCATCGCCGTCAGCGAGGCCCTGTCCTATTGAAAAAAGGAACACTGAGAGCAATACGATGGCTGATACTGCCAGCATGAGCGCCGACACTCGATCCACCACGAGGGAGATCCCATACGGTGCCACCCAGCCACCGACCTGCATAACGAGCGGACCGACTTTGTCGACCAAGAACATGAGCACAATACCCAAAATAGACACCGCTGTGAGCGCAACAAGAGTGATGCCGCGTTGCAGAGCTCGGTGCCCCGGAACGGCAAGCGCAAGCGCAGCACCAGCAAGCGGTATGAGCACCACGGTCGGGACGAGGAAGTTCATGGTCGGCCCTCCTCGGTATCCGTCGAAGGCGAATTCTTCGTCAGCGAGTCACTCTGGTGCGCCCGACTTTCGACGTCAGTGCTCAGAAATTCGGCGCTCAGAACGTCAGTCCTCGGAATGTCTTCGTCGTTCTCATCATTTGGCACGTCTTCCTCGAACTCTGTCGCCTCCTCGAGGTCCTCGTCGGTGACCTCATCAGTCGTGAGGGTATCTGCGCGAGATATTTCAAGATCGTCGCGATCGTCTTCGACACTGTCTTCAAGCACGCGTGAGAGGCGCCACGAACGGTAGATCAGGGCCAGGAGGAAGGCGCTTACGCCGAAGGTGATCACAATTGCCGTAAGAATAAACGCCTGCGGCAACGGGTCACTCATCTCGCCATCATCATTGCCTCCCACAATTGGTGCACTTCCAAATGATCCGGACATGAGGAAAATAAGCAAGTTTGTCGCGTTGCCGAGCAATAAAAACCCGAGCAGGATGCGGGTAAGGCTGCGATCGAGCATGAGGTACACGCCTGCGGTGTAGAGCACCACCATCACGGCGACGAGCACGAGGGGCATAGTCATTAGGCGTGCTCCTCTGCGAATGATTCGATGTCGGATTCTTCATGTTCATCGATCTCTGAGCCCAGGCTTCTCAGAACGTCAAGCACCAACCCAAATACAACAAGATAAACGCCGATGTCGAAGAGTGTCGAAGTCACAAGTGGCAGTGAGCCGAACGGACCGAGGTCGAGATCAACCCAGCTTGACGCAAGGGCAGGCTGCCCAAAGAACATAGGAAGAATTGCCATGGATACCGACAATGCAAGTCCGATACCAAGAATGCGGCCCGCATCGAGCGGAACCGTCGCCCGGAGCTCGTACCGACCACCCGCAAGATATCGAGTGACAAGTGCCAACCCCGCAACGAGTCCGCCCGCGAACCCACCTCCGGGGGTGTTGTGGCCGGAAAGCAGCAAGAAAATCGAGAGAAGTATCAGCGCGTGGAAAATAAGTCGCACGATCACTTCCAGGATGATCGATCGACGCCTCGGGTCAAGTTGCGACCCCGCAAGCAACCAGTTCATACGACTCTCGGGATCGTCTGGATCTGCCACGCGCAGCAGATGGGCCCGAGTGGCGTCACGGGCTGCACGCCTACTCAGGTGCGGGCTCTGATCGATACGGGTATTTACGAATACGAGAGAAGCTACACCCGTGGCTGCTGCGAGCACAACCGAGAGCTCCCCCATCGTGTCCCACGCTCGGATATCGACGAGCATGACATTCACCACGTTGAAGCCGTGGCCTCCCTCGACCGCGAGCGCAGGAAGCGCAAGCGAAATCGGGTCCGCGATCCGACCTCCCAAAGAAATGACCGCAACCGCACCAAGCACCAGGCCTACGCCCAACCCCAGAATGAGGCGTCCAACACGCTGGTTCCTCGTCGCATGCTCTTTCATTCGCGCAGGCAGGCGACGAATGACCAGCACGAACGCAATGAGCGTAATCGTCTCAACGAGTAACTGAGTAAGGGCAAGGTCGGGCGCGCCATGTAGAGCAAAGATGATCGCCATGCCGTACCCGGTCACCCCTACCAAGACCCCGGCCTGGAATCGGGTACGGGCTCGGATCGCAAATACAGCGGCAACAATCATGACTACCGCTATCGGAATCTCCACTGGGTTAGCCACAAATTCGATGGCCTCGGGCCATTGATCCACAACAAGAATCGTTCCACCCAGAGTGCACACAAGCGTTGTAAGGATTACCGCCAAATAAAACGGCAGTGACCCACGCTGCGTGAGCGAAGTAAGCCGCACGGCCAACAGGTCAAGCCAGTGCGTGGCGACCCAATATCCGTGCGCACCGGAAAAACGCTCGGAGGGAGGTGGAAGCGTGACCGCGAGACGTCGAGCCGGGAAAAAGAACACGATGCCTGCAACAATCACAATTGCCGACAATGCTAATGGGGTCGTAAAGCCATGCCAAAGGGCAAGACCTTCAGGAATGATCGCACCACTAGCTACCGATGGCACGGCGGCACGGATGAGCGGATCGAGCAACGGAGCACCGAACCCATAGAGGAGGGTGATGACCGCGAATAACGCCGGAGCAACCAGGAACATACGAGACTGGGGAGCCTCCACTGGTGTGACCGGCACGCCTCGCTTCGACGCAAATGCTCCCCACAGAAAGCGCACCATGTATGCCACGGTCAGCATACTTCCGATCACAGCCACGCATAGGGCAACGAGAGCAGCCGGCTGAGCGTTGCTGAGCGCGAGCAACTCCGCGAACGCCGATTCCTTTGCCACAAACCCAAAGAACGGCGGGAGCCCTGCCATTGAGCCGGCAACGAGTACTGCTATCACGGCTAGGGTCGGGAACTGTCGTCCGATACCGCTCAATCTGCGCAGGTCACGCACACCAGTGGCCGAGTCAATAATTCCGACGGTCAAGAACAGTGGCGCCTTCGCCGCTGCGTGCGCAAATAGGAGTACTAAGCCCGCGAAAGTTGCGCGCGGATCGCCAACACCGATCACCATCACGAGGAGCCCGAGTTGACTCACCGTGCCGTGAGCAACAATGAGTTTGATATCGTACTGGCGCAGCGCGCGCACTCCACCCAAGATCATCGTTGCCCCGCCCAGGAGGACGAGCGTCCACCGGTAGCCGGGAATCTCTGCAAATGGCTCACTCATCCGCGCAAGTATGAACACGCCGGCCTTCACCATAGCCGCTGCGTGCAAGTACGCGCTCACAGGTGTGGGGGCTGCCATTGCGCCGGGAAGCCAGAAATGGAACGGGAAGATTGCGGATTTCGACAACGCACCAAGTAAAACCAAATACACCGCGACAATAACGATCCCACCGCTCGGAGGTTGGGCGATGATCTCTGAGAGCAGCGGGGTTCCAGATGAGTAGACAAGGAGGACGAACCCAACAAACATCGCAAGACCACCGAGCGTGGTAATCATCAACGCCTGAAGCGCTGCCGCATTTGCGGTGCGCAGCCGCAGAACGTGTCCGATGAGAAGGAACGAAAAGACTGTCGTTGCTTCCCAGAAGGTGAAGAGTAAGTACAGATTGTCTGAAATGACCAGACCGAGCATGCTCGTTGCAAAGCCCATAAATACCGCAGCAAATCGGGGAACACCTGCGTCCCCGTCATCGAAGTAATTGTTGCAGTACAGAAGAACGAGCGCACCTGCACCGGTTACCAACAGCGCGAAAAGTGCCGCAAATGCGTCGAGTCGCAGAGTGAGGTTGAGGTGCAGCCAAGGGATCCACTCAACGTGTTCAACGACGGCGTTACCTGCGAATGCGTCGAAAGAAAGACTGACGAAGACCCCAAATGCGGCAATCATCACTAGCGCAAAGAAGATGAAAGCGCGACGACCAAATCGCTTCGTGATTGAGTGCGCAATTAGAGAGACGATGCCAAGAGCAACGAGCACTCCCATCATCGCTCCCATAGGCGGCCTGCTTCCGTTCGGTCGTCTTGTCCAACGTCCAGTTTATCGGACTCGACACCTCCATATTCACCAATAGTAGTATTCCCTGGGAATACAAAAATGCCCCGGAGCATTGCTCCGGGGCATTTTGAATAATTGTTCGGCGGTGTCCTACTCTCCCACAAGGTCCCCCTTGCAGTA
>JBQEBC010000013.1:0-52098 GCA_052106035.1 Leucobacter sp. | reverse complement strand
CGTGGCCAACCGAGAGCGCGATGCCCTGGGTTGCCGTGCTATTCATGTTCCTCCTGGCGGGTTCTCCGCTGAGTTTGCGAATCAAAAATAGGCTGCACAATGGGTGGTGACCCCCGTCAGCCCTCTATTCGACGGTAACGACCACCCACCATTGCGCGCTGATAGTTAATCCATAGAAAACTGGTCGAATTTGGTTGCGAGCTGGGATTTAGGTGATTTTTGATCGTTACCTGTTCGTTACCTAAACGGCGCATTTCAGCTGATTCGCGTACTTTTTGCAGCTGGTTCCGTAGGTTTGACATTGAGAAATACCGGCTAGAATAGGAGTATCGACTGCGATCCGGCCATCACCGGTGAGTCTTCGGAAGAACAGCGATCCGCACACCTTTGCGGAGAACCCAGTAGAACCGAACGGTGAGGCCCGTTATCGCCTAATGAAGTGGCGCGCTCTTTCGTGGATGCGCAAGCGGGGTGGTACCGCGGGGTGTGAATCAATTCACATGCTCGTCCCGGCACGATGAAAAGCGTGACGAGAAGGTGCGACGAATCTCATGACCTACCCTAAGCAGTCGACGAACACGGCGACCGAACCTGGTGCTGCCTTTGGCGTGAGCCCCTCCCCAAAGTTCCCCGAAGTCGAGGAACGTGTGTTGTCGTTCTGGAAGGCCGACGACACGTTCCGTGAATCGATCAGGCAGCGCGAGGGCTGCGACGAATGGGTCTTCAACGATGGCCCTCCATTCGCCAACGGCTTGCCACACTATGGGCACCTACTCACTGGCTATGCCAAAGACGTCTTCCCGAGGTTCCAAACGATGCTCGGGAAGAAGGTAGAGCGTCGATTTGGGTGGGACACCCACGGGCTTCCCGCCGAGCTCGAGGCAATGAAGCAGCTCGGCATTACCGAGAAGAGCGAGATCGAGGAGATGGGCGTTGCCGCGTTCAACGCAAAGGCGCGCGAGTCTGTGCTCCAGTACACCCGCGAGTGGGAAGAATACGTCACTCGGCAAGCGAGGTGGGTTGATTTCGAGAATGATTACAAGACGCTCAACCTCAGCTACATGGAAAGCGTAATCTGGGCCTTCAAGCAGCTTTGGGAGAAGGGACTGGCATATGAAGGTCAGCGAATTCTCCCGTACTGCTGGCGTGACGAGACTCCACTTTCGAATCACGAATTGCGCATGGACGACGACGTCTACCAGGAACGTCAGGATCCGTCGGTCACGGTTACGTTCGGGCTGGAAGGTGAACGCGCGGAAGACCTCGGCCTTACCGGCGTTCGTGCGCTTGCTTGGACCACGACTCCGTGGACGCTACCAACTAACTCCGCACTCGCGGTCGGCCCTTTCATTGAGTACGCGATCGTGCCAGCAGGAGCACTCGGCGCAGCAGATGGCGGAATAGCGGGGGAGACCCGCTACCTTATTGCTTCGGATCTGGCAGGTAACTATGCGAAGGATCTCGGATACGAGGATAGTGACGATCTGCGCGCCGCGGTCTCTGACACCGTAATCGGATCCGAGCTGCTCGGCGTGAAGTACGAGCGTCTGTTCGACTACTTTGCTGACGCTTCTGTATGGGGCACTTCGAATGACTGGCAGATCCTCGTCGACGACTACGTGACCACCACCGACGGCACAGGTATCGTGCACCAGTCGCCCGCATATGGTGAGGACGACCATCGCCTAACGACTGCAGCTGGCATGCCCACTATTGTGAGCGTCGATGAAGGGGGCCGGTTCATACCGGCTGTCACCGACGTCGCTGGTAAATTGTGGATGGATGCGAATCGGCCTCTCATTCGCCTCATTCAGGGCAAGAACCGTCTGCTTCGCGAGCAGAGCTACCTTCACTCGTACCCGCACTGCTGGCGTTGCCGCAACCCGCTCATCTATCGTGCGGTTTCAAGCTGGTTCGTGCGTGTCACCGAGATGAAGCAGCGCATGCTTGAGATCAACGAAGAGATCACCTGGGTGCCGGCAAACGTCAAACACGGTCAGTTCGGCAAATGGCTCGAGGGCGCACGCGATTGGTCAGTGAGCCGCAACCGGTACTGGGGCAGCCCGATCCCAGTGTGGAAGAGCGATGACCCTGAGCACCCACGCATTGACGTGTACGGCTCGGTGGCAGAGCTTCAGGCTGACTTTGGTGAACTGCCGGTGAATGCTGATGGCGAAGTGGACCTACACCGCCCGTACATTGACTCGCTCACTCGGAAGAACCCTGATGACCCGACTGGGCGGTCCAGGATGCGACGCATCGAAGACGTGTTTGACGTCTGGTTCGACTCGGGCTCGATGCCTTTTGCTCAGGCACACTACCCGTTTGAGAACCAGGAATGGTTTGACAAGAGCCAACCCGCAGATTTTATTGTCGAGTACATCGGCCAGACCCGTGGGTGGTTCTATCTCCAACACGTGCTAGCCACCGCACTCTTCGACCGGCCAGCGTTCAAGAGCGTGATCAGTCACGGCATAGTGTTGGGCTCAGACGGCAACAAGATGTCGAAGAGTCTCCAGAACTATCCCGATGTGAATGAAGTGTTCAATCGCGATGGGTCAGACGCGATGCGCTGGTTCCTCATGGCTTCCCCTGTGGTGCGTGGCGGCAACCTCATCGTCACCGAAGAAGGAATTCGCGAGGGCGTACGACAGTTCATCCTGCCACTCTGGAATACTTGGTATTTCTTCAGCCTCTACGCAAACGCCGACGGATACGAGGCGTCTCGCAGCGCTGCATCAACCGATCCGCTCGACCGATACATTCTCGCCAAAACCGGTCAGCTCGTTCTTGAGGTCGGTGCGCATTTGGAAGGGCTCGACACCACCTCAGCAGCAGAGTCACTTCGGGCGTTCGCTGAAATCCTTACGAATTGGTACGTACGCCGATCACGAGACCGGTTCTGGGAGGGCATGAGCGGAGAAAACGGAAATCCTGCAAACGCTCAGGCCTTTGACACGCTCTATACCGTGCTTGAAACCGTTGCGCGTGTCGCAGCGCCCATGGCGCCGCTCATGACCGAAGAACTGTGGCGCGGACTCACCGGCGGTCGCTCAGTACACCTCACGACGTGGCCAGACGCTTCAGAGTTTCCCGTTGATGACGAACTTGTCACAGCCATGGATGAAGTGCGTCAGATCACGTCGCAGGCGCTTGCGCTGCGGAAGGCACGGCGCCTCCGTGTTCGTCTCCCGCTCGCGAAGATCACGGTCGTCACGTCAAACTCTCGATTACTCCAACCGTTCGTAGATATTCTCCGCGATGAGCTCAACGTAAAGTCTGTTGAACTCATTGAACAAGAGGCTGACAGCGCAGCGGATTATGGCATTGTGCATACGCTCGCCGTCAATGCACGTGCTGCGGGTCCCCGCCTCGGCAAACAGGTTCAACTCGCAATTCGTGGCGCGAAATCAGGCGACTGGTCAGAGACGGATGGCGTCGTCACCGCGGGTGGCATCATGCTTGAACCGCACGAGTACGAACTCACACTTCAGGCGGGTTCAAGCAATGATGAGACCGGCGGGCCGGCACTCACTCTTCTTTCAGGCGGAGGGTTTGTACTGCTCGACACTGAGACCACCCACGAACTCGAGGCCGAAGGCATCGCCCGAGACGCGATCCGCGCTGTGCAAGAGGCGCGCAAGCACGCGGGCCTCGAAGTCAGCGACCGCATCGTTCTCGCGCTGAACGCCGCACCCGAGCTTGCAGACGCGTTAAGCACACACGCGGAACTCATTGCAGGTGAGACACTTGCAATTGGGTTTGCAGTGCAAGCCACGCCTGACATCGATGAGGTTATGCAAGATCTACACCAGCCAGGCAACGGCGTGTTCGTGAGTGCATCCACGGCACTTGGCGCTGAAAAAGCCCCACTGGTCATCACTATCGACACGACTGGAGTTTGAGCATGACCCAAAATGCTGCAGAGCGCGTATACGAACAACTGCTCGAACGCGTCGGAGAGGCGAACCCAAGGCCTCGCATTGAGCCGGTACGGAGACTCGCTGAGCTTGCCGGGTCGCCCCAGCTTTCATTTCCGGTGATTCAAGTCGCAGGCACCAACGGCAAAACCTCAACGAGCCGCGCAATTGAATCGCTTTTGCGAGCCCATGGGTTACGCACGGGGCTGTTCACTAGCCCCCACCTTGTGGACTTTGCCGAGCGCTTTCAGCTGGACGGTGTGCCAGTGGCCGCCGAAGTGCTTGCGGCGGGTTGGGAAGAGCTGCAACTTGCCCTTCAGGTTGCCGATCAAGAGTTACTCGAAGCAGGACACGGACGGATTACGTTCTTCGAAGCACTTTTCGTGCTTGGGCTGGTGATCTTCGCCGATGCTCCCGTTGAGGTGGCGGTCGTCGAGGTCGGCATGGGCGGCGAGTGGGATGCCACGAATATTGTGGATGCCCAGGTTGCCGTGTTCACCCCCATTGCGCTCGATCATGTGGAGCACTTAGGGCCTGACATCACCTCAATCGCACGCACAAAAGCAAAGATCATTAAGGTCGGCAGCACGGTGGTGTCGGCAGCACAGGAACCGGAGGCTCTCGCGGAGATCGCCGCTGATGCCGCGGGTCATGACGCCCACGTATTTGTACTCGGTCGCGATTTTCACCTTACCGAGGATCGGCTCGCAGTTGGCGGCCGCCAGATTGATGTCACCGGCATCACTGGAAACGCGTACGACCCCGCCTTTGTGCCGCTCTTCGGGCAGCATCAATCGGAGAATGCGACGCTCGCGATTGCCGCGGTTGAGGCATTTTTCGGCGCGGATCGTGCGATTCCAGAGGAAATTCTTGACGCAGGATTCGGGCAGCTTAACTCTCCTGGGCGCTTGCAACTACTCGGAACCGATCCCATCGTCTACGTCGATGCTGCACACAACCCGCACAGCGCGGAGGCGCTCGTGCGTGCCGTTGCTGAATCCTTTCAGTTCACCGGCCTCGCTATTGTCGCTGGAGTCCTTGGAGAAAAGGATGCACATGGTCTCCTTGCCGCGCTCGCGCCAATTGCGGATCAGATGTTTGTCACTGCAGTGGATTCACCACGTACGCTTCCCGTGGACGACCTCGAAGCCATTGCGCGCACCGCCATGCCTGAGGTTCCGATCGAGGCGCTTGCGAGCCTTCCATTTGCACTCGATCGAGCACGAAGCTGGGCGAGTGAGGCTGATGGGCGCGCTGTGCTCGTCGTAGGCTCGGTCATCCTCGCGGGTGAAGCCATCACCATTTCACAGAATGAGAAATGGGGGTCGGTATGAGTTCTGTACACACCCCGGATGACGACGAAGAGCTCGTGCTTTCACCGTCAGAAACTGCAGCACACAACACGGCAATGCGTGTTTCTGGCTCTGCGAATGGCGAACGATCCACACAAAAGGCTCTTGCCTCGATCGTGCTGGGCTTTGAACTCATCATTGTCGTGCTCATCGGCTTGACCATTTTTGGGCTGGGGCTCACCGATCCGCGGTGGGTCGGGCTCGTTATTGGTGGCACACTCGCTTTGATGTGCATTATTGCGCTGGGTTTGTTGCGTGTTGGAAACGTCGGCATCATCGTGGGCTCTGTCACACACGCGCTCATGCTCGCCACAGCGTTCATTTTGCCAGCTGCTCTCTTTGTCGGCGGGGTGTTCACAATTCTGTGGATCTACTGCCTTGTGCGTGGCGCCAAGATTGATCGCCAGCGCGACGCGTGGCAGGCGAGCGCACAGCGCATGGCTTAGCAGTCTCACTACACTTAGTTTCGGATATATCACCTACATATAGGAGCGCGCATGTCTACAGAGCAGACACTCATTCTCGTCAAGCCCGATGGAGTTTCACGTGGCCTGAGCGGCGAGATTCTTCGTCGTATCGAGGCAAAGGGCTACCAAATCACCGCACTTCGTATGCTTACCCCCGAGCGCGAGCTGCTCGCTGCTCACTACGCGGAGCATGAAGGTAAGCCATTTTACGAGCCCCTCATTGAGTTCATGAGCTCTGGGCCCGTCGTCGCGGTGCGTGCCGAAGGGCACCGCGTGATCGAAGGGTTCCGTTCACTTGCTGGGACCACTGATCCAACCGGAGCTGCTCCGGGAACGATTCGTGGCGATCTTGGTCGCGACTGGGGCCTCAAAGTCCAGCAGAATCTCGTGCACGGTTCAGACTCGGTGGAGTCAGCAGAACGAGAACTCGGTCTCTGGTTTTCCTAAGCGTCGTATACCAAGAACATCCTGTGCCCATTCATTTCGGGCACAGGATGTTCTTGGTTCCAGGGGCTCATATGTGTCGGGGACCACTCACACCGCGCCCTTGTCCCTCCAGGTGCTGGCACCCTCGTGTTCGAGCATTCCAGGCTTCTACCGTCAGAGGCCTCGCGTAGCGTAGAGATATGACTGCACGAACTACTGCGACACTCAGTTCAGCCGAGGCCCGCCGTGTTGCCCTGGCCGCGCAGGGGTTTTCGAATGTGCCAAAGCTTCGGGCCAGACGTCCCTTTGACGCTGCACTCGAACGTCTGCACGTGTTACAGATCGACTCGGTGAACGTGTTCGCGCGCAGCCATTATTTGCCGGTATTTTCCCGAAACGGCAGATACGCTACCGACTCCCTCGATCAGCATCTCTGGGGAAGCGGCGAGTATACGGAATATTGGGCTCACGAGGCAGCGTTTATTCCGATGAAGGATCGCGGGCTTTTCTCCTGGCGCATGGAAGATTTCCGCGCACGCCACCGTTCAAACGAACGTGCGGCGCAGCTCGCGCAAACAGTCAATGAGGTACGCCGCCGTCTGCTTGATGGAGGGCCTCAGTTTGTGAGCGAGCTTGAGACGCACCCTCGAAAGTCACGTGGCCCGTGGTGGGATTGGAGTGACACGAAGCATGCTGTAGAGCTCCTGTTCGCCTGGGGTGAGGTGGTGTCAACTGGCCGCGAAGCATTCAAACGCAAGTACGCCCTTGCGGAACAGGTTTTGAAGCCGGAACACTTGCTCGTCGTAGATCGAGCAGAGGCACAGCGTCAGCTCGTGTCGCGTGCCGCGAAGTCGCTCGGTGTCGCAACGCTCGCCGACATCGCTGACTATCACCGACTCAAACGAGGGGAGGCACTCACGGCCGTACGCGATCTCGAGGAAAGTGGCGTGCTTGAGCCGGTCTCGGTTGATGGGTGGCAAACTGCGGCAGGTAAATCAGAATCAGCGTGGATCCATCACGAAGCGCGGGTGCCTGGGCGCCTTGCGCCGGATGCCCTGCTCACGCCGTTTGATCCCGTGGTGTGGTTTCGGCCCCGAGCCGAGCGTCTGTTCAATTTTCATTACCGCATTGAGATCTACACACCAAAGGAGAAAAGAAAGTACGGCTATTATTGCTTGCCACTCATGGTTGGCGGCAAACTTGTCGGCCGACTCGATCTCAAAGCTGACCGTTCCAGTCATTCACTTTTGGTGCAAGCCGCCTGGCAAGAACCGGGTGCACCTGCGCGTACAGCCGAGGCCGCGCAATCACTTCTCATTCAGGCAGCACGCTGGCAAGGCCTCGATGAAGTGATTGCGAGCGGAATCGGCAATCTTCCATTGCCAGGATCTTTTCACGCGCCATAGCCTACTTGCTGGCACTTTTTGAGAAAACGTCAGAGGTGGCGAGTAGTGTCGTTCACATGGAACCCACCCGCAGTGTCCGCCCGTTCGAGGTCGTCAGCGACTTCGAGCCGAGCGGCGATCAGCCACAGGCAATCGAAGAACTCGCGAAGCGAATCAACGCAGGTGAAACCGATGTGGTGCTGCTCGGAGCAACGGGTACGGGTAAATCTGCGACCACCGCGTGGCTGATTGAGCAAGTACAGCGGCCAACTCTGATTTTGGCCCACAATAAGACGCTTGCAGCGCAGCTTGCCAACGAGTTTCGGCAGCTTCTCCCGAACAATTCCGTCGAATATTTTGTGAGTTACTACGACTACTATCAGCCTGAGGCCTACGTGCCGCAAACTGACACGTTCATCGAGAAAGACTCTTCGGTGAATGCTGAGGTTGAGCGACTCCGCCACTCAACAACGAACTCTCTCCTGAGTAGACGTGACGTTGTCGTCGTGTCCACGGTGTCATGCATCTACGGCCTCGGAAAGCCTGAAGAATACTACGAGGCAATGGTGCCACTCGTGGTTGGAGACAGGCTAGACCGTGACGTCTTGCTGCGTCGGTTCGTTGACATGCAATACAAGCGCAACGATATCGAATTTGTGCGCGGCAACTTCAGGGTGCGTGGTGACACGGTAGAGATCATTCCGATGTATGAGGAACTCGCAATTCGTATCGAGTTTTTTGGCGATGAGATAGAAGCTCTCTACTATTTGCACCCGGTCAGCGGTGAAGTGATTAAACAGGTAGAGACCGTCTCCGTGTTCCCCGGGTCGCACTACGTCGCCAGCCGAAATGTCATGAATAGAGCCATGGGGACAATCACCGACGAGATGGATGCTCGGCTCGCTGAGCTCAAACAACAGAACAAGCTCGTCGAGGAACAGCGGTTGCGCATGCGGACAACATTCGACCTCGAGATGATGGAACAGATTGGGTTCTGCTCTGGCATTGAAAATTATTCGCGGCATATCGACGGAAGAGAACCGGGGGAGGCACCGCACTGCCTACTCGACTATTTCCCAGATGACTTTCTCGTGGTAATCGACGAATCTCACGTGACAGTACCGCAAATAGGCGCCATGTATGAGGGTGATTCATCTCGCAAACGTACCCTGGTTGACCACGGGTTCCGGCTTCCCAGCGCGCTCGATAATCGGCCGCTCAAGTTCTCGGAGTTCAAAGAACGCGTCGGCCAGACAGTGTACCTTTCGGCAACGCCCAGAGCGTATGAGCTCGAGCTTGCAGACGGCGTCGTCGAGCAGATTATCCGCCCGACGGGTCTTGTGGATCCACGCATCGTGGTGAAGCCATCTGAAGGGCAGATCGATGATCTCCTCGAGGAAGTTCGTCGGCGTGTAGAGCTCGACGAACGTGTGCTCGTCACCACACTGACCAAGAAAATGGCTGAACAGCTCACCACGTTTATGGAGGAAGCGGGAGTGCGGGTTCGGTATCTCCATTCGGACGTGGACACCCTTCGCCGTGTCGAACTCCTCACCGAACTCCGCGCGGGCGTATTTGATGTGCTTGTCGGGATCAACCTCCTCCGAGAAGGACTCGATCTTCCTGAGGTGTCTCTCGTCGCAATTCTCGACGCAGATAAAGAAGGTTTCTTGCGTTCTTCGACATCATTGATTCAAACCATCGGTCGTGCTGCCCGAAATGTGTCGGGCGAGGTACACATGTACGCAGACAGCATCACCCCATCGATGCGTCAAGCAATCGATGAAACCGACCGTAGGCGCGACTTGCAGGTCGCCTACAACACAAAGCACGGTATCGATCCGCAGCCACTGCGCAAGCAGATCGGAGACATCACCGAGATCCTTAATCGGGAGGCAGCTGATACCGAAGACATTCTCGCGAGTCGCGTTTCTCGCCATAAACAGCAAGGAAGCGGAAAGAGCACCAAGAGTAAGACGCCACGGGCCGAGGCTATTGGCGCTGAAGGAGCAGAGAAGCTTGAGGGCCTCATTGCTGAGCTCACAGAACAGATGCTTCTTGCCGCAGAAGAGCTAAAATTTGAGCTTGCCGCAAGGCTCCGGGATGAGGTTTCTGATCTGAAGCGAGACTTGCGGAGCATGGACGCGGCTGGTCATATCTAACTGGCCAACAAATCCGGCTAGATCTTCCCGATTGGCTCCCGCTTTTCAGCTTGGAAAGCGTCTTCGCGACGCCCATACGCCCAGTACGGGGATAACGAAAGTTGAGAACGGTCGAGACCGCGTTCGTCCGTAAAGTATGTACGGAGTGCTTTCATGGCACCCCGTTCTCCGTGCACAAACACTTGAACGCGACCATCTCGCCAGACAACGTGGCGCACAGCTTCAATAAGCACGGTCGAGGTACCTGCTGCGAGTCCACCGCGATACAACCAGGTAATTTGCATGCCCTCAGGCGCAGTGAGTTCCAAGCGATCTGCTTCGTCACCAACTTCTATCAGCGCCACCCCCTGCGCAGTTGATGGCATTGCTTCGAGCGCAGCCGCGATTGCTGGGAGAGCAGCCTCATCTCCCGCAAGCAGATGCCAGTCAGCGCTCGCATCTGGTGCGTATGCGCCTCCGATACCTCGCAGCACGACCGAATCACCGGGCCTGACACGATCTGCCCACGGGCCGGCAACCCCCTCGTCTCCGTGAGTTACGAAGTCGATCCAAATCTGACCATTCGCAAGATCAAAGCGTCGCACGGTATATGTGCGAGTCGACGGAATGAGCTCAGGTGCAAGAGTTTTGCGAAGCTCATCGAGATCGTACGGGGGAGTGAGATCAGTTTCTGGATGCGGAAAGAGCATCTTGCTATAGGAATCTGTAAACCCAGTGTCTTCGATCGACGAAATTCCTGGCCCGCCTGCAACAATACGAACCATGTGCGGGCTTAATTGCACCCGCTCGAGTACCTCAAGCACAATCTGCGGTCGCGCAGGTCGTTTCGTAGATGGTGAATCTTTCGTAGCCATGTCGCCCCGATCGTCAGATGAATCTTGATCAGCCCTCACCATCCCACAAAGCACATCTCAGCGCCAGGTGTAAACACGAACTTCATTCGTAGTTATGTTCGAATTTTAAGAACTGGCGCGATATCATTGGGGAGTGACTTCGAACACAACACCCCGCTCATCAGCCGCCCACGCACAAATTAGCGTGCAAGGCGCACGCGTGCACAATCTCCAGAACGTCGACCTCACCATTCCCAGAGACTCCATGGTGGTATTCACAGGGCTCTCAGGCAGCGGCAAGTCGAGTCTTGCATTCGACACGATCTTCGCGGAGGGTCAGCGACGGTACGTCGAATCGCTCAGCGCATACGCCCGACAGTTCTTGGGTCAGGTTGACCGCCCCGACGTCGATTTTATTGAGGGGCTGAGCCCCGCAGTCTCAATTGACCAGAAGTCAACGAACCGTAATCCCAGGTCGACTGTTGGCACGATCACTGAGATTTACGACTACATGCGCCTGTTGTGGGCGCGTGTTGGGATCCCACACTGCGCAGTATGCGGTGAACGAATCGAGTCGCAGACAGTTCAGCAAATCGCAGATCGCCTCATGGATCTTCCCGAACGCACCCGGTTCCAGGTGCTTGCCCCAATGGTCAACAAGAAAAAAGGCGAGTTTGTTGAGCTTTTCCAAGATCTCGCCGCAAGCGGGTACTCCCGTGCAACAGTCGACGGTGAGCTCATCCAGCTCAGTGATCCACCGAAACTCAAGAAACAAGTGAAGCACGACATCTCGGTGGTGGTGGATCGTCTGGTCGCTTCGTCTGAAGGCCTCGGTCGACTCACCGATTCGCTTGAGACTGCCCTCAAACTTGCTGGCGGCACAGTGGCGATTGACTATATCGATCGTGACGAAGGCTCGAGCGATCGTGTGCAGCTGTTTTCCGAGAGCCTCTCGTGCCCGAATCATCACCCCGTACAGCTCACTGAAATAGAGCCCCGTACCTTTTCATTCAATGCACCGTTTGGTGCATGCCCCGTGTGCTCTGGCCTGGGCACAAGCATGTCGGTCGATGAAGACCTTGTACTGGGGGACCCGACACTTTCGCTCGCCGAAGGCGTTGTCGTGCCATGGACGAGTCAGGGACGAAGCTTGTACCAGTACTACGAGAAGCTTCTTGTTGGCCTCGCAAACGACCTTGATTTTTCACTCAAGACACCATGGAAAGAGCTTTCCGAGGAGGTTCAAGAGGCCGTACTGCGCGGCAACAATTTCAAGGTGAATGTTCGTTGGCGCAATAGGTTCGGCCGCGAAGTGAAGTATTCAAGTGGTTTTGAAGGTGTTATCCCGTTCATCGAACGGCAGTACGCAGAGGCCGAGAGCGATAACAAACGTGATCGCTGGGCAGAGTTTCTTCGCGAAGTGCCCTGCCACGCATGTCAGGGTCAACGGCTCAAGCCAGAAGTGCTCGCGGTCACCGTCAATGATGAGTCTATTTCTGGAGTTGGAGAATTCAGTCTCCTAAACGCAAAGCGCTTTTTCGACGAAGTTACCCTCACCGACAGAGAAGCGAAGATCGCCGCACAAGTACTCCGCGAAATCCGACTCCGTTTCGATTTTCTGATCGAGGTCGGACTCGGATATCTCACCCTTGCACGCGCAGCAGGGACTCTTTCGGGAGGAGAAGCTCAGCGAATTCGTCTTGCTACACAGATCGGTTCGGGTCTTACCGGAGTGCTGTATGTGCTTGATGAGCCTTCTATTGGGCTTCATCAACGCGACAACCGCAGACTTATTGAGACGCTCATCAAGCTGCGTGACCTCGGAAATACGCTCATTGTGGTGGAACACGATGAGGAAACAATTGATGCGGCAGACTGGGTCGTTGATATTGGCCCCGGTGCTGGCGTCGAAGGCGGCACCGTCGTACATTCGGGCAAGCTGGCAGGATTGCTCGAGAATTCTGCGTCAATCACCGGTGACTATCTCGCTGGAAGGCGAGCTATCGAGACCCCAAAAAAGCGACGCAAGCGCGACCGCAAGCGCGAAGTTGCAGTGATTGGCGCTCGATCAAACAACCTTCAAAGCGTAGACGTCGCCTTCCCACTTGGCGTGATGACTGCAGTCACCGGCGTTTCCGGGAGCGGAAAGTCAACGCTCGTGAATGACATTTTGTACCGCGTTCTTGCGAACCAACTCAACGGTGCAAGGCTTGTCCCCGGCAAGCACACACGGATTACCGGCATTGAACATCTCGACAAAGTCGTACATGTCGATCAAGCACCAATCGGACGCACCCCACGCTCTAATCCTGCTACCTACACAGGTGTGTTTGACAAGATCCGCACACTTTTTGCTGAGACTCAGGAAGCGAAGACCCGCGGGTATCTTCCCGGTCGATTTAGCTTTAACGTCAAGGGAGGTCGGTGCGAGGCCTGCTCCGGCGATGGCACGCTCAAGATCGAAATGAACTTCCTGCCCGATGTGTACGTCGCGTGTGAGGCCTGCGACGGCAAGCGGTACAACCGTGAAACGCTTCAAGTCCGTTACAAAGGGAAGAACATTTCTGAGGTGTTGGAGATGCCCATCGAAGAAGCTGAACAGTTCTTCGAACCGATCTCATCAATTCATCGATATATGAAGACGCTTGTCGACGTGGGTCTTGGGTACGTACGGCTCGGACAAAGCGCAACCACACTCTCAGGCGGTGAAGCACAGCGAGTGAAGCTTGCCACTGAACTGCAAAAACGCTCGAATGGGCGAAGCATCTACGTGCTCGATGAGCCAACGACTGGGCTGCATTTCGAAGACGTTCGCAAGTTGCTGCTTGTGCTGAATGGACTCGTCGAGAAGGGCAACACTGTCATCACGATCGAGCACAATCTCGATGTCATCCGAAGTGCCGACTGGGTGATTGATTTGGGTCCCGAGGGTGGCTCCGGTGGCGGGATAGTGCTTGCCGAGGGCACTCCTGAGCAGCTCGCAAAGGTTGAGCACAGCTACACCGGACAGTTTCTCGCTGAGGTGCTTGGAAAGGGTCACGCGAAAAAGGCATCGGCATGAGCGATTCCCTGCGCGATTGGCGCAGCATAGACCGACGCGACGAGTTTAAGCCTGCGACCGGAGAGATCCCTACAACACCAGGCGTCTATCGATTTTCAGACATTCACGGCCGGGTGCTCTACATCGGCAAGGCAAAGAATCTTCGTTCGCGCCTCTCGAACTATTTTCAACCGTTGCACTCGTTGATGCCGCGCACGCAGCGCATGCTCTCGCTCGCAGCAAATGTGGATTGGACTGTCGTTGCTAGCGACACAGAGTCGCTGGTGCTCGAACACACGTGGATCACGGAGTTCAAGCCACCGTTCAACGTTCAGTTCAAAGACGACAAGACATACCCTTACCTCGCGGTGACACTTGCGGAAGAAGCTCCGCGGCTCATCATTACCCGAAACGAAAAAATCAAGCGAGCGAAGTATTTTGGACCGTTCCCGAAAGTCTGGGCGGTTCGTGAGACGGCCGCACTCTTACAACAAGCTTTCCCGATCCGCACCTGCAATGACGCAGACTATAGACGAGCTATGTCATCGGGGAAACCCTGTCTCGCAGGGCAGATCGGTAGATGCGGTGGGCCTTGTTCGCACGCAATTACCGTTGAAGAGCATCGCCTGCGAGTGAGTGAACTCGTATCGTTTCTCAGTGGAAACTACCAGTCGCAGTTTCGCAAGTTACAGCGAGAAATGCGCTCCGCAGCAGGAGAGCAACGATATGAAGACGCTGCAAAGCTTCGTGATCAAGTATCCGCTGTCGAGCACGTCATGGAGAAGAATGCGATCGTTCTCGGGCACGAAGTCGATGTTGATGTGTTCGGGATGCGCTCGGACGAGCTTTCTGCCGCTGTTCATCAGTTCATCATTCGCGGTGGTCGTGTGCGAGGGGAACGGAGCTGGATTGTTGACGTCGAACTCGACGATTCACCCGGACGTCTCCTAGAACAGGTATTGCAGTCCGCGTACGAAGGGGATCGTGAGCCCCCGCCAGAGATACTCCTCTCTCAAGAAGCCGACGCTTCGATCGAGCTTGAACGCGCGCTCTCTGCGCGTCGGCCGCGGCAGGGTAAAGTTCGCATTCGAGTTCCCGAGCGCGGTGACAAGGTTCAGCTGTTAGAACGAGCGACGCTCAACGCCGGAGAGAACCTGCTCCGGTACAAGCTCAAGCGGGCCGCTGACATCACCTCACGCACCGATGCCCTTGCAGAGCTCCAGGCGGCCCTTGGGATGGACGAGGCGCCACTTCGAATCGAATGTATCGATGTGTCGCATCTTCAAGGAACTGGGGTAGTCGCTTCACTCGTGGTATTTGAAGATGGGCTGCCCGCCAAGAGCGAGTACCGAAAGTACCGCATCGAGCAGACTCGCGATGACACCGATTCCATCTACCAGGTGGTGTCCCGCCGAGCCGCGCAGCTCAACCTCGCTGCCGCATCGGACGCATTGCCTACCGGTGCGTACCGCGCTAGACCACAGTTACTTATTGTTGACGGCGGTGAGCCCCAGGTTCAGGCCGCACATCGAGCGCTTACCGAGGCCGGCATCTTCAACATCACGCTGTGCGGGATCGCAAAGCGTCTCGAGGAGATCTGGCTCCCTGAAGACCCATTCCCTGTGGTGCTTCCGCGCGCGAGCGAAGCGTTATTTCTCGTGCAACGTGCTCGAGACGAAGCGCACCGATTCGCGATCACATTTCAACGCAAGCGTAGAAGCGAGGCGATTGCATCTCAACTTGCTGATGTGCCTGGGCTCGGCCCCAAACGAGTACAGCAGCTTCTGCAACATTTTGGCTCAGCTGCACGGCTTCGAGCTGCATCCGTTGAGGAAATAGCAGCGATGCCCGGGCTCGGTGTCCGCACTGCCGAACAGATTTTACAGAATGTCTCGCGGCGCACAGAACCGCCGGCTGGGGCTAAGCTTGAGGGTGCAGAAACCGACGTTGAATGAAGAGGAGGCAGACGATGAGTGAAGCGCTCAACGGGCAAGAAATCCTAATCGTGACCGGTATGTCCGGAGCCGGTCGAAGCACTGTCGCGAACTCGCTTGAAGACCTCGGTTGGTACGTCGTCGATAATCTGCCGCTCTCGATGGTAAAAACGCTCGCTGATATGGCGGATAAATCTGGAGGCGCACTCCCGAGGATCGCTGCGGTGGTTGACGTTCGCGGCCGCGACCTGTTCGCAGATATCCAAGAGACAGTTGAAGAACTTCGGGTCAGCGCCACCGTGCGAGTCGTCTTTCTTGATGCCACCGATGAGACGCTCGTCCGACGTTATGAGAGTGTTCGCCGCCCACACCCATTGCAGGTGGAAGCCGGTGGCTTACTCGAGGGAATTCGTTTAGAACGCGAACGCGCACAAGAGCTCCGTGCAACGAGTGATGTCGTGGTCGACACCTCCAGTTATAACGTTCATCAGCTCACCACAGCTATTCGAGATATGTTTTCCTCCGAAGATGTTCCAGGTTTGCAACTCACAGTGATGAGCTTCGGTTTTAAGTACGGTGCGCCAACGGACGTCGACCTGATGGCGGATATGCGTTTTCTTCCGAACCCTTTCTGGGAAACTGGTCTACGCGCGCTCACCGGAGTCGATCCGACTGTGAAAGACTATGTTCTCAGCCGTGAAGGTGCGACCGAGTTTATTGATGCATATGTGCAGGCTCTCACGCCGGTGTTTGCAGGCTTCCAGCGAGAGAACAAGCGACATGCTGCACTGGCCGTTGGCTGTACTGGAGGCAAACACCGCTCCGTCGCAGTTGCACGCGAGCTCGCAGATCGCCTCGCAGGTTTGCCGGGCGTGAGCGTACAGTTGCGCCATCGAGACCTCGGTCGCGAATAGCGCTATCCATTTATGTCAATATCAATTAATTCTTGATCATTGCCCTTTTGAGAGGAACATCTGTGCCGACTACCGCCGACGTCATGAGCGAGCTCGTGAGGCTCCCCGTGCAACGGACAGGGGAGCGGATGGCAGAACTTGCCACTGTGCTCCGGCTTTCTGGCGGCCTGCATACCATCAATGGGCGCATCGCCCTCGAGGCAGAGCTCCACACCCCGCAGATCGTGCAGCGAGTGCGTAAGGACCTGATGGAGCTCTATGGCGTACGAGCCGAGGCAAGGCAGCTGCCCCCAACAAGCGTGCGTCCCGGATCCCCCCAGTTTCTGGTCAGGGTGCTCGACGGAGAAACTCTTGCGCGTCAATTGGGCCTGATGGACCAGCGCAGACGCCCGATCCGAGGTCTCCCGAACCGTGTAACCACCGGGGATTCAAACGAACTTGCTGCAGCACTGCGGGGCGCATTTCTTTCGCGTGGCAAGATCACCCCACCTGGCCGTACAGTGAGCCTCGAAATTACCTGCCCGAGCAGTGAAACCTCAATGGCCCTTGTGGGAGCAGCAAGTCGAATTGGAGTAGACGCCAAGGGTCGCGAGATCCGTGGAGTGTCAAAGATGCTGGTCCGCGACGGTGAAGCAATTGGTGAGTTGCTCGGCGTTATGGGCGCATCAGTTTCACGAAAGGCATGGGAAGAGCTCCGGAAGGCTCGCGAGACTCGTGCAACGGCGAACCGTTTGGTGAACTTTGACGATGCCAACCTCAGGCGTTCGGCTCAGGCATCGGTGGCAGCGTGCGCCCGCGTCGAACGTGCCCTTGAGATCCTCGGAGAAGAGGTGCCTGAACACCTGAACTACGCGGGAAAGCTTCGTCTTTCAAACCGTGAAGCAAGTCTTGACGAGCTCGGAACACGCGCGAACCCTCCGCTCACGAAAGACGCGATAGCTGGTCGTATCCGTCGCTTGCTCGCTATGGCAGATAAGGCCGCGGAAGATCGCGGCATTCCCAATACCGAAGCCAGCGTGCCCGACGTACTCGACCAAATCGACGCGATCTAGCCGACAGCGAACACCTCGCACCCCGAGGGTTCTCGCAATAGACTGGGATTGCCAAAACTTACAGAGAATGGAGCTGCAATGACCGCATACACACTCCCCGAATTGCCGTACGACTATGCTGCCCTCGAGCCGCACATCAGTGGCAAGATTATGGAACTGCATCACAGCAAGCACCACCAGGCCTACGTGACCGGCGCGAACAATGCGCTCGAGCAGATCGCAGCTGCTCGCGAGAACGAGGACTTCGCCAACATCAACCGCCTCGAGAAGGATCTTGCATTCCACCTCGGAGGTCACACGAACCACACCGTGTTCTGGAACAACCTTTCACCTGAGGGCGGCGGGGAACCCGAAGGCGAACTCGCTGCGGCGATCATCGAGCAGTTCGGTTCGTTCGCAAAGTTCCAGGCTCAGTTTGGTGCCGTTGCAAACGGTATTCAGGGTTCGGGCTGGTCGGTGCTCGCTTGGGATTCGATCGGCAAGCGCCTCTCGATCTTCCAGCTCTTCGACCAGCAGTCAAACGTACCTCTCGGCCTCACTCCACTGCTCATGCTCGACATGTGGGAGCACGCGTTCTACCTCGACTACCTCAATGTCAAGGGAGAGTATGTGAAGGCCTTCTGGGACCTCGCAAACTGGCAGGATGTCGCGAAGCGCTTCGAAGCAGCGCGCACCCAGACACCCGGCCTCATCTAAACACCCGTATAAAGGAACTATGCGCACCCTTGCTTCGCTCGGCCAACTACGGTCGAAGACAGTTATTATTCGCTGTGATTTGAACGTACCTCTCGCTGACGACGCAAGTGGCGCACAAGTGATTACTGATGATGGGCGAATCCGCGCCTCACTCACGACTATTCGCGAGCTGCGAGAGTCGGGGGCGCGGATCGTGCTCATCAGCCACCTCGGGCGCCCAAAGGGTGAACCAGACAAGCGCTTTTCTTTGAGCCCGGTTGCCGCAAGAATGTCAGAGCTTCTCGGCTCACCGGTTGAGTTCGTGGATGAGACCGTTGGAGAACGCGCTACGGAAGCAATCTCTTCCTTGGAAGACGGAGACATTGTGCTCTTAGAAAACCTTCGCTTTAATGCGGGGGAGACGAGTAAAGACGACGGAGAACGGCGAGCGTTCGCAGCCCAACTTGCGAAGCCGGCTGATGCGTTCGTGTCCGACGGCTTCGGGGTTGTACATCGGAAGCAAGCTAGCGTGTACGAGCTTGCTCAGCTACTCCCCAGCGCAGCCGGCCGACTTGTTACGGCAGAACTCGAAGTACTCCAACGCCTCACAGATGACGCTGTGCGACCTTACACGGTCATTCTCGGCGGTTCAAAGGTGTCGGACAAACTGGGCGTAATCGCCCACCTAATTGAACGTGTCGACACCCTCCTCATAGGCGGGGGCATGGTGTTCACCTTCCTTGCCGCACAGGGGCACAAGGTTGCTTCGAGTTTGCTCGAGGAAGATCAGCTAGATGTCGTGCGTGAGTATCTCAGCCGGGCTGAGGCACTCGGAGTCCGCATCGTGCTTCCGAGCGACATAGTGGTCGCCGAGGCTTTCAACGCTGACGCGGCGCACGAGATCGTAGCGGCCGATGCTCTCGAATCAAGCAGCTTTGGTGCAAACGGAATCGGGCTGGATATCGGACCGGACTCTGCCGCGACATTTGCCGGGGAAATCGCGAAGTCGGCAACTGTTTTCTGGAACGGCCCCATGGGCGTGTTTGAGATGGATGCGTTCTCCTCTGGCACCCGTACCGTTGCCCAGGCTCTCGTCGACACTGACGGGTTCACCGTTGTGGGCGGCGGCGATTCTGCTGCTGCATTACGAGCCCTCGGGTTCACCGATGATGAATTTGGTCATATTTCGACGGGCGGAGGCGCAAGCCTTGAATTCCTCGAAGGTAAATCGCTCCCCGGACTAGAGGTTCTCTCATGAACGACATCGCTCTCCCCAGTCGTACGCCGCTGATTGCGGGTAACTGGAAAATGAATTTTGATCATCTCCAGGCCATCGCTTTCGTGCAAAAGCTCGCATGGAGCTTGAAGGATGTGCGCCACGACTTTAGCGACGTCGAAGTTGCAGTATTTCCGCCGTTTACTGATCTACGTTCGGTGCAGACCTTGATCGGTGCAGACAAGTTGTCGCTTACGCTTGGGGCTCAAGACGTTTCAGAGCACTCATCTGGCGCATACACGGGAGATATCTCGGCGGCAATGCTCAAGAAACTAGAGGCTGCATACGTCATCGTAGGTCATTCTGAACGACGTGGCGGTCATGATGAAGACGACGCAATGGTTGGGCGCAAGGCGGCAGCAGCAGTGGCTGCAGGTATAGTTCCTCTCATCTGCGTAGGAGAAACCGCTGAGGATCTTGAAGAGCACGGCGCAGCCGCGGTTCCCGTCCAGCAGCTCGAGGCTGCGCTTGCAGAAATTCCCCAGGATGCGCAGATTGTTGTTGCGTATGAGCCCGTATGGGCGATCGGAAGTGGCGAACCCGCGACACCCGAGCAGGCTGAGCAGGTCGCGAGTGCGTTACGTGATGTACTTCGTCAATTGCGAGGGGACCACGTAGCCGATACCACGCGTGTACTTTATGGTGGATCAGTGGCAAGTCAAAACGTAGCTGCGTTCCTAAAACAACCCAACGTAGACGGCGCCCTCGTGGGTGGCGCAAGTCTCAAAGTTGATGAGTTTAGCCGCATCGTGCAATTCCGGAAGCACGTTACCGCTTAGCCCGTTATACTAGAGGCTGATTTACTGCGCCTCGCTTTGAAAGGCATTTACATTGTTCGTTCTGAAGATCATCTTGATCTCATTCCTCGTACTTACGAGTTTGCTGCTCACCCTTTTCATCCTCTTGCATAAGGGGCGCGGTGGCGGTCTCTCCGACATGTTTGGCGGTGGCGTCACCTCGAGCCTTGGCTCATCTGGGGTGGCAGAGCGCAATTTGAACCGTCTTACGGTCATTGTCTCGCTCGTGTGGTTCTTCTCGATCATAGGCATTGGCCTCATTGATCGTTTCTCGCTCATCTAAGAATTTTCGAAAGCAGGTCATCCGTGGCAGGCAGTAACGCCATTCGTGGTGCTCGTGTCGGATCCGGCCCCATGGGGGAAATGGATCACGGCGTCCGCGCAGAACGCAACAAGGTTTCGTATTGGGATGCGCTCGGCAATGAGACCGTTCGCTACTTCTCAGCAGACGTTCCAGACGAAGAGATTCCCGAGCAAATCGACTCACCGTCAACTGGCCTTCCCGCTGGCCGCGAGAAGGAAAACCCTCCCTCGCTGCTCAAGAACGAGCCATACAAGACGCACCTCGCGTATGTGAAAGAGCGTCGCACACCCGAGGAAGCCGAAGAGCTCCTTGAGGCCGCACTCTTGAAGCTTCGTCAGCGTCGAGGGACTGCAAAGGTTTCTGCGTAACGCAGGACACATCGATACGAAGATGGGCTCCAGATACTCAGTATCTGGAGCCCATCTTCGTATGTGCGTAGGAAAGCGAATGAGCGCTCTGGCTCTCGGCTCAGATCAACGCTACAAGCGCATGCAGATAGTCAACAATGTGCGCACTTCTCACGGTAACGACCTCACGGCCTCGTTCGCGCAAAACGTTCGCGTCGCCCTGCGCCTGCGCAAGCATGAGTTCGCCGAACGAGCCGTCTTCTCCTGGAATTGATTGATCCACAGCTCCAGTATCTATGAGCTGGAGAAACATTCCTCCTACAGGCCCGCCTTTATGCAGCTGTCCTGTTGAGTGCAGGTACCGGGGCCCAATGCCAAGCGCAACAGGAAGATGCAGTTCATCGAGGAGCTTCGAACGGAGTGACTCGAGAAGTGGTGCAACGGACTCATCCTTAGAGTCGACATATGCCTGGATCGCAAGATAGCTGTGGACGGGGGCAGCCGATACGAGCGAGGAAACCACTTCTTCGACCGTTGGTGTGAGATCCGAATGAATCTCCGGAGCACCAATCATTTGCCGGGCAGCAACCTTTGCAGATTCAACATCAGGCTGTGTAAACGGGTCAACGGCAAGTAATGCACCGAGCGCAGCAGTAGCTACTTCCCAAAGCAAAAACTGTTCGCCCAAGGTGCCCGAAACAGTAATCCCTGACTCGGCCGCTACGGACTTGGTCGTGAGCTGCACACGCTCAGCGACCTCCGAGTAATGTGCAGCTCCCTCGGTTCCATACGGGTGGGCAATTGGAAGAATACCTTTACCTGATTTGCCAGTCGACTCAGCTATGAGTTGCTCAATCCACATTCCTAAGGTGCCTGGAAGCGTCGTGTCGCTGTGAAGTTCAAGCACAAACTGCTGGGGGAGTGCTGCGGCAATTATTGCTGCAAGTACGAGGGCGGGGTTCGAGGGGGAGTCTTCGCTGAGCAGTTGGCGAACGGCTGAAGCATCTTCCACCAGGGCAGCGCCGTCAGCACCCGCGAGTACCGCAGGAACTAGGCCGAAGGCTGTGAGCGCGGAGAATCGTCCGCCGGTGTGAGGATCTGCATGGAGGCATCGCATCCCTGATTCATTGGCTAAGCGTTCGAGTGCTGACCCAGGGTCAGTGACCACTACGATTCTTTGTGTCGCGTCAATTCCCTGCAGCGCAAAAGCTTCTTCGAACGCAACACGATGACTGAGCGTTTCGATCGTGGCACCCGATTTCGAACTCACCACGACAGCCGTGCGCGAGAGATCTCCCGATAGTGCCCTTCTCACTGAGTCAGGGTGAGTGGAATCCAACACGCGGAGGCTGGGCGCAATTACCATCGGTGCAAGGCTTGATCCGCCCATACCGCAGAGCACGTATTGATCGACGCCTTCTGCTGCAAATACTGCACGGAGCGCTTCAGCCTCAGCAATAATACTCGCCGCGGCATCCTCAAAGTCAGTCCACCCGAGGCGAACTCCTGCTTCAACGGCTGCTTCCGTGCCCCACAGCGTCGTATCTTTCGCAAACAACCTCGAGGCGAAACAACCAGAGACAAGTAGCTCCAGCTGTTTCGCGAAGTCAGCATGCGGGGTGATCCCATGAACCGAAGGGGTCACGCAGTCTCTCCAAGTGCGCGCGACACCGTCCCGACAAGATCAGCCCAGGAGTCATCGAATTTCGAAAGCCCTTCGAGCTCGAGCAATTCGGTGACTTCCACATAATCGATACCTGCTGCATCGAGTGCATTCAGCACCTGGTTCGCCTCAAGATAACTTCCAGAAACCGCGTCACCGTGCGGCTCGCCATGGTCAGCGAATGCATTCAGCGTTGCCTCTGGCATCGTGTTCACCGTTGCGGGCGCGGCCAGCTCTGTGACATACAAGGTGTCGGGAAGAGTGGGATCTTTCACACCAGTTGATGCCCAGAGCGGTCGTTGCGTGTTCGCGCCGAGACCGAGCAACATATGGGCACGTTCAGTCGCGAACGACTGCTCATAGACTTCGTACGCGAGACGCGCGTTAGCGATGCCCGCCTTGCTCTTGAGTTCGAGCGCGTCTGGCGTACCAATCGCGTTCAGCCGTGCATCGATCTCGGTGTCGACTCGGGAGACGAAGAACGACGCCACCGAGTGGATCTTCGAAATGTCGAGTCCTGCTGCTCGTGCCCGTTCGAGCCCCGTGAGATATGCATTGATCACTTGTCGGTACCTGGCCAGGCTGAAGATCAACGTGACGTTGACGCTGATTCCCTGAGCAATCGTCGCAGAAATCGCTTCGAGCCCTTCAATCGTCGCGGGGATTTTGATCATCGCATTCTCACGATCCACCTTCTCCCATAACCGCTGCGCCTGTTCGATCGTACCCGCAGTGTCGCGAGCAAGCCCGGGTTCCACTTCAATGGAAACACGCCCGTCTACACCGCTACTAGCCGCATACACCTCAGCGAAGATGTCACACGCATCAGCGACATCTCCTGTGGTGAGCTCGGTTATTGTTGCACTCGTGTCGAGACCACGTCGTGCGCACTCTGCAATGCGCTCCGCATATCCGTCCCCCGCACCAATTGCCTTCTGGAAAATTGTCGGGTTCGTCGTGACACCAACAACGTTCACGGTCTCGATAAGGTCTGCAAGCTGGCCGCTCTCAATACGCGTGCGTGAGAGGTCATCGAGCCAGATGCTGACCCCTGCGTCGCTCAAAGCGGCAGTGCGTCGGTTATTCATCCTTGCCTTTCTCGACAGCTGGCTTAGTTCGCCAGCGAGTCGTGTGCTGCGGCAACCACAGCATCGGTCGTAATGCCAAACTTCTCGAATAGTGTTTCGTAATCGGCCGATGCCCCAAAGTGTTCGATCGACACCGAACGTCCACGATCGCCAAGGTAACGCTCCCAGCCAAGAGAGAGCCCCGCTTCTACGCTGACGCGCGCGGTGACAGCAGCTGGGAGTACCTCTGCGCGGTACTCGGCAGTCTGCTCTTGGAACCACTCAAGAGATGGCGCGGACACGACGCGTGCACCGATTCCTTCTGCGGCGAGACGCTCGCGGGCTTCAACTGCAAGCTGGACCTCTGAACCGGTCGCAATGAGAACGATATCGAGCGTGTCTGTGGGGGAGTCTGCAAGCACGTAGGCGCCACGACGCACCCCATCAGCTGCCTCCTCCTCGGTGGCAAAGTCGCCGCCGCGGGGGAGCACTGGCACATTTTGCCTCGTGAGCGCGATCCCTGTAGGCCCGGCATGCCTAGTGAGAATCTCATGCCATGCAATTGACACCTCGTTTGCGTCTGCGGGGCGCACGATTGTGAGATTTGGAATTGCGCGAAGCGTTGCCAGCTGCTCAATGGGCTGGTGAGTGGGACCGTCTTCGCCGAGCGCGATTGAGTCGTGTGTCCACACAAAAATGCTCGGAACGTTCATCAGTGCCGCGAGGCGTACTGCTGGGCGCATGTAGTCGCTGAAGATGAGGAATGTGCCCCCATAGCTACGCGTTTTGCCGTGAAGTTGTATTCCGTTGAGAATTGCCCCCATCGCGTGTTCACGAATACCGAAGTGCAGCACCCGACCGTATTGGTCGCCGCTCCACGTAGACGTTGAGTGGCTTGCGGGCACGAAGGAGGGAACGCCCGGGATCGTCGTATTGTTTGACCCGGCAAGGTCAGCTGATCCACCCCAGAGTTCTGGCATGATGGGCCCCAGAGCTGCCAGCACCTTGCCGCTTGCGGCGCGGGTAGCGATGCTGTCGCCTGGGGTGAATGTTGGAAGCGCTTCAAGAGCGCCTTCCGGGAGCACCTGCGCTTCAAGTCGATCAAAGAGCGACTTGCGCTCGGGATTCGCTTCTGCCCACGCACTGAACGAGTCGTCCCAGGCTTTCCGTCGCGCAGCACCACGATCTACAGCGCCGCGGGTGTGAGCAATCACCTCGGGGGCAACCGAAAAGTGTTCGTCGGGGTTGAATCCGAGAGCCGACTTCAGACCAGCAAGCTCATCAGATCCAAGCTTCGAACCATGAATGCCGCCCGTGTTCTGCTTTTCTGGAGATGGCCAACCAATGATGGTCTTCAAAATAATGAGCGAAGGCTTCTGCGTTTCGGCCTGGGCCGCACGGATCGCTTCATTCAACTCGACGAGATCCTCAACGTAGTCGCCGGTCTTCTTCCAGTCGACCTCAAGCACCTGCCAGCCGTACGAAACGTACCGGGCAGCGACATCTTCGGAGAAAGAGATGTCGGTGTCGTCCTCAATCGAAATCTGATTGGAATCATAGATCGCAATGAGGTTACCCAGTTCCTGATGCCCTGCAAGAGACGAAGCCTCGCTCGTCACGCCTTCTTGAAGATCTCCATCGCCTGCGATCACATAAATGTTGTGATCAAACGGGCTGGTTCCAGGAGCAGCCTCAGGGTCGAAGAGCCCTCGTTCGTACCGCGCTGCGTAGGCAAAGCCGACCGCTGACGCGAGCCCCTGGCCGAGTGGCCCGGTCGTGATCTCCACGCCCTTTGTGTGGCCATACTCTGGGTGCCCCGGAGTCTTCGATCCCCAGGTGCGAAGCGCCTTGAGATCGTCAAGCTCAAGTCCATACCCGCCGAGGTACAACTGAACGTACTGTGTCAGCGAGGAGTGTCCGACTGAAAGGATGAACCGGTCACGACCGACCCAATTCGCATCAGCTGGATCATGTTGCATGACCTTTTGGTGGAGTAGATACGCGACCGGCGCGAGACTAATCGCCGTTCCCGGGTGCCCGTTACCAACTTTCTCAACCGCATCAGCTGCAAGCACTCTCGCAGTATCAACTGCGCGATCGTCGAGTTCGTTCCACTCCAGTGAGTCTGCCAATGGCCTGCCTCTCTCGCATGCAAAATCACACCTAACAGGTGTTCCGTGTGCGCTTCGTGCGCACCCCCAGTAATCCTACCGAAAGGCCAGGTACGATGTATGTGATGTCTACCGAGATTTCTTCACGCGCAGAGGCACCCGCATCGGGCCCACAACGTTCGCTTCGCCGTACGCTGAAGGCGTATGTCGCGCTCACCAAGCCTCGAGTGATGGAGCTATTGCTCGTCGTCACTGTGCCGGCGATGATCCTTGCAGAAGGTCGGCTGCCTAATTTGTGGCTGGTGCTCGCCACGCTGATCGGCGGCGCGATGAGTGCAGGATCCGCGGGCGCATTCAATTGCTATATTGAGCGCGAGCAAGATCGTCTCATGAAACGGACGAGTAAGCGCCCGCTGGTGACAGGCGAGATCTCGGACCGTAGCGCGCTCGTTTTCTCGTGGGTGCTCGGCATCGTGTCAGTCATTTGGCTGTACTTCACGACAAATTGGCTCGCCGCACTCCTCGGATTTCTCGCGATCTTCACCTACGTTGTGGTGTACACGATGTGGCTCAAACCCCGAAGCGAGCAGAACATTATCTGGGGTGGCATCGCGGGGTGTTTCCCCGTGCTCATCGGCTGGGCAGCTGTCACGGGTTCGCTTGACTGGCCTGCCTGGATCTTCTTCCTCATCATTTTCCTCTGGACTCCTGCGCACTACTGGCCGTTATCGATGCGGTATCGTGAAGACTACGCGGCTGCCGGTTTTCCGATGCTCGGCGTCGTCCGCGGACGCACAACGGTCGGACTCCAGGTCATTTTGTACACCTGGGCAACTGTGGCATCGAGTTTGCTACTCATCCCTGTCGCCAGTATGGGTTGGCTGTACATCATCGGTTCGATTGCGGTTGGCGCCTATTTCATCATCACGGCGCACAGCCTCTACGCGAGCGCCATTCGTGGCCAAGAGGGCAAGCCGATGCGCGTCTTCCACGGGTCAATTACGTATCTTTCAGTGTTGGCGCTCCTCATCGCAATCGATCCGCTGCTGCCCTTCTAACTCAACGAAGGAGTAGCGGTGTATTAGCAGAGTAGTGTTGTGCGCGTGACCCGCCATCAACATTCCGCTCATTCGTCTCACCCCGCTGATTCATCACGCGATCACGGACACCCAGAGACCGCTGTGGTTGCGCTGGGTCGGCCAGCACGTTTGATTGATGCTCCGCTGAACCCACCCATTTCTATGAGTTCCACGTTCGTTGGCGTCGACGAACCTGGGCCACATGACCGCGGGTATGCCCGGTTCACGAACGCAACTTGGGAACCACTCGAATCTGCGCTCGCGACCCTCGAGGGGTCTCAACTCCCGGGTGTGTCGTTCGGTTCAGGTATGGCCGCGGTTTCGGCCGCACTTGGTCTCGTTCCCGCTGGAAGCGTGATCGCAGTGCCCGGGGCTTCCTACAGTGGAACCATCGGGCTCGCACGCAAACTGCACGATGACGGAGCTATTTCGCTCCGCGAGATCAACCCACTCAATATTGCTGCGACTATCAATACATTCGTCGGTGTGGATCTCGTCTGGCTCGAATCACCGACCAACCCACTGCTCGACGTGTTAGACCTGCCCACCCTCATCGCCGCCGCGCACGCTGCAGGCGCAATCGTCGTCGTGGACAACACATTCAGCACGCCACTTCGGCAACAGCCGCTGCATGTGGGTGCCGATGTCGTCGTACACTCCGCCACAAAGTTCATCTCAGGCCACTCCGACGTGCTCCTCGGTATCGCCATCACCCAATCAGTTGGGCTTCGAGATCGCTTGCTGCAACACCGGGTATTGCACGGAGCGATCCCTGGAGTCTTCGACGCCTGGCTGGGGCTCCGCGGGCTGCGCACGCTGTCCCTGCGGTTAGAGCGCGCAGAGGCAAACGCTGGAGACCTTGCGATTCGCCTCCGTGAACATTCAGCGGTGGCGCGAGTTCGATACCCGGGGCTCCCAGATGATCCAGGTCACCACTTGGCTGCTACACAGCTCACAGGTTTTGGAGCGATTGTCTCAATAGAGCTTGCTTCAGCCGAGCAAGCCTCGCGCTTCGTCCAAGCGCTCGAACTCATTACCCCCGCTACGAGCCTTGGGGGAGTCGAATCGCTCGCAGAACGCAGACGTCGCCAGCCCGCGGAGCCAACACAAGTTCCTGAATCACTCGTGCGGCTGAGTTTTGGCATCGAGCATGTCGAAGATCTCTGGGACGATCTTGATCAGGCGCTCTCGCGTTCAACAGCGTAATTCGGCTGCGACTGCTTCAATCTCAACACTGTCACGGTCATCGTCGCCGCGGTGAGGCTCGCCAGTACCATATGAATTCCCACGAGTAGCGGCGGCAATCCGAGTCTCGACTGGACTATACCAATCGCGACTTGTACGACGAGAAGCGAGAGGAGCACAAGGTTCCACCGCAGTGTCTGCAAGTGCTGCGAAGCAGCCCACCCAACGAGCACTGCCACAAGCGCAAATGTTATATATCCGGGCCAGGCATGCAAGTGACTGAGAAGGGTTGCGTCGATGCCGTTGCGGACGACATTGTCATCGCCGGAGTGCGGGCCATTCGCCGTCGTCAGTACCCCCATGAAAATGAGTATGGCCATGCAAAGTGTTGTGAAATGCGTGAGGATCGCATACGGCTTGGGGCCAGCACGCACCCGCGGGCCGCTTTCACTGTACATACGCGTGAGGTAGGCCGCAGTTATGCACACGATGATAAGTGAGACCGTGTAATGGAATCCCACGAGGACGGCTGCGAGATCCTCCCACACGATGACGCCTCCGACGAAAGCCTGAAGTAACACCAGCCCGAGAACAACCCAAGACATGACGAAGAGATCACGTCTTTCTTGACGTAACCGAAATGTGAGAAGTACCACTGCGAGTGCGGCGAGGAGTAGTGGTCCGCTGATCGTGCGGTTACCAAACTCGATGAGCGAGTGGTAGGTCAACTCTGAAGTCGGCACGAGAGAACCTGGGGTACACAGCGGCCATTCTGAGCACCCAAGCCCGGAGCCCGTCAAGCGAACCGCACCGCCCGTTCCGATGATGATCACGTTGAGAATAAACGATGCCCACGCTGAGAACGAAAGGAATCGGGGGAGCGGCCTCGCATTGAAGCCGAAGTCTCGCGGTGCATTCGTGCCGGACACGGGTTCTCCTTCGTGCAAGCTCCCCGCGAACACTGGGTCCTCCCGCCCCATTCCGGGCGAAAACCTGTAGACTTAGGAGCTGTGGTTTAGTACGGTAATCCGCAACGTCTGACGAATCGTTCAGCACGCCGGATTATCCGCAGCCCAGACTACTGCACCGCCGCAGAGAGCCAGCTTAGAGCGGAGACGTTTTTTGGGGTGGCTCTCGACGGTGAGACGACAAGAGAGGGAATGATCATGCCTGAGGTACTGATCGATCGCCCCGAGCTCGAAGGCCTTGGCCAGTATGAGTTTGGTTGGCACGACAGCGATATAGCTGGAGAAACCGCGAAACGCGGTCTGAGCGAAGATGTGGTTCGCAATATCTCCGGTCTCAAGAATGAATCCGAATGGATGCTTGAACGCCGTCTCAAAGCGCTACAGATTTTTGGTCGGAAACCAATGCCAACGTGGGGTGCTGACCTCACCGACATTGACTTTGACAACATTAAGTACTTTGTCCGCTCAACTGAGAAGCAGGCGACCACCTGGGAAGAACTTCCCGACGAGATTAAAGACACGTACGAGAAGCTCGGCATACCTGAAGCAGAGCGCCAGCGCCTGGTCGCGGGCGTTGCAGCACAGTACGAGTCCGAGGTGGTCTATCACCAGATCCGTGAAGATCTTGAAGAACAGGGTGTGCTCTTCCTTGACACGGACACTGCACTCAAAGAACATCCGGAGATCTTCAAAGAGTACTTCGGCACGGTTATCCCATCGGGTGATAACAAGTTTGCTGCGTTGAACACAGCGGTGTGGTCCGGTGGATCGTTCGTATACGTTCCGAAGGGTGTGCACGTCGAGATCCCGCTCCAGGCATACTTCCGTATTAACACGGAAAACATGGGTCAGTTCGAACGCACGCTGATCATCGCTGACGAAGGCAGCTACGTGCATTACATCGAGGGCTGCACCGCGCCAATCTACAAGTCAGACTCGCTGCACTCCGCAGTTGTCGAGATTATTGTGAAGAAGAACGCACGCGTTCGATACACAACGATCCAGAACTGGTCGAACAACGTATACAACCTCGTGACCAAGCGCGCCATTGCTGAAGAGGGCGCAACCATGGAGTGGGTCGATGGCAACATTGGCTCCAAGGTCACGATGAAGTACCCGTCGATTTACCTCACTGGTGAGCATGCCAAGGGCGAAACGCTGTCTGTCGCGTTCGCTGGCCCCGGCCAGCATCAGGACGCAGGTGCAAAGATGGTGCACCTCGCTCCTCACACCAAGTCTTCGATTCTCTCGAAGTCGATTGCTCGCGGTGGCGGACGTACGGGTTACCGTGGCGAAGTACGCGTAGAAGCGAACGCGCACCATGCTGCAAACTCTGTTGTGTGTGACGCGCTGCTCGTCGACACGATTTCTCGATCGGATACCTATCCAGCGATCGATATTCGTACAGATGACGCAACGCTTGCACACGAGGCTACCGTTACGCGTGTTAGCGAAGAGCAATTGTTCTATCTCATGAGTCGAGGCCTTTCAGAAGAAGAGTCAATGGCCATGATTGTTCGCGGCTTCATTGAGCCCATCGCTCGAGAACTGCCTATGGAATATGCGCTCGAGTTGAACAAGCTCATCGAAATGAGTATGGAAGGATCCGTCGGTTAACGTGACAACGCTTCAGACAGAACAGCACGGCCTCAAGGCACACAGCGACGGAGATTGGGACAATCGCGCACCGATACAGACACGGTCTGATCGTTTCAAATCGGCAACACTCGCAGACTTCCCTGAAGTAACCGGCCGCGAGGTCAACTGGAAGTTCACCCCCGTTGCTTTGATCAAAGACTTGATCGGCGGATCGCTTGAGACCCAAGCGTCAGCGCTTGAGATCTCAGACGCTCCAGGACTCGAGGTGAGCTCGATATCGATGGACTCGGAATTCGTCGGACGCGCGGGTCTCCCCGAAGATCAGGCAGCCGCAAATGCATGGGGTCAGGTGACCGAAGCCCAGCGAATTCTCCTGACAAGCCCGGAGCATCAGACCATCATCGTCAAGCGCGCGACGCTCACTCAGGCTCCGACGGCCGCTCATACAATTATTGAGGCTGCTGCTCAAGCACACGCACTCGTGATTTTGGAAAACTCGGGGGACGCGAACCTCACCGAGACCGTTGAAATTGTCGTCGGCGAAGGCGCAAATCTTACCGTTGTATCCATTCAGGAATGGAACGATGAGGCGAAACACCTTGCCGCACACAACGCGACCATTGGGCGCGACGCAAGTCTCCAGCACATTGTTGTTTCTCTTGGTGGAAAGATCGTGCGGTTGAACCCCTCGATTCATCTCGACGGACAGGGCGCGAATGGCGAAGGCTACGGCGCATACTTTGCAGATGCGGGTCAGCACCTCGAGCACCAGGTGTACATCGATCACAACGCCCCCAATACCCGCAGCCGCGTTGCGTACAAGGGCGCACTGCAGGGTGAAGGCGCACACTCGGTGTGGATCGGTGACGTACTGATTCGCCGCGTTGCTTCAGGAACCGATAGTTACGAAGAGAACCGTAACCTTACGCTCACCGAAGGTACGCGTACCGACTCGATCCCGAACCTCGAGATTGAGACTGGCGATATTGCGGGTGCGGGACACGCGTCAACAACGGGTCGCTTTGATGAGGAGCATATCTTCTACCTTCAAAGTCGCGGAATTTCGGAAGACGAAGCACGCAAGCTCGTGGTACGCGGATTCCTCTTCGAGGTCATTCAGCGCATTGGTAATGAAGAGATCCAAGAACGGCTCCAGGCGGCAATTGACGCGGAGCTGAGCCAAAGCGTACTCGCATAATGTCGCGATTGAAGGCACTTGAGATGAGTGAGCTCACGCAGGACCAAGCGGTGCGCGTAGAGCTTGATGGTATTCCCATCGCGGTCGTGCTCGACGGCGAAGGTGAAGTGCATGCCATCGGAGATATTTGCACCCATGGGCAGATCAGCCTCTCTGAGGGCTTCGTTGATGGTGACACGCTTGAATGTTGGGCACACGGCTCGGCGTTCTCACTTGAAACTGGTCATCCTCAGAATTTGCCGGCGTACGAGCCCGTACCGGTATATGTCGTCGAGATCGAAGACGGCATCGTTTACATAGATCCCCACGTTACGAAAGAGATTGCAGCATGACTTCTGTTCTTGAGATCAAAGACCTACACGTCAGCGTTGAGACGGAGCAGGGACCAAAGCCGATCCTCAAAGGGGTGAATCTCACTATCCGTAAGGGGGAGACACACGCCATCATGGGTCCGAACGGTTCGGGCAAGTCCACGCTCGCGTACGCAGTTGCCGGACACCCTCGCTACCAGATCACCAGCGGCCAAATCCTTCTCGATGGTGAAGACCTCACTGAGCTCCCCGCAGACGAGCGCGCAAAGGCCGGCCTCTTCCTCGCGATGCAGTACCCAGTCGAGATTCCCGGTGTGACAAACGCAAACTTCCTGCGTACCGCGAAGACCGCGATCGACGGCGAAGCACCCCCGATCCGCACATGGATGGGTGAGGTGCGCGGGGCCATGAAGAACCTCCGCATGGACGAGTCGTTCGCGGCGCGCAACGTCAACGAAGGCTTCTCCGGTGGAGAGAAGAAGCGCAACGAGATCCTTCAGCTCGAACTTCTTAAGCCGCAGTTTGCAGTGCTCGACGAAACAGACTCTGGTCTCGATGTCGACGCGCTGAAGGTTGTCTCGGAAGGTGTGAACCGTGCGAAGGAAACTACCGGCCTCGGTGTGCTCCTCATCACGCACTACACGCGCATCTTGCGTTACATCACGCCTGACTTTGTGCACGTGTTCGTTGACGGGCGCATCGCTGAAGAAGGCGGCCCTGAGCTGGCCGAACGCCTTGAGAACGAGGGATACGACCGTTTCCTCGTTGAGGCTTAGGGCGTAGGCTGAAGCTATGACCGAAGAAAAAACAGCAGAGGCAGTGCAGGTTGCGCCGCTCTCCATTGATCCCGAGTTTCGGGATCAGGCAATTGAAGCGTTGAAGAATGTTTCTGACCCTGAGCTCGGCGTAAACATCGTAGACCTTGGTTTGATTTATGACTTGGCCTACGACGGAGAAAACGACGCGCTCGTCATTTCGATGACGCTTACGAGTGCAGGATGCCCCCTCACCGATGTGATCGAGAATGATATTGCCGAGTCCCTTGACGGGCTTGTCGCAGCATTCCGAATCAACTGGGTATGGATGCCGCCGTGGACTCCGCAGCGCATCACCGATGATGGTCGGGAAATGATGCGCGCCCTCGGCTTCAACATTTAACATTCCAGACGGCTCGGAGGAGTTTTCCGCCGACACGCATCCGGCGCGCTTCACGCGCTGCTAGGCCCAGCCACGCGTGTTTTGCGAGAAGAATCCTTCGAGCCTCTGCTGTGGGCAGCCCGCTCACACATTTCATCTGAAAAGGAAATTACTGCTTGTGATTGTTGTCGAGGATCTTGCGATTGATGTTGGCGCGCGCCGTCTTATGGGCGACGTGTCCTTTCGCGTGCACCCCGGCGACAAGATCGGTCTTGTTGGTCGAAACGGTGCGGGCAAAACCACGCTGACGCGCACACTGTCTGGTGAACTCCAGCCAGCCGAAGGCAAGGTCACAGTCACGGGCGAACTCGGATTCCTCCCACAGGATCCTCGCACCGGTGATCCTGAGCAAATCGCGCGGCATCGCATTCTTGATGCGCGTGGTCTGGGCACGATCACCAAAGACATCACAAAGGCCTCTGAGGAGATGGGATCTAGCGACCCGAAAGTCTCCGAGAAGGCAATGAAGCGCTTTGGCAATCTCACCGACCGGTTTCAGGCTCTTGGTGGCTATTCCGCCGAGGCCGAGGCAGCGTCTATCTCAAACAATCTCGGTCTGCCAGATCGCGTGCTCGATCAGCCCCTCAAGACGCTCTCGGGAGGCCAGCGGCGACGCATCGAGCTCGCGCGGATCCTGTTCTCAGACGCCGACACAATGATCCTCGACGAACCGACAAACCACCTCGACGCTGACTCCATCGTCTGGCTCCGCGAGTTTCTCAAGACCTACAAAGGTGGCCTCATCGTCATCTCCCACGACATCGATATCGTGGGAGAGACAGTGAATCGGGTCTTTTATCTTGACGCAAACCGGCAGCTGATCGACGTCTACAACATGGGATGGAAGCTGTATACGCGACAGCGCGCAGCCGACGAAGAGCGCCGCCGCAAGGAACGGGCTAACGTCGAGAAGAAGGCCTCCGTACTGAAGGATCAGGCCGCCAGGTTCGGTGCGAAGGCTTCCAAGGCTGCAGCCGCGCACCAGATGGTAGCCCGAGCTGAGCGGATGCTCTCGAGCCTAGACGAAGTGCGTCAGGTTGATCGTGTCGCGAAGCTCCGCTTCCCAGATCCTTCACCATGCGGCAAAACTCCGCTCATGGGCTCGGGCCTTTCGAAATCTTTTGGCTCACTCGAAATATTTGCCGGTGTCGATCTTGCCGTTGACCGCGGGTCAAAGGTAGTCGTACTCGGGCTCAACGGTGCAGGCAAAACGACGCTGCTCAGGCTGCTCGCACAAGTTGACGATCCCGATACCGGTGAGATCATTGCCGGTCACGGGTTGAAAGTTGGCTACTACGCCCAGGAACACGAGACACTCGATGTCAAAGCGAGTGTGCTGCACAATATGATTTCGGTGTCGCGGCACCTCACCGAGACTGAGGCACGAAAGGTGCTCGGCTCCTTCTTGTTCACCGGCGACGACGTACACAAGCCTGCCGGGGTGCTCTCTGGCGGTGAGAAGACGAGACTTGCGCTCGCGATGCTCGTAGTGTCCAGCGCAAACGTCCTGCTCCTCGACGAGCCCACAAATAACCTTGATCCCGCCAGCCGCGAGGAAATTCTCGACGCGCTCGCACACTTTACCGGGGCAGTAGTCTTGGTTTCGCACGATGCTGGTGCTGTCGAGGCGCTGAATCCTGAGCGAGTACTGATAATGCCAGAGGCGACCGAGGATCACTGGTCGAAGGAGTATCTGGAGCTCATCGAACTCGCTTAGCCCGCTTTACTCTTGAAGCGTGGATTCTGGTTCATCGGAATCTGATTCTTCAACGCTGAGCTGTGGGTCTGTAGTTTCAGGCGCAGCATCAAGCGGGGGCAGCATGTTGATGATGAACGCTGCGCCATCCTGTTGCATACCGTTTTCGTAGTAGGCAACATGCCCTTCGTCCTCAAGCTCGAGCGAGCGTTGACAAACAAAGTCATCTGCCACGCAGTAATCACGGATGCGGTCTCCATACGGGGCCAAACTGCCAAGTGGCCGGGGGAGTAGCCCGTTGATATACTCCGCATACGTGCCTGCGTCATAGGTCTCGGCCCCCAAGAAACGTGGGTTTCCATAGAAGACAATTCCGAGGATTCGTGCGCCTGCCTCAGTAGACACTTCTCCGACACGAGTGCCGACGAGCCTGAATTCAGGATCAGTGAGCGCGTCCCCGATCAGCAGGGCGCCTTGTGAATACCCGAGTAACACAAATCTTTGCTCGGGGCATGCATCAGCCTGAACATTCAGCGTGTCGACAAGTGTGCGTGCACCACGGGTTCCTCCCTCTTTCACATCAGTGTCAGCAGGGTAATCGATGTCTAATTGCTGTACTTGATCTGGGCGCGCGTCTGAAATAGCGCGAACAACGGGACCGAGCAACTGTTTCTTCGACGGCTCACCAGTGCCTCGCGCAGTGATCACCAAGTATGGCGTGCATTCAAGTGGCTCAACGACAGGGTCAGGGTGCAGCTCGGCGTCATACTCGTTTTCCACTTCTGAGGGAGTCGCGTCTTTCGTCACCTCAGTGAGTGAGTCACGGGTCGTCTCGGGATCGGGAGTTGATGCACACGAGATAAGTATCGGTGCGCCGAGCAAAAGCGCCCCTGCGAGTGCCAGAAATCGTAACGCGCTACGCATCGATGAGCGCATCCTCTTCATCTGCATCTGTGAGCCCACGACGTTTGCGCCGCTCCTCCTGCTTAGCCTCATTTGCGAGTACTTGTCGGCTTCCAGCATTGAGGTTCTTGTAATCCTGGCGAGCCGCATATGCGACGCCGATCCCCGCAATAATGATGAATACGTACCACTGCAATGCATACGAGAGGTGCGGCCCCTCATCGCGTTCAGGACGCGTTGGTAGAGCGCCGTGCTCACCGCTCGGTGTTTCAGAAACCAGCATGCCGTACGCCCCGGTGTACACATCGCTATTCACACCGATGAGGTCGGCGATCTCAGGGAGGTTAATACTTGCGACGGACATTCCGGATGCGCTGCGCCCAGCAATTGCCGGTTCCGCGCCGCGCAATCTAGCGATTACGGTAGTTTGACCTTCGGGTCGGGCAGGGAGCGAGGCTAAGGCTGCATCGATCTCGGTGCCGTTTGCGAGAATCCACCCGCGATCGATAAAAAACACACGTCCATCATTTGTGCGAAATGCATCAATGATGTTTGCACCGACTCCATCTGGCCCGGGTCGGTTGCGCGCGAGAACCGCGTCGCCGAGGTAGCTGCCCGTCATCGTGACCGAGAGCCACTTGTGAGTGTCATCGTCATAAGACCCCAGTTCGGGGAGCGCAGAAGACAAATCAACCACGGACGCATCATAGTTTTGATCGATCCTGTCAATCTCGGCTCGGGCTTCCGCGCGACGGTCGAACTGCCAGTTGCCAAGATATACACACGCAATCGAGAACACGGCGAGTAATGCGAAGTAGCCGATCCAGCGACGAGAGCGCAAGAATGACCACCCCACGAGAGTGTCACTCATCAATCTCACCTACTGGTTTCGTTTCTAGGGGAAAGCTGCGGTCGCTGAGGAAAGCGCGCAACACGTCCAGGTGCTCCTCACAAGCGAGCCAAGTCTTCCGACGGTCTTGCCCGTGAATCTTCGGATTACGCCACACAAGCGCCCACTTCGCGGCCTCCCGGCATCCTGCCCTCGAACAAGTGTACTGATGATCCATCGGTACGCCGAGACCGATGCCTGACAAGACGTCAACCATCAAGCTCTCCTTTAGATGGCGCTATAGGTGATTTGGTCGAGGCTTCTGACGCCGATGATTCCGTTCCGCGCCGAACGGGATCGACGTCTACAACCAATACCGTCTCTTCCGGGAGATCTGTCGTAGCGGTTTCATTCGGAATGCCGTGGAGCTGCAGCGGTTCCGGGACATCATGTTCTTCCGCGCCTCCATGCTGAACCGCGTTCCCAATCATCACTGCGAACCACGGAAGCAGAATTGAACCGACTACAGGAATCGCGATCCACCAACCCCGCACCCAGAACAACGAAGCAACACACAATAGGCGAAGTGTCATAGCCACGAAATACATGCGCATACGGTATGCGCGGTCGTCAGCCGGATTTACTCCGGCCGACGTCACGCTGTAACTTGGCGATGCGCCATTCATTCTTGACATCGGCTCCTTCTTCAACCACTTAAGTTTAGGACCTCTGCACGTGCAGCGCCTGAGCGCCGCTTGCTTTCGCTAAGCTGTGTGGCATGAACGTAAGCATTACGCCACGGACCGTACTCATCACCGGCGGAAATCGAGGAATTGGGTATGCGATTGCCGAACGTATGATTGCAGACGGGCATCGAGTGGCCGTGACCTCACGCTCGGGGGAGGGCCCATCTGGGTCTCTCACCGTACGCGCAGAAATGACAGATGCGGCATCCATTGATCAAGCTTTCACTCAGGTTGAAGAACAGTACGGTCCAGTCGAGGTACTCGTAGCCAATGCGGGAATTACCCGAGACACACTGCTCCTCCGCATGAGCGAGGAGGACTTCACCGAAGTGATCGACACGAATCTCACTGGTACCTTCCGAGTGGTCAAGCGCGCCGCCAAAGGGTTACTCAAACAGCGTTTTGGTCGCGTCATCCTGATCTCTTCAGTTGTTGGCTTGTACGGTTCGCCCGGTCAGATTAATTATTCTTCGTCGAAGGCTGGCCTTGTAGGTTTCGCTCGCTCACTCACTCGTGAGCTCGGCAGTCGTGGGATCACCGCGAACGTTATTGCGCCTGGATTTATCGATACTGACATGACTGCGGTGCTCCCAGAAGCGCAACAGAAGCAGTACCTCTCATCAATTCCCTCGGCTCGCTTCGGTCAGGTTGCCGAGATTGCTGGCGCAGCCTCGTTCCTTGCCGGCGACGATGCTGCGTATATCTCAGGAGCGGTTATTCCGGTAGATGGTGGCCTTGGGATGGGTCACTGACGTAGCCTGTGGGTATGACCTCCACCAGTGCACCCAGAAGTCGTACCCGTGTCGCAGTAGATGCGCAGGCGCTCGTTGAGTTGTACACCAGCTCAACGATCCTTCGCGTCGTGAATGTATGGGATGCGGCAAGCTCCCGCGTGGTCTCAGAGTTGCCGGGCACCCAGGCAATCGCGACCGCCGGTCACGGTATTGCCGCGAGCCACGGGTATCCGGATGGCGAACATATTCCGTTCGAGACAATGCTCTCCAGCCTCGAACGCATCGTCTCCGCAACCGACCTTCCGGTGACCGCAGACCTGGACGGGGGATTCGGAGACTCAGGAGATGCCGTACGGCGTGCAATCGCGGTCGGGATCTCTGGCGCAAACATTGAAGACCAACTTCGACCACTCAATGAATCAGTCAAGGTCATGCGAGATGCGGTTACGGCAGGTGAGAAAGAAGATGTGCCATTCGTCTTGAATGCACGCACGGACGCGCTGGTGAAAGCGGGCGATCGCTCACGTGAAGCAAGCATCGCTGATGCGATTGAGCGTGGCCGCGCGTATCTCGATGCCGGTGCACAGTGCATCTTCGTTCCAGGAGTGCTCACGGCTGATGAAACTCGAGCCCTTGTCGACGGTATTGGTATGCGCCGCGTCAGTGTGATTGGCCTCCCCGGTGCACTCACAGCAGCAGAGTACGAAGCGATTGGCGTTGCACGTATCTCCTACGGGCCGATGCCACAGAATGTTGCGTTGACCGCGTTGAAGCGTTTGGGCGTTTCATTGCTCGGCGACGGTGTGATCCCTGAGGATACCGAGAAGCTCAATAACTTTTAGTACGTTTCTTGGCGGAGACGGCTCGGCCGATTAGCTCAGTCTGTCGAAGAATTGAATCGCGAGCGCGAGATCGTTCTCAATTGCAGCATCGGCCTGTTCAATCACGATGGGTTTCGCGTTGTAACCCACGCCGACCTGCGCAATCTTCATCATCTTGAGGTCATTCGCCCCGTCTCCAATTGCGACCGTTGCGCTCATGGGAATGCCGCTTACCATCGACCATTCTCGAAGAGTTTCGGCTTTGGCTGTGGCGTCGATAACGGGGCCGACGGTGCGACCGGTCAACTGGCCGTCACTGATCTCGAGCCGGTTCGCACGCCAGTAGTCAATTCCAAGATCTGTTGCAATCAAGTCGAGCACTTCATGGAAGCCTCCTGAGACCACTCCGACTTTGCCACCTCTGGCATGCACCTCTGAAATGAGTTCACGGATGCCGGGGGAGAGGCGAACCTGGTCGTACACACTGTGAAACACAGATTCAGGCACCCCTTGAAGAGTTGCGACACGAGCCGCGAGACTTTCAGCAAAATCTAGCTCTCCACGCATCGCGCGTTCGGTAACTGCTGCGACTTCATCGCGTGACCCCGCAGCGTCGGCGATGAGTTCAATAACCTCATCTTGAATGGTCGTGGAATCGCAGTCGAGAACGACGAGTGGTGAAACGATCATTGCTCCAGTCTAGAGATAGGCTTGTCACTATGACGACCGTGCTGAGCCTCAACGATGCAAGCTATGTCCGTAACCAACGCCCCATACTCGACGGGGTGACCTGGCAGGTTGACGACAGTGAACGATGGGTTATCTTGGGCCCGAACGGCGCTGGCAAGTCCACCATCTTGAAACTCGCGACTGCGTCCGACTTTCCGACTTCAGGCCAAGTGGAAGTACTTGGAGAACGTCTGGGTAAGGTCAATATTTTCGAGTTGCGCACCAGGCTCGGTTTTGTATCCAGCGCAACGGCGAGACGCATTCCTGTTTCGGAAAGTGTCCGCGACGTCGTACTCACTGCTGCGTATGCAGTCGAGGGCCGCTGGAACGAGGAATATGACTCAATTGATGTGCGCCAGGCGGATCGTGTGCTTGCCGAGTGGGATCTCCTCGGGCTCGCAGATCGCACCTTTGGCACGCTCAGTGATGGTGAGCAAAAGCGTGCCATGATCGCGCGCGCAGTGATGACCGACCCTGAGCTGCTCATGCTTGACGAGCCGAGTGCGAGCCTCGATCTGGGCGCTCGTGAGCGCCTCATCGAAATGCTTGCGGGATTCGCCACGTCTCCGTTTTCCCCTGCCATGGTGATGGTGACGCACCATGTTGAGGAGATCCCGCAGGGATTCACCCACGTATTACTCATTCGCGACGGCAAGATGCTTGCAGCGGGCCCTATCGAACACACTCTTACTGCCGAGAATCTCGAAGCAACCTTTGGGTTGCAATTCGAGTTGACCCTCGCCAACGGCCGGTACTCAGCAATCGCTAAGCCCACAACTACCTAAGGCTTCACATTTACGATGGGACGCGCGAGGCCAATGAGTGCAGGGCACCCATTCAATCTGCTAAGCTGTTTCCTTGTGCGGTATCGCCGCGAGACTTATACGCTCGGCACACACCGACTGCGTAGCTAGATGAAACAAATTCGAAGGATAGTCATGAAGACCGAGATTCACCCCGAGTACAACGCCATCGTGTTCCGCGACCTCGCGTCGGGGGAGAGCTTCCTCACGCGCTCGACGCTCACCAGCGACAAGACGATCGAGCTCGACGGCACGACTTACCCAGTGCTCGACGTTGAGATCTCAAGCGCTTCACACCCGTTCTACACGGGCAAGCAGCGCATCATGGACTCGGCCGGTCGTGTCGAGAAGTTCAACCAGCGCTTCAAGGGCTTCGGGGCGTAAGTTTCACCCGACTGGGTTCACCCAGTAGTTGTAAGCGAGCGGGCTGAGATCCAATTGGATCTCAGCCCGCTCGCTTGTTTCGTAGCTCAGAGTCGCTTCGACTTCAGGGACGCACGGGCCAGTCGCCTATTGCGATGAAATTCGGGTCACGTGCACGACGCATATATTCTTGAAAATTTTCGGCCTGGGCAAGCGCCCAAGTCACCTGTAATGCATGAATCGCTTCGAGTTCAGCGGGCAACGAAGCACCATGCTGCGCGGCAATGCGTTGCATCACACGCCCTGACGCGATTGCGTCTTCACCCGCATCGTGCGCATTACTGAGTTTGACACCATAATATTCGGCCGCCGCGACTAGCGTGCGTTTGCCCTTGCGATAGCGATCCACCTGCTTATCAATGATGAGTGGGTCGAGCACCGGAGATGCAACCGGGAAAGTGAGCCCGTATCGACGTTGTTCTTCACGAAGCAGGGTTAAGTCATATGGGGCGTTATATACAACGACGGGGAGTCCGCGCTCAATAACCTCGGCAATTCGTTCAGATATTTGTTTCACTCCGACCGCTGCATCAATACCACTTGACCGGGCTACCTCAGTGGTAATGCCATGCACGCGTACCGCAGAATCCGGAATCTCGACACCCGGATTCAATAGCCAGTCGTACCGTTCAAGGGTTTCGCCCGCTTCACCGATGATCGCGAGTGTTGCGCTCACAATCCTCGCTGTCTGAGTATCTATTCCGGTCGTCTCAGTGTCAAACACCGCAAGTCGCGCGGCCCACAGGGGGAGTGCATCGTTCACGTTGATCCTTTCGCTGCTACCGATGCTATCGATTGCACCAGACATCTGCGCGATACGAACGTACCCGGGCGGCGCCGAGCCGCGCCTGTGCAGTTCAGTACCAGCGGCGACCGATAACATTTCCCTGTGCCTACGAACGACTTCCAGCTGATCCCTGCGCTCGGCGCCGACACCCACACTTGGGTGTATGGCGACCCGGCCGGGGTGCCGATGGCGCTTATTCACGGCTTTCGCGGAGATCATCATGGGCTTGAAGGAGTTGCCAAGGCCCTTGCGATGAAACTGCCAGAACTCGCAATCTATGTGCCCGATCTGCCAGGATTTGGGGATTCACCAGTCATTCCGCGCCGAACACACGATATCGAGCTCTATGGTGAATGGCTTCGCGAATTTACCCGCGCGGTTGCCCCCGGTGGCGGCATCATTCTTGGTCATTCGTTTGGTTCGCTTGTCGTGAGTTCGGCACTGAGTCAGGGCGCAGTCTCGCATCGCACAATACTCATCAACCCTATTTCTGCCCCCGCGCTCAACGGACCGCAAGGCGTGCTCACCCAAGCTGCGGTGTTGTATTACCGTGCCGCCGATGCACTGCCTGAACGAGCAGCACGCTCTCTTCTTGGCAACCCAATCATTGTGCGGGGTATGAGCGAGGTCATGGCAAAGACGGGCGACCGTGAACTCCGCGGGTGGATCCATGGACAACACAACGAGTACTTCTCACGCTTCGCTGACTCAAAAACGCTGCTCGATGCCTTTCGCGCTTCGGTCTCACACACGGTCGCAGAGTTTGCTGACGCTTTTACTATGCCGACTCTTTTGATTGCGGGGGAGAAGGACGACATCACCCCGCTGCCCAAGCAGCTTGATCTCCAACGTATGCTCAGTCAGGCGCAGCTCCAGATTTTTCCTGGCACCGGTCATCTCGTTCACTATGAGGCAGTGCCAGAGACCGTAGCGGCAATCGCAACGTTCTTGCACGGGACAGACGCACACGCAGGGGAGCCGCGGGCGTGAAGCTCACTCGCATCGACGATCTGAATACTCCTTCCCTCGCCGATTACACGCAGCTCACCGACGTCGCGCTCAGACGCGTAAGAGAGCCAGCTGAGGGGCTCTACATTGCAGAGTCACCAAAAGTTATCGAGCGCGCGATCCGAGCGGGCCATGTTCCTCGCTCGCTCCTACTACTTGATGAGTGGATCCCTACTCTCGAACCACTGCTGAAAGAGTTCCCCGAAGTCCCAGCATTTGTGGGGGAGTCTGCACAGCTCGAACAACTTACCGGATTTCACATGCATCGCGGTGCCCTCGCTTCCATGCATCGTCCAGCTGCGCTCAAACCAATCGAGCTACTTCGCAAGTCAACCCGAATCGTCGTGCTCGAAGACCTCGCTGATCATACGAACGTTGGTGCTATTTTTCGAACGATTGCGGCCCTCGGCGCAGATGCGGTGCTGTTGAGCCCAGCCTGCGCAGATCCGCTGTATCGCCGCGCTGTTCGCGTGAGCATGGGCGCCGTATTACAAGTTCCGTGGGCGCGGCTGCCTGACTGGCGCGAAGCCGGCCCAATGATACGCGACGAGGGCTACGAACTCGCCGCGTTTGCGCTGCGCGATGATGCAGAAGACCTCGCCGACTTCGTGACAGACGTGCCTGCGAAACTTGCATTAATGTTCGGTTCTGAGGGGACAGGGCTCTCACACCGAGCACTTGCTTCAGCCACTAAATCGGTCGTCATGCCGATGGAACACGGGGTTGACTCGCTTAACGTGTCAACCGCTGCAGCACTCGCGCTCTGGGCGGTTCGCACCGCCGATGCGGCGAGGGGAGTAGACGCATGAGTATTACCGTCTTGCGCAGACTACGGGTGCTGTGGATCTTACTGTTCTGGTTAATCATTGGCGTCGGAGCATACGTGCTCGGCGTACTGAGCACGACAGGGCAGTGGGTCGAAGAGAATGCGCTCTCGGCGTCTCACTTCAACACTGATCCACCCGCACCACTCAGCCTCGTTTCCACGCCAACAATCGCACTCGCGCTCGTCGTTCTCGGGCTTATTGCGCTTTGGGCTCATGGCGTCATGCGTGCGCTCATCGTAGTGCTCGTACCGGTGGGGGCCATCGTTGCTTCTCAGCTCCTAAAATCAGAGGTTCTCTGGCGCCCAGATCTCATGAGCCTCGCCGCAGAGAATTCATTCCCGAGCGGCCACATGACGGTGTTTGCATCACTCGTAGCTGCCACAGTATTCGCGGTTACGCGGCATCTGCGAGCAATTGTCGCCCTTGCTGGAGCGGTGCTACTGAGTGTGGTGAGCTGGCAGCTACTTACCTATGGCTGGCACCGACCGAGTGACGTACTCGGTGCGCTTGCGATCGGTGCAGCAAGCTTTGCAGCGGTGACACTCATCACCCCGTTGCATCCCGCTCGAGGCGTCTGGCTCGTGCGCACAGTATCCATTGGGCTCTCAATAATCGGGTGGGTCACCGTGGGCGCAGCGCTCGTACTGCTCTTTCTGGCCTGGCGCTCTGAGAATGCAGACCTCATGCTAAATGCAGCACAGTTTGGCTCCATTGCGCTGTGCTCGCTCGCAGCCCACTCATTTATGCGATTAGCGATCCTAGCGCGTTCCGCGAAGGAATAGGTGAGGCGCGGCAGGATCGCAATGACGCAAGCCAGTAAACGCAGTCGCAAGGTTCGCTGATAATCTATATTATGTCAGTTCACACTCTCGTTACCCCTATCCCCGCACCCGAGTAACGTCTTTCTCGCGCATCACAAAATCGAGCTCAGCCGTACGCACGAATCGCCTCAGAGTCGCGCCGGAAGCCAGTTCGTTAAAAATGCACGACACGCGCAACTATTACTTGACTCGCATTATTCCGTTATGCAGAATAGCTAAAGCAACACTCGTTGAGCACCTCGGTGCTCCCAATCTTGCCGAGGAATACACATGGTCGTTTGGCGCAGATGGATTTTTCCCATATTGCTGGTGCTTGTCTTTGGGCTGATCGCGGCTTCACTCACAAAGCTTGCCTTCTTCAGTTCGGAGCAGGACTCCCCCATCTCACCCAATGGAATGGTGACTGACCCGGTCGTATTGGTTGAAACAGGTTCTGTCGTGAACGAGCTCTTGCTCACTGGGAAGATCGCACGCGACGCTGACGTTGCAGTGCGATCAAGCGTTACCGGCCTTGTCACCAAAGTAGAAGTGAGTGACGGTGCGAATGTCGCTGCTGGTGATGTTCTGTTTACGGTAAAGCAGGAGTATCCCGTTCAATGGGTCGACATCGTTGCCCCTGAGGCAGGCAAGCTCGGAGAACTCGGAGTCGTTGTTGGCCAAGATGTTGCAGTTGGCGCTGAGGTGACGAAGCTCACACCGAATCGGTTCCATATCCTTGCAACGGTGGAACCGGTGCAGTTGTACCGTCTCCTCGATGCGCCAAGCGAGGCACAGGTGACTATTACAGGTGGTCCGGCGCCATTTGCCTGTACTGGACTCGCCACACAGGTTTCTGAAGACGGTACGACGAGCGTCACCTGCAGCATTCCGGCCGATCAGGTTGTGTTTCCAGGCCTTCCAGCAGAACTAAGCATCGCGGTCGGCACGGCAGACGAGGTGCTCACAATCCCCGCGACTGCGGTGAAAGGTGGCGCAGGTTCCGGCGTTGTGTGGCTCGAAGATGGGTCTGGCGAACCTACCGAGACCAAAGTCACACTCGGCGTGAGCGATGGCACTCTTGTCGAGGTCACTGAGGGCCTGAGCGAGGGCGACGAGATACGTCAGTTTGTGCCAGGTTCGGCGGCACCCGTCGAAGAATACTGCTACGAGATCGCACCAGGAGAAGAGTATTGCGAGACGGGCGTGAGCTGGTGAGTCTCATCGATGTTCGCAGCGTCGCAAAGTATGTCGAGCTGCCCGATGGTTCTCGCCTCGATATTTTGAACGACGTCTCCCTCAGCGTCGAGGCCGGCACCCATATAGCGATCGTTGGGCGAAGCGGGTCTGGAAAGACCACTCTGCTGAATATTCTCGGCCTTCTCGACGTTCCCTCCTCCGGCACAGTATGGTTCGCAGGTTCTGATGTGGGCAAGCTTCGCAAGGCCGCGCTCGACCGAGCGAGAGGCAACGGTATTGGTTACGTGTTTCAGCAATTCAACCTGCTCACGGGCCTCACCGCTGTGGAAAACGTCATGATGCCGCTGGCCTATGCTACGGGTCCAGCATTCTGGCGGCGACGTCAACTGGCAATCGAAATGCTCGACCGTGTCGGCCTTTCACACCGACTCGATTCGCACCCCGACAATCTCTCTGGCGGTGAACAACAGCGCGTCGCGATCGCTCGCGCACTCATTCGAAAGCCCAGAATGATTCTTGCAGATGAGCCCACAGGTGCACTCGACGTCGAAACTGGCGCGACAGTCATGAAACTGCTCGAGGAAGTTGCGACTGAAAATGGTGCTGCGCTCATCACCATCACACACGATCCGACAGTTGCCGCACTCGCAAGCCGTAGTTTCCGGCTGAACAGTGGTTTGCTCACTCCTATGTCCGTGGAGGAGTACACAGATGCCTAAACAGCTATCCGAAAATCCCAAGTCTGAAACTCGGGTGGCGCTCCCCCACACCTCGCTTTGGCACCGGCTGCTTACCGGCACAGTTGGCACTCTATCTGAGGCATGGACAGAGCTTCGCACGCACAAACTCCGGGTGATCCTCAGCCTCATTGGAATTGCGGTCGCCGTTGCAGCCCTCACAGCAGTAGTCGCACTCGGCGAATTGCAAAAACAGTCGTCGCTTGAACAGCAGGAACGCTATGGCGGTCGAATTGCGACGCTGCGCATCGACACCTTCAGCCAGTCTGGCGCTCCTATCGACTGGCACCAGGCCGACAAAAATTTTACTCACGTCAACGAACGGTATGGATTCGATTACACCACTCGCCTGATCGATGGAGTCGTGCAGGTTCCCATACAGCTCCCAGAAGGTGTGACGTCAGTGATGTCACGACAGTTTGACCCTGCGTATCCGATTATTCATCGGCTCAGCGTGCAAGAAGGGCGGTGGTTTAACTCCACCGATCGCGAGCTCCTCGCTCCCCCTGTCGTTATCTCAGGCGCACTTTGGGAAGCCCTCGGCAGCCCACCGCTTGATACGCACCCTGTGTTAGAGATGTCCGGTCCCTACGCAGGAAATTCACCAGTCATTGGGGTGACCCCCAAAGACGGCGACTGGGACGAAGCACTTCGAGTGGACATGCTCTATGACAGTTACTTCAGTTGGGTCGGCGCGGTACCAAGCGATGTAAGCGTCTCACGCGAGGTGTGGGCAGAAGCCGGCGTCATCTCTGAAATTGGCCCAGCCCTCGCAATGGATCTGCGTTCTAGTCTGCCAAGCGGGATCGAAATTTCAGTATCTCGTACTGACGCAGGAGCATCCGCAGACTTTGAGCAGTCGTTCCTCATGATGCAACTCATCACCGGAGGTATTGCTGGGATCGTGCTGCTTCTTGGCGGGTTGAGCCTGGTGAATATTCAACTCGTCGCCATGCGGCAGCGGATTCGAGAGATCGGTATTCGCCGAAGCTTCGGCGCGAGCGGCGCTCGCATCTTTGTTGCCGTGATGATGGAGAGCGTCGTAGCAACGACTGTTGCGGGCATCTTGGGCATCGTGTTCGCGGTCGCAGTGCTCAAGAGTCCATTACTCATGGAGAACCTGTTCTTCGGGCTTCAAGATGTACCTCCGTTCCCGCTCTCGGCCGCAATCATTGGTCTCATAGCAGCAGTTCTCACCGGAGCAATCGCGGGTCTTGTGCCCGCCCTCGTTGCAACTCGGGTTCGGGTGATCGAAGCAATGCGGTTCTAACCGGCACGTGCAATGCGACGATGGATGCCATACGCGCACCACGCCAGGACACAGATCGAGATCCACACCCCACTTGACGCAGCGGTAATCGCGAAATGGAGTGCTGCGGCCCCGCCTGCTGTTGCGAGCAACAAAGCATCCGCTCGCCACACTAGCTGAAAGATTATTCCCGGATCACCAGCTGGACTCGAAATCGGAGTCGTGGCGAGAACAACAGGCATCGGGCCCTTGAGCGAGTCGTAGGCGCGCGCCGCCACGATCACGCACACACCGACTGCTCCCCCAAGAATTGCTTTGCCAAGATCCTGTGGGTGACTACCCATGAGCATGCTCAAACCCCACGCAAGCCCTACTGTAACGAGGCCTAATACCAGCGGAAATAGCGAATGCAACAGATACAGTGTCCGCGTGTTCATGCCATACTGCGCGGTGGTACCCGCGGATTCGGCCGCATGCCGAAAACCATCAGTGACACCACTCAGCGCAAAATAGCACCCGAGCGCAGCGGCAGCGCATATCGCCCACTGTGCGGAGTCGGTTCGTGCCGATGTTGACTGCGCCAACATAGTCAACCCGCCGAACTGGCACAACACGGGCCCAATGCATGACACAGAAAAGCGGGCCGGCGTTCGAATTGCACCGATCAAGTCTCGCACCATGAACAGCGCTGGCAGGAGCAACGTTCGCACCGCCCGCACTCGCCTGAACGCTGCCGGCTTCGCTCGCAGCGACCCCAGCGCTGTGGCAAAATCGCCGAGTCCGGCTGCGGCGCCCACAGTTTCCCACGCGTATGCCTGGGCCAATAACTGCCGCGAGGAGAGTCTTCGTAGCAACGCTGGCGTAGCCATGAGCATAAGCACACACATGCCGAGGAGCGCACCCATCCCCCACACCTGCGCACGCCAATCCAGCGCATTCAAAATTTCGATGCTAAGCGCCCAGGCACCGAGTCCGGATACTCCCACGAGCGCCGTTGCAAGAACCCAGGCACGCGACTCGAGAAGCTGACCGGCAAGCCAGATCCAGATAGTGGGCACTGCGCCAAGCGCACCGAGGCCGGCACCCACCCACACCGCAGTGAAGCCGCCCCAAGTCGCACCAAGTAGTGCGCCAACCGCCGCCCCGAGTAGAACGCCTATCGCAAGCGCCACGCGGAAGCTATGCCCCAGCGTCGCACTTCGCGGGCCCGGGGCATCCGCCAAAATTGTCACGAAGAATGGCGTCGGCGCGACAGGGCCACGCACCGCACCCAAAGCTGCGAAAGACGCTAACGCGATCCCGACCATAGCAACACCGATCCGTATGCCGGCACCGCTCGCCACGACACTCGTGACGACTTCTTGCACTGATTCCGAACGCAACTCAAGCACAATCGCCCGAACGAGCGGAGAGATTGCGGTTACTATGACGAGCAGCACGGCATAGAGCAGGTACGCGATGTCTCCGTTCCCCGTCCGGGATTCTCGGAGCCTATACGCAGTGCGTACTCGCCGAGATCGCGCAGCGGCATTCCCCGATCGATCAGTTCTGGAATGCACTGTCACTCCAACACATTCCAGAGAGGCACGGTTCGCGCGCCGGTCACAGCGATGAGGTCAACACTGTGCGTTGCCATGAGGATCGCAGTGTTTGACGCCGCACGTTCACGAAGCACGGTGGCAAGCGTCGTCCGTCTGTCATCATCCAATCGTTGTTCGGGCTCATCAAGCAGGAGCACCGAGCAGGGCCGAACTAGGGTGAGGCAAAGCGAGAACAGCTGCTGCTGCCCAGATGATAATTCGTGCGGAAATCGTGATCCGAGATAGCCAATGCCGAATCTTGTGAGGAGCTCGCTGGCACAGTCCTGCGCCTCATTGGGACTATTACCCCAAGAAATCTCAATGAGTTCAAGATGCTCCAGCAGAGTGAGGTTGCGTGCGAGCGGCGGAACTCCAATGAGCGCCGCAACCTGTTCCCGAAAATAGCTGTTCTGGTTCTGCGGCAAAACACCATTGACACTCACTGACCCTGTAGATGGCGGCACGAGACCTGCCACCGTTTTAAGGAGAGTGGTCTTTCCAGAACCGTTGGCTCCCGTGAGCGCAACAAGCTCACCCGCCCCAACTTCAAGATCTACGGATTGGAGCAATGTGATTGTGTCGATAGAGACCGAGACTCCGCGCACTTCAACCAGCATGATTTCACCCTATCGTCGCAGGATAAATGTCGCGGGACGCCCCGGCCCCTACAGAGATGCCTTCCCGATTACAGGTAGCTTCAGTTACTCCGAGTCGATCGCTTGCTCAAGACGCTCGAGCTTGGCATCGATCTCTCCAAAGTACCCAGGTCGAATATCGGCCTTCATGATGAGCGACACGCGTGGTCCGAATTTCTGCACCGCCTCTGTGGCGCGCTTCACCACCGCGAATACCTCGTCCCACTCCCCCTCAAGTTCGGTGAACATGGCAGAAGTCTTGTTGGGTAGACCAGACTCACGAACGACTTTCACTGCGGCAGCGACCGCGTCGTGGACGGAACCATCCGCGCCGCCACCGCCAGTGGGAGAAACGGAAAATGCAAGCAACATGATGAACCCTCTCGACGAATGAATGATGTGTCTAACTCATACAGGCTATGGGGTCAGTGCTCACCGCTCAGGCATCACCATCACTCACACACATAACTCAACGCGGTGGATCATAGAATGAACACAATGTATGTGAAGATTTGTGGACTCAGAGACGCCGGAACGGCAACGCACGCGATCCAAGAGGGCGCAGACGCTGTTGGCGTAGTGATGAGTGATGGCAGCCCACGAAACGCAAGCCTGGAGGAAGCACGAGCAGTTGTTTCCGCAGCGAGGCAAACGTCTCCCGGTGTGGACGTTGTGCTCGTCGTGCGTCACATGCCAGCGGCTTCAGCGGCAGGGATCGCACAAGAACTCGGTTTTGACGTCCTCCAACTTCACGGAAACTATTCCCGCGAAGATTTCGCGGCGGCAACTGCGATCCTTCCCCGGGTGTGGAGGGCCGCAAGCCTCGCGCATCACCCCGGGCTGCATGCGGGCGAATACGGCGAAGAGCGCTTGCTCGTCGATAGCCCGATTCCAGGCTCGGGCCAGCAATGGGACCTCAGTGCGCTGGAGACCGTGAAACTTGGTGAGACGTGGTTGCTCGCGGGAGGACTCTCCGCCGAGATCGTCGCTCGCGCTGTGCGCATGGCTCAGCCTGGTGGCGTAGATGTCTCAAGCGGTGTCGAATCTGCCCCGGGAGTGAAGAGTCTCGAACTCATCTCACAATTTATCCACGCAGCTCGAGCCTCAGCTTCTCAGGCTTGAGTTGCCCGTACCCAGGATTCAAGTTTCGCTGACGCTGCGCCAGAATCTATCGCCTGAGACGCGACCTCAAGTTTTTCCCCTAGCCGAGTAAGCAACGGCCGGTCAACCGATTCGGGATGCAGCGCGAGGTCATATGCTACCAATCCCGCAGCAGCGTTCAGAAGCACAATGTCGCGTACTGGGCCCGATTCACCGCCGATCGTGCGACGGAAGATATCCGCATTTTCCTCCGGCGTGCCGCCAATGAGATCTTGAATATCGGAGCGTGGTATTCCGATATCGCGTGGGTCAAGATCATGCTCTGTCAGCGCGCCGCGACTTACCTCCCAGATCCGCGAGTGGCCAGTCGTCGTGAGTTCATCAAGACCGTCGTCTCCCCTAAACACCAAGGCCGAAGCTCCACGGAGTCGAAACACACCGACAAAAATGGGTACCCGATCGATGTCAGCAACGCCAACAGCCGAAGCTTCGGGTCGCACAGGATTACACAGTGGCCCAAGGAAATTAAATACCGTAGGAATGCCTAACTCTGCTCGGGCTGGAGCAACATGTTTGAATCCTTGTAAGAACTGGGAAGCATGCACAAATGCAAGACCTGTGTCATCAAACGACCTTGTGAGTTGGTCTGCGGTCAGGGCAAGATTCACACCGAGTGCACTAAATACGTCAGAAGAACCGGAAAGACTGCTCGCAGCCTTGTTTCCATGTTTCACCACTGGAGTGCCTGCGGCCGCCGCAACGACAGATGCCATCGAAGAAATATTGACCGTACCAAAACGATCGCCACCGGTACCCACGATGTCTAGAGACATTGCGGGTAAGTGAATCGGCGCGGCCTCCGCAAGAATCGCGTCACGGAACCCGATTACCTCTTCAACTGTGACTCCCTTAGAGTTCAACGCAACAAGAAATGCACCAATTTGTGCGCCGGAGGCCTCTCCGGTCATAAAACGAGACATCGCCCACTCAGCTTGCGAAACGCTGAGATCTTCTCCATCGAGAAGAGTTGTAAGAATCGCTGGCCAGGTCCGATCTTCATTCATATTTCAATCTTAGTAACGACACGAGATTCTCATTCAATCTTGGTCAACGAAGGTGCTCTCAGCGCGCTAAGGTGGATAGGTAAATAGCGAAAATCCTCGGCTCGCCGAGCAGCGGTGAAAATACACACCAAACTTTCAGCCATAATGGAAGGGTGACAACGACCACT
>JBQEBC010000012.1:0-52878 GCA_052106035.1 Leucobacter sp. | reverse complement strand
AGGCAGGCCTCTCGACCAGCCAGGTTAAGTGTCACCAACTCCTACAGCAGACCCAACCCCAGCTTGGTGTTCGGGTAGCGTTTTCCATAAACCACCAACTTAAAGTTCCCTAAACCACCAACTTTAAACTCCCCAAACCACCAACATAAATCTCCCTAAACCACCAACTTGAGTTACGAGAAGACCATGCGCCCTTCCTCGTGCCAGCCGCGTATCGTCGAACTGCGCGACGGAACCTGGGCTGCTTTCGATGTGAAACTCGCGGTCATTACTGCGGGGCAGTACGCATATACGTTAGAAAATGGTGTGCACGTCATTCCGCTGAGCGTGCTTCAGGCTTGAGCGGTGCCTCTAGGTGACACCTACCGGGCGAGTGCGCCAGCGGCGAGGCGACGGATCACGCCGGTGAGGTGATCCACCCCCGCAAGAAGATCTTCGTCACGGGTAAACTCATTGAGGTTGTGCGAGACGCCATCGACGCTCGGCACGAAAAGCATGATGGTCGGCGCCACATCTTTCATATTCGTCGAATCGTGCCCCGCCACGGTCATTACGCGGTCGTGCGTAAGACCGAGTTCCTCAGCCACCTCGCGCGCAAGCTCGACCCCGTTCTCGGGGTACGGGTTCTGACCCCAGCTGTGCTCGGCCACGATCTCAATCAAGACCCGGTCTTCGCGCTGCACACGCTCGATGGTCTCCATGAGTTTCGCGTGGGCCGCGCTGATCACCTCAGCACTCGGTGAGCGCAGATCAAGCAACAATCGCACCTCGCTCGCAACGACGACTGGTGAGTTGGGGTACACGTTTAGTTCGCCACACGCGGTGTGCAATGCTCCTGGCTCGAATTCGTCGACAAGCTCGCGGGCGGCAACGATGAGTCTCGCGGCACCCAGCAACGCGTCGCGGCGATCCGCCATGAGCGTCGACCCACTGTGGGCCTGCTCGCCCGTAACCTTAAAATCAAACTTGTGCGCGGCCCATGTGGCGTTCACGAGGCCAATCGTGACACCGTCTTCTTCCATGCTGCGCCCCTGCTGCACGTGAATCTCGGCGTAGGAGGCGACGTCGAGCCCGGCGAAATCACCGCGTTCGTCAATCGAGTCAAGTGCGTCGCGCACAGTGACTTCGTGTGGATCGGTCGTCGCAAGTGCGTCTTCGAGATCGGTCTTGCCGGTGAACACGTTCGACCCCATCATCGACGGTTTGAAACGGGATCCCTCCTCGTTGAACCAGTTCACGACCGCGAGGTTGAACTTCGTCTTCGACGGTTCGGCACGCAGCTCGTCTGCGACACGGAAGCACGCATACGCAGACGCCATCACCCCGTATGCGCCATCGAAGCGACCCGCGGTCGGCTGGGAATCCATGTGCGACCCGGTTAGCACATACGGTGCTCCAGGAACCAGTTCGAGCAGCCCGAACTGGTTGCCGATGGCGTCTCGGTGCACGGTGAACCCGCGTGACTCGAGCAGCGCTTGAAACCACTTCCGTTGCTCGCCGTCGGCCGCGCTAGCCGCCTGACGGTCGACCCCGTTCGTTCCGGCGACCGCGCCGAAGCGAGAGTGGATCTCCCAATCGGCGAGAAACGCTTCGCGTGAACTGCTCTGTTCGGTCATGGTGATTCCTTTCGAAGCCGGAGCCTAGGCCCGCGAGTCGTAGCTCAGTTCGCCCCCGAGTACCGTTGCGACCACGTCGATTTTGGCAATGCTCGATGCGGTGAGCGGAGAAGCAGAGAACACCGCGAAGTCGGCGAGCTTGCCGCGTTCGAGCGTGCCCTTGTCGCCGATTTGTCCGGTTGCGCGAGCTGCCCACTCAGTGTGGGTGCGCAGCGCTTCCTCGGGAGAGATCGCTTCACCGGCGCCAAGCGATGCGCCGCTATCAGTGAGACGATCCACCGCCGACTGCATGCCGCGGCGCAGATTGTTGTCTGCAACGGGGAGGTCGGAAGAACCCGCGAGAATCATGCCCGAATCGATGACCGACCGGCCGCGGTAGAGCCAATCTTCACGGTCAGCGCCCACGCGTTCAGCCATCTGGTCACCGATGGGCCCGATGAACCCGGCCTGCGGCGTGACCGCGATGCCGAGGCGTGCCCCGAGTTCTACCTGGTCAGGGCGCGCGATGCCGAAGTGTTCGATGCGGCAGGGAGCCTGCAGTGAGCCATAGAGTCGCTGCGCCTCTTCGATGAGCTCGAGCGCGAGATCAATCGCGGCATCACCGATCGCGTGAAGTGCGAGCGGCCACCCTGCACGATACGCACCGAGCACGCGTTCACGGTACGACTCGGGGGTGTCGAGCAGATACCCGCGGTTACCGTGGTTTTCGTGCCCGCAGAAATCTTCGGTGACGGCAGCGGTCGCGCCGAGCAGCGACCCGTCCATGAACACCTTTACGTGCCCAAAGCGCACGAGATCATCGCCGAATCCATAACGAATACCGAGATCGAGGCCGTGACCTTCTCCAGCGCCCACGAAGTCGGTGGCATGACCATTGATTGGGTGCAGCGCGTCAAGCGCTGGCATGAGCTGGGCGCGAGCGTGGAGGTTCCCGCGCTCGGCCGCCGCTTGGTAGGCCGCTACCTCGATTGAAGAGTGGCCGATCCACCCGCCGCCGACGCCCGCCTCGGTGAAGCTCGTGATGCCTTCTGCCGCGTAGCGAATCGTCGCGTCCTCGAGCGCCTCGACGAGGCGATCGGTGGAGTACGGAAGCAGCAGCGACTGCACGAGCCCCTGCGCGGCCTCCTCGATGACACCAGTCGGGTTGCCCTGCGCGTCACGCAACACGGCGCCGCCAGTGGGGTTCTCGAATCCTGCGTCAAGCGCACCGACGAGTCGCAACGTGGCGGAGTTCGTGATCGCAGCGTGGCCCGAGGTATGCCTGAGGTAGAGCGGCCGATCGCCGGTGAGCTCGTCAAGCTTCGTAATATCTGGGAACGCGTCACCGTGGTGCGCCTGGTTGAACCCAGTGCCGTGCACCCACGCGTGCGGATCGTCGCCGAGGCGTGCAACCTCATCCGCAATACGTGCGTAGATCTCGTCAAGCCCGCGTGCCGTGCTCAAATCGATCGCCGCGAGACCGAGGCCCCACCAGGGAGTGTGGCAGTGCGCATCAATCAGACCCGGGGTGATCGTTGCACCGGGGAAATCGAGGGTGCGCTCGGATTCAAGGCCTTCGATTTCTTCGTCGAACCCGACGATCCGCGCACCAATCACACCAACCGAGGTCGCGGTTGGGCGATTCGGGTCGAGGGTGAGAATTTCGCCGGCCGTCACCACAAGGTCGAGCTTCATGAGCGTGCCCCCGTATCTGCAGCAGTTACAGGAACGTCGCTCGAAGCGGGAGGCATGACCGTAGCTGGAATAAGAATGTGAATGAGAGCTGGCGCGTCTGCTGCGAGCGCACGCTCGAGCGCCGGGGCGAACTCTGCTGTGCGCTCCACACGCTCACCGTGCCCGCCAAACGACTGCATCCATGCTGCAAAATCGGGGTTCGACATCCGCGTACCCGACGGGCGGCCCGGGTAGTGGGCCTCCTGGTGCTGCACAATCGTTGCGTAGATGCCGTTGTCGACCACGATCACGAGCGGCTTGCCACCGTACGCGATCGCAGTGGCAATCTCCTGACCGTTCATGAAGAAGTCGCCATCGCCGCACACTGCGACTACGGTGCGCTCGGGGAAGATGAGGGATCCTGCGACCGCCGCCGGCACCGCGAGGCCCATAGCTCCGTTGCGGGCGCCAACGAGGCTTGCTGGTGTCAAGTGACGCACGAATCGGTGTGCCCAGATTGTCGCGTTTCCAGCGCCGAACGTGAACACGGCTTCGCCATTCAGCCGGTCATCGAGCTCGCCAAACGCGACGCCGAGATCCATCTGCTGGGTCTCGCCGCTCAGGCTCGCATCGGGGCGGTGCGCGGCGGTCTTCGCCTGCGCGTCTGCGCGACCCACCATCCAAGCGTCGTCGCGAGTGCCGCGGGCTGCCTTCGGGTCGAGTGTCTGCAGCGCCGCGGCAAAGGTCTCAGGAGTCGCGAGCACCTGCTGATCAATGCGACCGGAATGCATGACCGCGTTCGGGTCGACGTTCACAAGCACAGTCTCGGCTTCGAACCCGAGCGTGTAGCCGTCTGACAAGACATCAGCGCGGCCGCAACCAACAAAGATGAGCAGATCAGCCGCTCCGTACCCCGCAGCAACCGCGTCGGTACGGCCGTATCCGAGCCAGCCGGCCCATGCCGGGCCTTCGTTCGGCACCGCGTCGTATGCGCGCCAATCTGCGAACACGGGAATTCCAGCGGTCTCAGCAAAGCTCAGCAGGTCGCGACCTGCGCCGCCTTCCCAGCCGTCACCGCCCACGACGAACGCCGGGTGCTTTGCCTTTGCGATTCGGGCGGCGAGCGCATCGAGTTCGGGCTGCGCCGGAGTCGGTGATGCCGGCGCGACGGGTGCAGTGGCCTCGCGTTCGACCATTTCCACGAGCACATCCTCGGGAAGTCCCACAACGACCGGTCCTGGGCGACCTGACGCCGCGATCCGCATCGCCTCAGCGGTGAGTTCTCCCGCCCTCGCCGGGTCGTCGATTGTCATCACGCGTTTCGCTGTCGACCCGAACCAGCCTGTCAGGCTGAACTCCTGAAACGCTTCGCGCTCGCGGTCGTTCACGGGCACGAGACCCACGAAAAGCACCATCGCGGTCGCGTCTTGCCAGGCGGTGTGGATCGCGATCATCGCGTTTGCGGCGCCGGGGCCACGAGTCACCATCGCGATACCAGGGGTGCCGGTGAGTCGCCCCTCGGCAAGCGCCATGAACCCGGCTCCGCCCTCGTGGCGGCAGACGACGGTCTCGATTCCCGAATCGTAGAGACCGTCGAGCACGTCGAGGTAGCTCTCCCCTGGCACCGCGTACACACGATCCACGCCATGCGCTTCAAGAGTTCGAACGATGAGGTGACCTGCCGACTGTGCCATGAGCTGATCCTTTCGGAGAAGAAACGAGGGAGGAGTACTGCGGCGGAGCAGGAATTCCCTGCCCCGCCGCATGTAGTGGTTAGTGCTTGAACCCCGGGAGATTCACGCTGAGCTTCGGTGCGATCCACCCGGCAAGCGCAGTTGCGAGCGACAGCACGATGAGCAGCACAGCTGCTGGCCACCAGTGGTTATCGAACGAGGCCACGAGCGCGGTTGCCGCGAGCGGCGCGAACCCAGCCATCACACCAGCACCGTTCTGTGCAAGTCCAACACCGGTGTAGCGAGTCTTCGCCGAGAAGAGACCGGTGAGCACGGTGCCCGAGGCAGCGTATGGGAAGGAAAGGATCGACACGGCGACGACCATGCCGATGACGACGAGCACGCCGCTGCCGCTCTGAATCATGAGGAAGGCCGGGAACGACACGAGGGCCGATGCAATGCCACCGTAAATGACGACCTTGCTCGAACCAAACTTCTCGCCGAGGCGACCACCGTAGATGAGTACCGGGATCTGCACCGCGGCACCGATCATGCTGCCGAGCAGCATGAGTGAGGAATCGTATCCGAGCACGTTCACGCCGTACCAGACGATAAATGCAGTAACCAGGTAGAAGCCTGCGACGCCGAGAAGGGCGACGAACATGCCGACGATGACCTGGCGCCAGCTCTCCTTGAACGCGGTGCGCACCGGAGCGGGCTCGATTTCACCCATCTCTTCGAGCTCGCGGAACACGGGCGACTCTTCGAGCTTCGAGCGGATGTACACGGCGATGAGCAGCATCGGGATCGCAATGAGGAACGGGATGCGCCAGCCCCATGAGTCGAAGTTCTGCTGCGAGAAGAGCAGCGTCATCGTGAAGAAGCCGCCCGAGGACAGGATGGTGCCGATCGGTGAACCGATCTGTGGGATCGCTGCGTAGCGCGCACGCTTTTCGAGCGGTGCGTTCTCTACAACGATGGTCATAGCTCCCGACCACTCGCCACCCACGAACAGGCCTTGCAGAATACGTAGGAGCACAAGCAGGATCGGTGCTGCGATACCAATCGCTGCATAGGTCGGGAGTGCGCCGATAAGACCGGTGACGATACCGATGCCGACGATCGTGATCATGAGCACCTTGCGGCGTCCGATTTTGTCGCCCATCGCGCCGAAGATCATCCCACCGATGGGGCGAGCGACGAGGCCAACGCCGAAGGTTGCGAACGAGGCCATTGCCGCCGCCGTTGCATTCTCGCTCGCGAAGAAGTGCACGTTGAACACGAGTGCCGCTGCTGCCGAGAACAGGAAGAAGTCGTACCACTCCATCGCCGTTCCGATGAGAGCGCCAAGAACGACCTTATTGGCGTCCTTCTCACTCAGGGCTTTAGTCGCCCCGTATTCAATTGTTGAAGTGTTTGATGTCTCGCTCATACTGCTCTCCGTCGAGGGGTGCGGGATCCGGGTTACCTAAAGGCCTACACCTAAATAATGGATACTCTCCAGGATGACAGGGATAATGCACGATTACCCGCACTAAACCTCGCCACTTTGTGTTTAAAAACAGTGCATCTGCACATATTCTTGAGGAATGACCTCTGAATCGAACGCCAGCACGCCTCCCATAGGGCGTCCACCCGAGCTGAGCGCGATCCCTGAATCTCACGATGCGCCACGATGGAGTGCGCTCTTAGACCGTCTCGACGTCGACCTGCTCACCGAGACGTTTCTCGACCACGTCGCCCGGGTTCCCGGCTACGATCCGCCCCCAATTCCACACTCTGAGCTCATGCGCACCGCAAAGCTCTCATTCTCAGCACTCATCGAAGGTCTTCGGGAGGGTGAACTCGACTCTGAAATTACGATTTCACATCACGTTGGCGTTTCACGCGCGAGAGCCGGCATCCCGCTCACCGCGCTCATGACCGCGATTCGCAATGACTTCACCGTGCTCTGGGAAGCACTCATCGAGGTCTCATCGCCGAACGACGCTGAACTCATCATTCGCCACACCGGCATTGTGCTTCGCATTGTCGACCAGTACGTTGGCCAAACTCAGCAGGCATACGTCGCCGAACAACGACGCATGGACGAACAGGCATCATCCCAGCGACAAGGCCTCATTGCCGAGCTATTTCGCGAACCGCACCCTCCACGTGAGCGCGTACTCGCGATCGCGGCGACGCTCGGCATCCCTGCTGAGACGAGGATCAGCATTGCGGTCGCTATCGGTGACGATATCGAATCGCTCCGCGTCTTCGTTTCAGAATACGAGCGGGCAGGAGCCTCGGTGTACACCCACCACTCTGGCGATGCACTCCTCGCATTCACCCCCACGGTATTCCCCGCGGGAAGTCGGCTCGCCGAGATTCGGTCACAACTGCTCGCGCAGCGAGTCGGCGTCATCTCTACGAACGGCGTTCACGAACTTCGACAAGCAGCAAGTGCGGCACGCGAGCTCGCAGGGCTGCTCACTCCGGAGGAACAGGGCGCCATGGATTGGACCCGCGGCTGGGCACGCCTCGCAAATCACGCATTGCTCGAAACGGGTACACCGGTCATTGCAGACGTACACTCCGCCCTTGCCGAATGTGGCCCGGCAGAACGCGCGCGGCTCGAAGAGGCAGTGAAGAGCTACCTCACCACTGGCAACATTAGCGTTTCAGCCTCACAGCTTTTCTGCCACCGAAACACACTCACGAACCGGCTTCGTCGATTCGCGGAACTCACCGGGGTGGATCCGCTCATTCCTGAGGATGCAGCGCGGCTCGTGGTCGGCTGGGCGTAATCAAGAAATCCCACCTGTTCCACAGGCGCAGCAATTTAGGCTGAGCCCATGAACTGCCCCAATGATGGAACAACTCTGCTCATGAGCGAGCGCCAAGGTATTGAAATTGACTACTGCCCCGAGTGCCGTGGTGTGTGGCTTGACCGGGGGGAGCTCGACAAAATTCTCGACCAGGCGAAGGCAGAAAGCGTGCCTGCGCCACCGAACATTCAGCCGGTTCAGAACGCACAGCCAACTTCGCAACAGGAACAGCGATACGGTGATCAAACGTATGGCGATAGGTCGTATGGCGATCGCTCATACGACAACAGCTCGTATGGCAACGACTCCTATGACAACAACCGTCGCGATCAGCGCAACACTGATCCGCGGCAGAACGACCCGCGCTACAACAACTCGAAATACCGCAAGAAGAAGAGCCCATTCGAGTTCCTTGGTGATCTTTTCGAAGGCTAGAAACGAACCATTGTATGGCCGAAACTCGCCTTCTTCTACCCCCTTCTCTGGTCCCCGATAACGGGCAACCCTGGTAGTCCACCCCACAACCAGGAGGCTTACTATGTCGATGATTGATGACGCAGCAGATCAAACGAAGGACTCCGTCAAAGAGGCACGGGAGCGGGCCCAAGAGCTCGGTGATCAACCAGAAGACTCGGAGCAGGGAAGCGGCGGCGGTGCCGGTAGTGAAAACCGAGACGAACCCGACACGAGCGGCGAGGTTCCCGTCGATAATCTCGAGTAATCGTCGACCCCGAGTAGCTATGTGAAGCGAGCATCGATCTGGTGCTCGCTTCATTGCTGTGTGCGAGTGCTCGACGAAGTTGCTCTCTAACAGGCGTCGTGAGCGCACACAAGGGGGTTTCGTCTGCCTTGCTTCATGCTTCAGGCTGTGTGACCAACACCCTTAGGAAAGGATCACAATCGAATGAATACGAAGAAGCAGGCTAAGAAGCTCGCAGAATCCACCTCGTGGAACCCCCTGAGGTTGCTCAACGGATGGGGAATTCGCAGTTCACATGCGTACAGCCTTGGAGCGCTTTCGATCGGGTTGTCACTGATGAGCTGGCTTTTCTCACGCGGTAAAGATGATTCAAAGTCACAGTCTGATCGCTGGGGCCTGTTTTTCGGTGAGTGGGCACCTACCCTTTTCGCGCTTGGAGTCGGCCTCAAAATGGAAGAAGAATCCTAGCTCTGCTGCCCGTCAGTGAGCGGTGCCGCTCAACCAGATCCAAGGAGTGAAATATTGACGAAACACACTCATCCTGCCGTCGCGCGACAAGTCGTGACGGGTGTTGTGTTGCTCGCGGTTGTCGCACTGATCGCATTCCTCGGTTCTCTCGCGACGATGCCGAACACCGACGGTTGGTACGCCGATGCCGAAAAGGTTCCCTGGGATCCGCCGAATGCCGTGTTTGGCCCCGTGTGGTCAGTGTTGTATTTTCTCATCGCCGTCGCTGGGTGGCTCATTTGGCGGGCAGGCTACCGCGAGGGAAAGCCGAATCAAGCACGCCGCGTGCTCGCGGTGTTTATAGCGCAGCTCGCACTCAATAGCCTGTGGACTCCCGTGTTTTTCGCAGGCTACCCACTCATTGGAGAACCAGCGTGGTGGATCGCGTTGGGCATCATCCTTGCGCTCATCGCGAGCGTGATTTGGCTTGCCGTGAATGCCACCCGCTGGTCGAAACTTGCAGCCTGGATCATGGTGCCATATCTCCTGTGGCTACTCTTCGCCACATCACTCAATGTCGGCATCATTATGCTGAATTAGCGTGCAATAGGTCTCCCGCCTTGCACGCTAACAGCACTAGGCGAACCGCTTAATTCCCGATTCCGTGTAATAGCGAACCGCACCGTTGATGTCGACAACACCGTACACGACCTCACCGTTCGACATGGTGTTGACGTCAACGACTTTGCCGCGCGCGCCAGCTACTGCGACAACGTCATCTCCAACTTTGAGCTCAGCTGCTTCATCCATACGAGCAGGTTACTCCCTGCAAGCTGACATGCACAGAAGCCGATGCGTGATGCATCGCGCTGCTAGACCAAGGCTTCCCTTGGAAGGTTAGAGAGCCTTCTTCTTTCTGCGAAGCTCATGCAGCAAGGGCTCCGTGTAGCCGTTCGGCTGCGAGGCACCCTCAAGAATCAAGCGACGGGCCGCTTCGAAAGCAATACCCGGAGTCGCCCCGTCGTTGCCAAGTAACTTTTCGTATGTGGGGTCTCCGGCGTTCTGACCGTCTACTACCGCGGTCAATCGACGGAGACTCTCATCGAGCTGCGCGACCGAGATCACCTCGTGCGCCAGCCAGTTCGCAAGCAGTTGGCTCGAGATGCGAAGTGTCGCTCGATCCTCCATGAGCGCGATATCGTGGATGTCTGGCACCTTCGAACAGCCGACCCCCTGATCTATCCACCGCACGACGTAGCCGAGTATTGACTGCACGTTGTTATCAAGTTCCTGCGCGACAACGGCGGGATCGAGATCGTGCGCACTCGCGAGCGGAATCTCGAGGAGCTTATCCAAGCTGTCTGGTGAGGCCGCCGGCAACTGCCTGCGCTCTGCAAAGGCATCTACCTGGTGGTAATGCAGGGCATGCAGCGTGGCCGCGGTAGGCGAGGGAACCCACGCGGTCGACGCACCAGAGCGCACGTGTCCGATCTTCTGTTCGAGCATGTCGTGCATGAGGTCTGGCATTGCCCACATACCCTTGCCGATCTGCGCGCGGCCATCGAGGCCACAGTCAACTCCGATGCGCACGTTCCGCTGCTCGTACGCGGGAAGCCACCCGCGCGCGCGAATCTCGGCCTTCGGCGGCATAGGCCCTGCCCAGAGCGAGGTGTGAATCTCATCACCGGTTCGGTCAAGGAAGCCCGTATTAATAAAGACCACGCGTTCGCGCGCTTCATTGATGCACGCCTCGAGGTTCACCGACGTGCGTCGCTCCTCATCCATTATGCCGATCTTCACGGTGTTCTCGGGTAAACCGAAGAGTTGCTCAACGCGACTGAAGAGCTCCACCGCAAAGGCGACTTCATCTGGTCCGTGCATCTTCGGTTTCACGATGTAGATCGACCCTTCGCGGGAGTTCGCGCCCGGGTTCGATCCGAAGAATCCAGGGAGATCAGCGAGCGACCCGAGCACGGTCATAATCGCGTCGAGGATCCCCTCCGGCACCTCTGCACCGTCGCGATCGAGCACCGCATCGGTGGTCATCAAATGCCCGACATTGCGCACGAACAGCGTAGATCGCCCCGACAACGAGATCCTCTCTCCATTTGGCGCGATGTAGACGCGGTCGGCATTCATCGAGCGGGTGAAGCTGCGCCCGCCCTTTTCGATCTGTTCGGTCAGCGTCCCGTCCATGAGGCCTCGCCAGTTGCGGTAGCCGAGCACCTTGTCGTCGGCATCGACCGCGGCGACCGAGTCTTCGAGATCCATGATCGTCGTCAGGGCAGATTCGAGCACGAGGTCCTGCACCCCGGCCGCATCTGTCTTGCCAATGCTGCCATCTCGGTCGATGAGGATCTCGATATGGAGACCGTTGTTGCCGAGCAGGATCGCGTCTGGTGCGTCGGCTGCACCGCGGTACCCCGCAAACTGTGAGGCGTCGACGAGTGTTGCATCGCGGCCATCGGCAAGCGTCACGTTCAGCGCACCGCCGAAAATCTGGAACTGGGTCGCGTCAACATACGACGCACCATCGAGCGGCGCTACCTCATCGAGCAGCCGGCGCCCGTACGCGATGACTTCGGCGCCGCGCGCTTCGTTGTACTCCTTGCTGGGTGCAAGGTCGCCAGTTTGATCGATCGCGTCTGTGCCATAGAGCGCGTCGTAGAGCGAACCCCAGCGAGCATTCACTGCGTTGAGCGCGAAGCGCGCGTTCAGCAACGGCACTACGAGCTGTGGGCCCGCAGTCGATGCGATCTCGCGATCCACGTTTTGGGTGGTGACCGACACCGACGCGGGTCGCGGAACGAGGTACCCGATGTCTTCGAGCATCGCCCGATACGTCGCGGCGTCAGGCACACCCGGGTGTGCGCGGTGCCACGCATCGATTTGAGCCTGAAGCGCATCGCGCGCCTGGAGCAGCTCACGGTTCTTCGGGGTGAGGTCATGCACGAGTGTGCTGACGCCTTCCCAAAACGCGGGGAGGTCGAGCTCGTGCGTGGGCGCCGTTTCTTCTACAAAATCGACGATCGGCTGAGCGACCGAGAGTTCAGCGCGTTTGACGTAGGTGGTCACGGGTGGCGTTCCTATCTGACGGGGTGGGCGATGATGGGTGCCCACTGTGGGCACATACATGTGCGGGGTCTCGGCCAGAACCGGGACCCCGCACACGTGGATGAACTTAGTTGAACTGGTTCATCGTGTTATCTTTGCCACCTGCCTTGAGGGCTGCTTCTCCAGCAAAGTATTCCTTGTGGTTGTCGCCGATGTCGCTGCCCGCCATATTCTGGTGCTTCACGGTCGCGATGCCCTGGCGGATCTCCTCACGCTGAACGTCTCGAACGTAGGTGAGCATGCCCTCGTCGCCAAAGTAGCCCTTGGCGAGGTTATCGGTCGACAGTGCTGCGGTGTGGTAGGTCGGCAGCGTGATGAGGTGGTGGAAGATACCAGCACGAGCGGCACCATCCTTCTGGAAGGTACGAATCTTTTCGTCAGCAAGTTGCGCGAGTTCAGTGCTGTCGTAGTCGACGCTCATGAGCTCGTCGCGGTTGTACGCCGAGACATCCTTGCCCTCCTCAGCGAGCTGGTCGTAGGCCTGCTGGCGGAAGCTGAGCGTCCAGTTGAACGACGGGCTGTTGTTGTAGACGAGCTTCGCGTTGGGAACTTCCTCACGAATACGATCGACCATCTCGGCGATCTGTTCAACGTGCGGCTTTTCGGTTTCGATCCACAGAAGATCAGCACCGTTTTGCAGCGAGGTAACGCAGTCGAGCACAACGCGGTCCACCCCTGTGCCCTGACGGAACTGGTACAGGTTCGACGCGAGACGCTTCGGGCGGAGGAGCTTGCCGTCGCGCTTGATGACGACATCACCGTTGCCGAGGTCATTCTCGGAGATCTCTTCGACCTCAAGGAACGAGTTGTACTGGTCGCCGAGGTCACCCGGCGTGTTCGTGACGGCGAGCTTCTGGGTGAGGCCAGCGCCGAGCGAGTCGGTGCGGGCAACGATGACACCGTTGTCGATGCCGAGTTCGAGGAACGCGTAGCGAACAGCGTTGATCTTCGCGATGAAGTCCTCGTGCGGAACGGTGACCTTGCCGTCTTGGTGACCGCACTGCTTTTCGTCAGAGACCTGATTTTCGATCTGGATCGCGCACGCGCCAGCCTCGATCATCTTTTTCGCGAGCAGGTAGGTTGCTTCAGGATTACCGAAGCCAGCGTCGATGTCAGCGATGATCGGCACGACGTGGGTTTCGAAGTTGTCGATCTGCGACTGGAGGAACTCCACGGCCGTCTCGTCACCGGCGACACGTGCATCGTCGAGCTGCGTAAAGAGCAGGTCGAGCTCGCGGGCGTCAGCCTGGCGGAGGAAGGTGTAGAGCTCCTCGATGAGGGCGGGCACCGAAGTCTTCTCGTGCATCGACTGGTCGGGGAGCGGGCCAAACTCTGAACGAAGAGCTGCGACCATCCACCCCGAGAGGTAGAGGTACCGCTTGTTCGTCGTCTTCAGGTGCTTCTTGATCGAGATCATCTTCTGCTGGCCAATGAAGCCGTGCCAGACACCAAGCGACTGCGTGTAGACCGAGGTATCTGCGTCGTACTCGGTCATATCGCGGCGCATGATGTCTGCGGTGTACTGGGCAATCTCGAGACCGGTCTTGAAGCGGTTCTGTGCCCGCATGCGCGCAACGTACTCGGGGTAGATCGCATCCCAACTGGATCCGTACTCTTCTTTAAGTGCCTGCACTGAGTCGATGTCATCTTGGAACAACGTCATGATGATTCCTTTGCGTCGTGGTGATGGTGGTAATGAACTGATTACTTCCACTTTGCGGGATGAATACACCTTGCAACCACGATTTGAGGGGTGAAGAATTGCCATATTTCTACTTGTTAGAAAATTACGCACCAGAAAGAGCGAGGAAGCTCTCGGGGAGAAAATTTCCCGTGATGTCGCGAAAGTAGCGTAGTGTTCGACTGAACGGGGTCACTCGACCCTTGCTTTGGGATGGATCACGCGAAGCTGCGCCTGCCCCATCATTCGCTCTGAGAATTGCAGAAGCAATCATGGCACTATCCATCGGAACTTTCGGCCATTCATCGTTAGAAAACGAGTATCGGCTACCCATCCACCCAGGGCACTTTCAACGAATCGAGCCGGAAATCGCCGGTTTCCTGTTTGTTGAAACGGGCTACGGCACTAAGTTCGACATGACTGACGATGAGCTCGCACCCCACGTCGGAGGGATACTCAGTCGAGCCGAACTCATTGCGCAGTGTGACGTGATACTGCTGCCCAAGATGCAGCCGACCGACCTCGCCGAACTGCGCGATGGGCAGACGGTGTGGGGCTGGCCCCACTGCGTGCAGGACGCTGAGATCGCGCAGCTCGCAATCGACAAGAAGCTCACCCTCATTGCCTTCGAAGCGATGAATCACTGGAGCAGCGACGGAAGTTTCGGCTTGCACGTCTTTCACAAGAACAACGAACTTGCCGGCTACGCCTCGGTGATCCACAGTCTGCAACTCATGGGGTCAACGGGCGACTACGGCAGACGGCTCACAGCAGCGGTTATCGGGTTCGGTGCGACTGCCCGCGGCGCGGTCACGGCGCTCAATGCGCACGGAATCCACGACGTGCGGGTGCTCACCATGCGCAACGTCTCTGCCGTCGCGTCACCGATCCACTCAGCACAGATGGTGCAAATCGAACATGAAGACGACGAGACCGGTGGCAGCTTCGTCACGATCGACGACGAGGGGCGTTTCAAGCTCGCGCCGTATCTCGCAGAGAGCGACATCGTGGTGAACTGCACGCTGCAAGACCCTGAGAACCCGATCGTCTACCTCAACGCAGAAGATCTCGAGGCGTTTCGTCCGGGGTCACTCATCGTCGACGTATCTTGCGATGAGGGCATGGGGTTCAGCTGGGCAAAACCCACCACCTTTGACGACCCAATGTTTGTGGTCGGCAACCAGGTTCACTATTACGCGGTCGATCACACGCCGTCGCTGCTCTGGAACTCTGCCACCTGGGAGATCAGCGATGCGCTGTTGGCCTACATCGAACCCGTGATGGCGGGCCCCGACGCCTGGCAGGAGAATGAAACGCTCCGCAAAGCGATCGAGATTCAAGACGGCATCGTGCTCAATAAGTCGGTGCTTGCCTTCCAGAACCGCGACGAGACATACCCATACCCGCGCCGTGAATCCGTGGACTAGCGCGCGGGGTCAGAGCAACCTTCACCGTCAGGCCAGTTGCAGAGTGGTCACGCAGGTTTGTACGTCATTACCGGATGTTGACAGCGTTGAGGTTGCCACTTGATCCTCATGTTGGATGGTGATGATCGCGTCAATATCGCGCGGAAGCCACAACCCTATAAAGCCGTTATCGAAGGTGCGCATGGTCTCATTGAGCGCTGTCTCCCCTGATGCGGCATCCGTTACGCTCACGTCGACCTCGGTGTTCCGCAATTCACCGATGCAACTGGTGGGGCTGTGGTAATAACAATCATGGGTCTGTGAAACATAAGGTGCAGCCGAAACATACACAAGATCATCGGGCAGCGGGAGCTTCTCAGTGTTGCCATCGCGGCCGGTCAGGAGTACCTGGTGCGCCTCGACCGAGGTACTCAACCAGCCAGGCCGTTCAGCCAATGGCATCTCGTCTAACCGCTCAACCACCTGGCGGGCATCAAGCCCACCGAACCCGAGCTCGTCAAGGGCCGACCCCTCGACATTCTGCGTCATCGTTTGAGCGGGGAGCTCCGTCGCAGTACAGCCGGAAAGCAGGAGCACCGCGCCAAATATTACTGACACAACCGGGAGGGTGATTAATTTACTCATTTGGCCCAATCATAAGTTCAAACGACATTCGAAACCTGAACCCGTGAAGCAATTAGAGGTGATCCATCGCTTCGCACGGGCTGGCATTTGGGTCTGCACGATGAACATCCGTGGCGAGCCGACTGATCAGGTTTGCAAACTGGCTCGTGTCTGACTCAGTGAGCCCCGACAGCAAGGCGGCCTCTGCCGACGCTATACGCGCTTCATAGTGCGCCAGTTCTTCGCGACCCTGGTCGGTAGCCACAATCTTGCGTGCTCTTCGGTCTGTAGGGTCGGGAACCCGTTCGATGACACCGGCCTCGACCATGCTGTCGAGCAGGTAGGTCAAGACCGTTCGATCAATCGAGAGGTGAGAGCCGAGTGCCTGTTGGTTCGGGGGGTCGCGGTGAACGACGGCCGAGAGAACCTGAAAACCCCGGAAGCCCGAAGGAAGTCCCTCGAGCGCCTCGTCGGTTCGCGATTGGTATCCTCGCAGAACCATGCCTAGACGCCAACCCAGTTCCCCAGGCAGAGCGACGCCTTCTGGGACTTCCTGCGCACTGGTGCTCTCACTCATGCCTCTACAATACCGCAATTGATCAGTTGCGCAGATGTTCTGCTTGCAATATGATCTGTACCACAACCTAATTGTTTTGGAGATGAGCTGTGAAGTCCCCTGACCCCGCACTTCGTACTATTGGAATCCTTGGCGTCGGCCGGGTGGGCGCCGCGGTCGCCCGACAGTCGCTGAAGGCCGGCTTCGAAGTTAAAATTGCTACAGCTAAACCAGCCAAAGAGATCGCACTGATCGCCGATATCGTCATCCCTGGCGCTGTTCCCGTCGACGCCGCAGAGGCGGTGACGGCAGATCTCGTCGTCATTGCGATTCCCTTACACAAGTTCCGCACCCTCGACCCGAAGCAGCTGCTCGGCAAAACGGTGATCGATGTCATGAATTATTGGGCCCCAATCGACGGAGAACTCGAGGATTTTGCGCAGGATCCACGCACGAGCAGCGAGATTGTTCAAGAGTTTCTCGACGGGGCGGCCCTCGTCAAGACGCTGAATCACATTGGGTATCACGAGCTTGAGGAAGACGGGAAACCACAAGAGAGCGCTGACCGCAGGGCGCTTGCACTGGCGGGTGACGATCTTGATGCGAAGCATCTGGTTGCAGCCTTCATCGGTCGCCTCGGGTATGACGCGGTCGACGCCGGGCCTCTCAGTATCGGGCGCGCATTTCAACCGGGCACTGAGATTTTCAACGGATCCCACAACGCCACGCAGCTCCGCGAATTGCTCGCTGCGGCCACCCAACCGGCCTACGCCTAATACGCGTTACGACCCCAACGCATTGGAGAACATCATGGAAATCGGCGCATACAGCTTCGGCGACACACAGTTTGATGCGGACGGAGAGCAGACAGACACCGTCGGTGCGATCCGCAATCTGCACGAAGCGATCGTGCACGCTGATTCCGCTGGCCTGGACTACTTCGGGGTCGGCGAACACCACACCGTGAGCATGCCGGCCTCCTCGCCGGGCACGATCATCGCTACCGCAGCTGCAGCCACCAAGCAGATTAAGCTCGGGAGTGCCGCCAGTATCATCAGCACCGACGACCCAGTGCGCATCTTCCAGCAGTTTGCTACCGCAGACGCAATCTCTGGTGGCGGCCGCATCGAGATTACTGCGGGGCGCGGATCCTCCGTCGAGACCTTCCCGCTCTTCGGGTATGACCTGGCCGACTACGATGAGCTGTACGCGAACAAGCTCGATCTACTGACGACGATCAATAATAACGATGCCGCCGCAGTCAACTGGCAGGGAGCTAGGCGCCCCGACATCCCAGGCCTCGCGGTCGTGCCCCGCCCGGCTGCCGGGCGACTCCCTATCTGGCTGGCCACCGGCGGCAGCACTGGATCCTCCGCTCGCGCCGGGCAGCTCGGGCTTCCCATCTCCTACGGCATCATTGGCGGTCAGCCTCACCGCTTCGCTCCGCTCGCGGAACTCTACCGCCGGTCAGCAGCAGCTTCGGGGCATACCGGGGAAGACGTCAAAGTCTCGGTGGCGGCCCTCGGCCTCATTGCGCCGACCAAGCAGGAGGCGCTCGATCGCATGTACCAGGGGTGGCACAATCTCAACGTAGAAATGGGTCGGCTGCGCGGCTGGCCCGCTCCCGACAAGCGGGCGTATCTTGCGCAGGCCGAGGCCCCCGGCGCGTACTACGTCGGTGACCCCGACGAGGTCGCGGAACGTATCGTGCACCTGCATGGGCACATGGGGCACATGCGCCACTTCCTCCAGATGGATATTGGCGGGCTCCCCCAAGAACACTTCCTCGAGTCCCTCACCCTGCTCGCCACCGAGGTGAAGCCGCGCGTGAATCGCCTTCTCGCCGCGAAATAAGGATGAATCAAGCAGGACGGGCCGCGTAGAACGAGCCGCTGTGTGGTGGTGGCGATAGGCTTCGCTCATGAATAACACCCAGCGCAATAATCGACTACTCCACCTGGGTGCGTTGGTTGCTGGGGTGCTCGCTCTCGTTGTCCTCTTCGTAATCCCAAGTGGAGTGTTGGGTTATCTCATCGCCATTGGCGCCGGCCTGATCGCAGTGCTCCTCGGGCATCGCTCCGTGCGTCGTCGCGGCGCATTGGTTTGGGCGGCGGTGCTCGGGCTTGTCTTGGCCTACCTCGAACTGTTGGTGTCGATTGGGTTACTCGTCGCGCGACTCACGCGGATCTTCACCAGCTGAAAGCGCTTCGGGTGCAGCGGACATTTCTTGCTCCGCATTGAGATGTGCGTGGGCTCTGGCTTTTAGCCCTCAGCTCCGTCGAGAAGCCCGCCGAGGCCACCAGGGGTTGCACCCATCTCAGCTGCGAGCGCGTCAAAATCGCTGGAAGTATCGTCTTCGCCGAGAAACATTCCAGTGAAATCACTGTCGCGGTCATTCTCAGTGATTGCGTTGATTCGCATCGCCCAACAGAAGTAGCCAGTGTCCATGCCCTCAGGGAGTTTCCACGACAGCACAAGTGCTGCGTCGCACAGTGTCAGTGCGGTGAGCACGTCATCGGTGTGGGCGTCGCCGTGCAGCTGGGAAAGCTCAAGTGCCTGAAGCGTATCCTCACCGACCCCGGCGACGAACACACGCTCCACCTCTGGAAGACGATCCGGGCAGAGGTATGTCGCGCTCAACCATGGAACGAACTGGCCTGCACCCAGCGCAGCGTCAGACGAACTTGGCTCAGAGTCAATAGACGCTTGGCAGTTCTCAAGACCAAGCTCGACGAGCATGTCACGGGTCTCAGTGTCAGCTTCTTCCCACGACGCCACCGGTATGGCGCGCCATGATGCAGGGAAGTCGTCCGACTTAGCTGCCATCTGACGAAACACGGCAAGGTTGTCGAAGAATGCGCGTTCCTGTTCTTCGTCAATCGTCGGCGCCTCACTGCTCACCTCGATATCGGGTTCATCCGACAGTAACGGCGGCAACCCGAAACACCCAGCAAGTGACACCGTCATTACGAGGGCGCCAAGCGACACTAACGTCCTTGTCACAACATTCCGCATGCGTCCCCGTACTCTCGTCAGATACGGTTCATTGTATGCGACACCCGCTACTCGCTGACGTTTCGTAACAGCCGTCGGCCAGACCGCGGAGCCACGCCATTCGGTCATCATAGGCACCTTCAGTCTCAAATCCTCGCCCGACCAGCGCGAACCAGCAGACTGACTGAGCTGTTGGTCGCTGGCGCCACGGCCTGCCATCAGATCGGATAGCTTTCATTGCGGACCCTCCGTCGGCAACCCTGACACTCTCGAAGCCCGAAATACAGGGGTGGACAATGGCCTGCTTTCAGGGAAGGCTCGAGATAGGTGCCAAGACAACTTGGATGCCCATGAGAGAAACTCAGCTTCGACGAGAAGGAGACGATGCATGAACACTCCGGAAAAAATCGATTACACAGCCAAGGCGAAGGTGACCGGGGGTCGCAGCGGACACGGCGCAACCGACGACAACGTTCTCGAGGTTGATCTGCGAGCACCGAAGGAGATGGGTGGGCCCGGTGGCGCGACGAACCCGGAGCAGCTTTTCGCGATCGGGTATGGGGCTTGCTTCCAAGGCGCCATGGGGTTGGCAGGCAAAGAGCTCGATGTCGACACGTCTGATTCGATTGTCCACTCAGAGGTCGGTATCGGTAAGGAAGGCGAGAGCTTCGGTTTGAGCGTAAAGCTCTCCGTGAGCATCCCTGGTGTCGACAGAGAGACGGTGCAGAAAGTCGCCGACCGCACTCACGAGCTCTGCCCATATTCGAAGGCAACCCGCGGCAACATCCCAGTTGAGGTTATCGCCGTCTGATCATTGTCGAGATTGCTCTGCACCCGTTGCCCGTCAGCGGGTGCAGAGCGACATAACCATCGCGAATGGCAGCTTCTGGATCGCGAACCTCCGCGGCGATCCCGGCCACGGAGATCTGACTCATCAATCACCGTAGGGGTGTGGTGGTGTGTCAGGCGCTGGCGACCTTGCGGGCCAGTTCGGTTGCCTGTTCTAGGAGCTCGGTGGCGTCGCTGGGGAAGCCGTCTTCGATCCAGTCGCGAACGATGTAGTGGGCGATGCCGAATGTCATCGAGACGACCATTCGTGCTTCCTCGTGCAGGTCCGTGTCGTCGCGTTTCAGGCTCTCGGAGCGCAATCGCTCTTGCACTAGATCAATGATTGAGACTTGCGCCTCTTCCATACGAGCGAACTCCTTGAGCGCGAGATCGGGGTTTCCCTGCAGCACCTGGCGGCGTTTGCGGAACAGATCTGCCTCACCGGCACCGACCGTCAGGAATACCTCAGAAATCGTTGTGACGAGATCCTGCAGAGGGGATCCACCCCGCCCAGCGATGTAGGCCCTTCGGTGTTCATCACCGGGAACAGGGGTGTCGATGCCGAGGACTGCGCGCTCTTTCGAGCCAGCGTAGTTGAAGAACGTGCGCTCGGAGATCATCGCGTACTCGCAAATCATCTCCACGGTGACTTTCTCATACCCGTGTTCGATTGCGAGTTCGATTGCGCCACGTTCGATCGCCTGCTGTGTGGCGCGTCTCTTGCGCTCGCGCAGCCCACCGGCATCCACTTCACTCATGAGGTAAATCTTTCCTTACTCGTAACGGAGGGCGTCAATCGGGTTCTGCTTTGCGGCACGACGTGCAGGGAGCGTGCCCGCGAGAAACGCGATCAGCATGACCACAAGGATCACCGTGACGATCGACATCGGCTCAAACAGCATAATCTGCAGACCAGGTAGACCCGACAGCACTGAGTTCGAGAGTGCGGAGCTGATGGCGGACCCCGCAAGGATTGCGACGCCGGAGCCGATGGCGCTACCGAGGACGCCAATGAACACAGCCTCCCAGCTGAACAAGCCGAAGACCTTGGCGCTGCTCATGCCCATCGCCTTCATCAGTCCGATCTCGCGGGTGCGCTCCTGCACGCTCATCAGTAGGGTATTCACGATTCCGAACCCGGCAGCGATGAGCGCGATCACCGCAAAGGCATTGAGCACGCCGATGATGCCGCTGATCACAGTCTGGAAGGCACCGATCTGATCTTCCGTGGTCTGGGCCTGGAAGCCCTGATCCGCGAGGTCCGCTTTGATCGCAGTGATCTCCTCATCTGAGGCATTCGGGTCGAAGTGCGCGACAGCCGCGAAGTACCCGTCGGGAGCCGCAGACACACTTCCGATCTTCTGGACATCGAGGAGTTCGTCGGTCAGGTATTGGTTGATGCTCGCGCCCAAAGCAATGAGAGAGGCGTTCTGTACGCCCACAATTGTCGCGTCAACCTCGTGCTGCTCGCCAATGGCATCCGTTGCCCCGAGTGTGACTTTGGCACCGACTGCGTCCTCTGCACTGTCGAATCCGAGCGCGTCGAGGAAGCTGTCTGGGAGCAGGATCTCGCTCGCATCTGAGTCATCGAGATCCTCGCCTGCGGCAAGATCCGCGACCATTGCCGCGGAGGCAGGGTTCACGCTTATCTCGTATTTGTCGCTCGACGGCGTGGTGATGAAGTTCGCCGACACCATGACAATCGGCTCGACTCGAGTAATGCCGTCGGTGTTCTCGATTGATTCGAGGTCAACGGTATCCATCAGCGAGATGCCACCTCCGGGGAAACCGCCGCCCGCTGACGCCTTGTCTGGGTCATACGGTGTCGGGCCATCATCCGCAGCAAGGGCGGCTTCATCTGGTGCAAGATTGACGTTCAACACGCCTTCGGCCCCGATCGCACCGAGCTGGTTGTCGATGTAGTTCGAGATCCCGGCTCCGATGGCGGTGGTGATTGTCAGTGTGAATGCGCCGATGAAGATCGCGATGACCGTCAGGGATGTGCGCAGCTTGCTGCGGAACGTGTTCCGGACCGCGCTCCCCAAGATGTCGCCAGTTCTCATGCGGATACTCCCTCAGCCTGGTTTCCGGACGCGTCCGGGCCCGGCAAGCTCGCTGCCGGCGGGGCATCGACCTCTAACCCGTCGCGGAGGTAGATTTGCCGATCGCAGCGCGCGGCCAGCTCGTTATCGTGGGTCACGATAATCAACGTGATGCCCTTCAGTCGGTTCAGGCCAAACAGGATGTCTTCCACGACCTGCCCGGTGGCGGTGTCGAGATTGCCCGTCGGCTCATCCGCGAAAATCACCTTCGGGTTGTTCACGAGGGCACGGGCAATCACGGCGCGCTGCTTCTGCCCACCAGAGAGGTTCGTGGCCTTATTCTTCGCCTTGTCGTCCAGCTCCAGGGCGCGAAGCGCAGCCATGCCGCGTTCGTTGCGCTCACGAGTGCCGACGCCAGCGATCTTCAGTGGAAGGATCACGTTCTCCAGCACAGACGCGTTCGGAACGAGGAAGAACTGTTGGAACACGAACCCGAAATCCTCGTTGCGCAATCGGTTCATGTCGCGGGCGCGCATACCCACTGCGCCGGTTCCCTCAATCGTGATGGCGCCCTTGTCTGGTTCATCGAGCAGAGCGAGGATGTGCATGAGCGTCGACTTACCCGAACCACTCTTGCCCACGATCGCAACTGACTCCCCCTCCGTCACCGCCAGAGAGACGCCCTTCAGCGCATCAAAGCGGCCGCTGCCGGCCCCGTACGACTTATGTATATCGACGGCGTCGAGTATGGAATCGGCCATGGAGACTCCTTAAATATATGCAGGACTGCAAACATACAGCCTCTGCACTATTATTTTGCTGGGAGAACCCTGTCGCCCAAGAGTGCACCGAGACGGCGCGCACTCGCAGTACGCCAGGTACTCAGCCCTCCCCTGACCTCATCGGGCCATAAGGAATAACCGGTGTGAGTCGGGCGTTGACCGAAGGAGATGCCCACCTCCGTACACTTCTCGCTGCTCGACCGTTCGCGCACCCGAAAAGGTGAGTCGGATGCTACGGCACTCCACCGCACGATTGACCGGGCACGACGAGCAGAGGCGCTGGGTTACCACCGCTTCTGGGTCGCCGAACACCACGGTGTTCCTGGAATCGCGAACAGCAGCCCCGCCGTGCTGTTGTCGGCTATCGGTGCGGCCACCGAGAGTATTCGAATCGGAAGCGGCGGTGTCATGCTGCCGAACCACGCACCGTTCGTTGTCGCAGAGCAGTTCCTCACGCTCGAGGCGCTGCACCCCGGGCGAATCGACCTCGGCGTCGGGCGCACGCTCGGGTTCACGCCTGCAGTTCGGCGGGCACTGCGCACCGAGACTTCCGCAGCCGATCAGTTCGCCGATGATCTTGCAGAACTGCGCAGTGTGCTGGCCGGCACCGCATCGATCACCGCGCGCCCGGCGGCCAATTCACCTCCGCAGGTGTTTGTACTCGCGATGCAGCACGGTCTTGAATTCGCGGGAGAGGCCGGCCTACCCACTGTCGTCGGCGGTTCGCTACTGCGGAATTCAGCTGCGCTCGCCGAGTACCGCGAGAAAGCAGGCAAGGATTCGTACCTGATTATCAGCGCCGACATCATGATTGCCGAAACCCGCGAGCGTGCGCGGCAGCTGCTGTTGCCCGAGGCATGGGCGATGGTGCGGACGCGTGAGATAGGCGAGTTCGGTCCGCTCGAGTCTGTCGAAAGCGTGCTGTCGCAGCAACCGACCCCTCGTCAGCAAACCAGGATGAACGACTGGCTTTCGGGTGCGATCTACGGCGACGCTGCCGCAGTGGCCGCCGAGTTAAAGGAGCTGATCGCCATCACCGGTGCAGACGAAGTGATGTGTACAACCTCAATCTTTGCCGATGAAGATCGTGACGCCGCAGACGCCGCACTTGCAGCGGTGATGACGGCATGAAAATAATCCCGCGCACGTTCCGCTAAAGAAAGACGGAAAATAAACGTTGTCTGTACCACTGAGCATTCTTGACCTGGTCTCTATCTCCGAAGGATCCACAGCCCGCGAGGCTATCGCGGCGTCAATGGAGTCCGCCCGCCTCGCCGACGATCTCGGCTTTCACCGGCTCTGGTTCGCAGAGCATCACAACACCCCCCATCTCGCCTCGAGCGCAACCGCGCTACTCATCTCGCAGGCCGCCTCGGTCACCGAGCGCATCCGCCTAGGATCGGGCGGAGTCATGTTGCCGAACCACGCCCCGCTCATGGTGGCGGAGCAGTACGGCACCCTGGCCAACATGCACGGTAACCGCATCGATCTCGGGTTGGGGCGCGCACCGGGGACGGATGGGATGACCGCTCAGGCGCTCAGCCGGTCTTCTGCCGAGCCACAGGCATTCGCTCGCAGCATCTATGATCTGCAGGGTTGGTTCAGTGATACCGGAACCGCCCACAGCATGCCAATTATGTCTGCGGGCTCGCTGGGAACCGAGGTACCGATCTGGGTATTGGGCTCGACGGTGAACGGCGCGTCGATCGCGGGTCAGTTGGGGTTGCCATTTTCTGTCGCCTCGCACTTCGCGCCGAACCAGGTCGACCAGGCCATCGAGGTGTACCGAGACGCATTCACTGCTGATGCTCCCACCGCCCAGATCACTGAGCCCTATGTGATGGCCGGCATCAACGTGATGATCGCCGACACCGACGAAGAGGCGCAGCGGGAATTCACAGTCATCGAGCAGATGTTCGGAGATGTGCTTACCGGCAAGAGTCGAAAGCTTCAGCCTCCTGTCGATCCCGGAACGCTCCCCGGCTCGGGCACCAACCCGATGCTCCAGATCAAGGCAGTCGGTTCGCCGGAGACCGCGAAGGAGCAGCTCGAAGCGTTCGTGAAGCGCACCGGTGCCGACGAGCTCATTACCTGCACTTACGCCTTCGATCCTGCCGTGCGCAATCGTTCGCTGCAGCTGCTTGCCGAAAGCTGGTTCTGAGCTCTTGACTACAGAAAATGCACCCAATCTGCGAGAATTCGCGGACTAGGAGTGTGATCAGGTATGTACCTGATGCCTCAGTGAAGAACTCTTAGAAGTCCCAATCCTCGTCTTCGGTGGCCTCCGCCTTGCCAATGACGTACGACGATCCCGAACCCGAGAAGAAGTCGTGGTTCTCGTCTGCGTTCGGTGAGAGCGCCGAGAGGATGGCCGGGTTGACGTCGGTCATTTCCTTCGGAAACATCGGCTCGTAGCCGAGGTTCATGAGCGCCTTGTTCGCGTTGTAGTGAAGAAACTTCTTCACGTCTTCAGTGAGGCCCACCGGATCGTAGAGATCCTGCGTGTACTTCACCTCGTTCTCGTAGAGCTCGTACATGAGCGAGAACGTGTAATCCTTGAGCTCCTGGCGGCGCTCCTCGGTCTCGTTCTCGAGGCCCTTCTGAAACTTGTACCCGATGTAGTACCCGTGCACGGCCTCGTCGCGAATGATGAGGCGGATCAGGTCTGCCGTGTTCGTGAGCTTCGCCTTTGACGACCAGTAGATCGGCAGGTAGAAGCCCGAGTAGAACAAGAACGACTCGAGCAGCGTCGAAGCGACCTTGCGCTTGAGTGGATCGTCGCCCTCGTAGTAGTCGACGATGATGCGAGCCTTCTTCTGCAGGTTCTCATTCTCGGTCGACCAGCGGAACGCCTCATCGATCTGCTGCGTCGAGCTCAGCGTCGAGAAGATCGACGAGTAGCTCTTCGCGTGCACCGACTCCATGAACGCAATGTTCGTGTAGACGGCTTCCTCGTGCGGGGTAATCGCATCGGGAATGAGTGAGACCGCGCCGACAGTGCCCTGAATGGTGTCGAGCAGCGTGAGGCCCGTGAATACCCGCATGGTGAGCAGCTTCTCTTCGTCGGTGAGCGTCGCCCACGACTGCACGTCGTTCGACAGCGGCACCTTCTCGGGCAACCAGAAGTTGTTGACGAGACGATTCCAGACCTCTAGATCTTTATCGTCCTCGATACGGTTCCAGTTGATCGCCTGAACGGCGTGCCCCAACTTGAAGTTCATCATTTCCTTCTATTGATGTGAGTAATTGAAGATCGCTTGGCAATTAGAGCATGCAGCTGACACACTCATCCATGCTGGTGCCCTCGAGTGCCATCTGGCGAAGACGGATGTAGTAGATCGTCTTGATGCCCTTGCGCCATGCGTAGATCTGCGCCTTGTTGATGTCGCGCGTCGTCGCCGTGTCCTTGAAGAACAGCGTGAGCGACAGGCCCTGATCCACGTGCTGCGTCGCCGCGGCGTACGTGTCGATGACCTTCTCGGCACCGATCTCGTACGCGTCTTCGTAGTATTCGAGGTTGTCGTTCGTCATGAAGGGAGCCGGGTAGTACACACGCCCGAGCTTGCCTTCCTTACGAATCTCTACCTTCGAGGCGATCGGGTGGATCGATGACGTCGAGTTGTTGATGTACGAGATCGAGCCAGTCGGCGGCACAGCCTGGAGGTTCTGGTTGTAGATACCGTGCTCCATGATGCTCGCCTTGAGCCCACGCCAGTCATCCTGAGTCGGAATTGCGACCCCAGACTTCTCGAACAACTCGCGGGTGCGCTCGGTTGCCGGCTCCCACACCTCATCGGTGTACTTGTCGAAGAACTCGCCCGATGCGTACTTCGAATCCTCGAAGCCCTCGAACGTCTGCTTGCGCTCGATCGCGATCGTATTCGACGCCTTGAGTGCGTGGAACAGGATCGTGTAGAAGTAGATGTTCGTGAAGTCGATGCCTTCTTCTGAACCGTAGTGCACGTGCTCGCGAGCGAGGTAGCCGTGCAGGTTCATCTGGCCGAGGCCGATAGCGTGCGACCGGTCGTTGCCGTCTTCGATCGAACGGACCGACGAGATGTGGCTCATGTCGCTCACCGCGGTGAGTGAGCGGATCGCCATCTCAACCGACTCGCTGAAGTTTTCGCCGTCCATCATCATGGCGATGTTCATCGAGCCGAGGTTGCAGGAGATGTCCTTGCCGATGTCTTTGTAGCTGAGGTCATCGTTGTAGGTGGTCGGAGTGTTCACCTGGAGAATCTCGGAGCAGAGGTTCGACATGTTGATGCGGCCCTTGATCGGGTTCGCCTTGTTCACCGTGTCTTCGAACACGATGTAGGGGTAGCCCGACTCGAACTGCAGCTCTGCGACCGTCTGGAAGAAGTGACGCGCACTGATCTTCGTCTTCGAGATGCGCGAGTCGTCAACCATCTCGGCGTACTTCTCGGTGACCGAGATGTCGCCGAAGGGTACTCCGTATACCTTCTCGACGTCGTACGGCGAGAAGAGGTACATGTCCTCGTTCTTCTTCGCGAGTTCGAACGTGATGTCTGGAACTACGACGCCGAGCGAGAGCGTCTTAATGCGGATCTTCTCGTCAGCGTTCTCACGCTTGGTGTCGAGGAAGCGCATGATGTCTGGGTGGTGTGCGTTCAGGTACACGGCGCCTGCACCCTGACGCGCGCCAAGCTGGTTCGCGTAGCTGAAGCTGTCTTCGAGTAGCTTCATCACGGGAATGATGCCCGACGACTGGTTCTCAATCTTCTTGATCGGGGCGCCCTGCTCACGAATGTTCGAGAGGGAGAGCGCGACGCCGCCGCCGCGCTTTGAGAGCTGCAGCGACGAGTTGATGCCGCGCGAGATCGACTCCATGTTGTCTTCGATGCGCAGCAGGAAGCAGGAGACGAGCTCGCCGCGCTGTGCCTTACCGAGGTTCAAGAACGTTGGCGTTGCCGGCTGGAACCGACCGGAGATCATCTCGCGCATGTACCCGCGTGCGAGATCCTCGTCGCCCTGCGCGAGGCCGAGCGACACCATGACGACGCGATCTTCAAACCGCTCGAGGTAGCGCTTGCCATCAAACGTCTTCAGCGCGTACGAGGTAAAGAACTTGAACGCACCGAGGAATGCGGGGAAGCGGAACTTCAGCGCAAATGCCTCGTCGGTGAGCGTTTCAATGAACTTCGTCGAGTACTGGTCGAGCAGTGCCTTCTCGTAGTAATCGTTGTCGACGAGGTAGCGCAGGCGCTCTTCGAAGTTGTGGAAGAACACCATGTTTTGGTTCACATGCTGCAGGAAGTACTGACGAGCAGCCTCGCGGTCCTTATCGAACTGGATCTTGCCGTTTGCGTCGTACAGGTTCAGCATCGCGTTCAGGGAGTGGTAATCCATCTCACTGATCTTCGATGAATCGAGCCCTGGTTCCATTACTGCTGTTTCCAAAACTTTTCCAATCCTTCTTGGACGGCGAGAACGTCGTCCGGTGTTCCAAAGAGTTCGAACCTGTAGAGGAAAGGCACCTGGCACTTGCGAGCGATAATCGTGCCCGCAAGGCCGTATGCCTCACCGAAGTTCGTGTTACCTGCCGCCATGACACCCCGGAGAAATGATCGGTTCTGCTCATCGTTGAGAAACTTGATCACTTGCTTCGGTACTGCCCGAGTGTCTGGTCCTCCCCCGTAGGTAGGGATCAACAACACGTACGGCTCTGAGACCTTGAGGGCCTCATCGTGCGCGTAGAGGGGGATGCGCTGCGCCTGGATGCCGAGCTTCTCGACAAAGCGGTGCGTGTTCCCCGAAACGCTGGAGAAATACACCAGATTGGCCACGGAGACCGCGCCTCCCTCCGCATTACGCCAGTCGGCCGGCGAGATCTGCAATCTTGTCGGGGCGGAAGCCTGACCAGTGCTCTTCGTCGGTGACGACAACGGGTGCCTGAAGGTATCCAAGCTCCTTCACCGTCTGCAGCGCCATCTCGTCCTCAGAGAGGTCGTGAATTTCGTACTCGATGCCTTGGCTATCGAGAGCTCGGTAGGTTGCGGTGCACTGAACACACGACGGCTTGGTGTAGACCGTTACTGCCATTGTTTTTACCCTTCTCTCACAAAGTCCTTGCCCCATCTGAGGCACAACATCTAGTGAACCACATCAAGACCAACCACAACATGGTGTAGTTACACCGATGTAGTTTTCCACCTGATTTCCACCGTTCTGAACACCCAGATGGGGAAAACTTTTGGCGAGATCTCGCCCCTCACGACGAGTTATCCACAGGCTGTAGAGGGAAAAAGAATTTTCGATCCACAACACCACTCGGCGTGTCGGTCTGATACTGCGCCCACACATATATCAACGCCGTTGGAGCCCGAATTATGCCCGAAAACGTCCTCTCCACAGCGGTAGTTTCCACGCTGTGCTGGGCCAGCAAAATAGGCAATGATGCGGGCATGACCCAACACTTTCTCACCACACCATCGTTCGTTACCGGCACCCGCATTCGCGAACTTCGTGATCGTTCCGGCGTGAGCAGGCAAACGCTTGCCACCCGCTCAAACGTGCACGCATCGAATCTCGCACGCATCGAACGCGGATCCTCAAATCCAAGCCTCGACACACTCGTGCGTATTGCCGACGCACTAGACACGAGCGTCGCCGACCTTGTGCGCGATGTTCGGCAAGGATAGAAACTCACTATTCGATTGCGATCGGCCACAAGAGCTCCGTCCCATCGGGTTGAAACCAACGCATCACGAGCATCGCGTCATGCGCCGTTGCAGCGCCGTCGGTGCGCGCACCGCGCACGGCCACCCGTACGCGTTCGCCAGGCCACAGTGTGCTCGGGAGCGACAGCCCGAGCATGCCTGCGCCTGAGAGCGCAAAACGCACCTGATGAGCGGGCTCGGTGCCACGGTGTTCGATCTCGATGATGCCGAGCGAGCGCCCGGTCACCCGCCACGGAACTGCAACGGGCACAGGGTCGACCGGCCGCACGGAGGACTGCGAACGAGCGGGAAGAGCCCTAACGCTCAAACGAAACGGTGACATGCTCAGAGAATAAACGGACCCTCTGACATTCGTGTTCCGGCGCGAAACACCCTTTCTCGCGGCTACACGTGGTGGTACGGTCGCCCGGCAGCTATCTCCTGCGCGCGATACAACTGTTCTGAGATGATGAGCCGCACCAGCTGATGGGGAAAGACGAGCTTCGAAAGACTCCACACGAGGTCGGCGCGCTCGCGCACCCGATCATCTACGCCATATGCGCCACCGATGACGAGCACGATCTGCCGCCCACGGTCAAACGCCCCTTGCAGCTTCCCAGCGAGTGCAGGCGAGTCGAAATTTACCCCGCGCTCGTCGAGCAGCACGAGGAAAGCATCGCGATCCACACGCTGCAGCATACGCTCGGACTCCTCGCTCCTGGCAGCATCGCCCTCGCGCGAGGAATGCGGCAATAACTGCCACGACACATCAAACGGTTTCCTCAATCGCCGCTCGTACCGGTCAATACCTTCCGAGACCCACTTCTCGTGCTTCTTCCCAACAGCGAGTATGCGAATCGCCATATTTAGGCCACTCGAATCTCGTCAAGGTACTCACCGATCCGCTCAATTGCCTCGGTGAGCACCGACACCTCAGGCAGGGTCACGAATCGGAGATGATCTGGGGTGGGAAGGTTAAAGCCGCTCCCGTTCGTGACGAGCACATTGGTGGCACGCAACAGGTCGATGACAAACGCCTGATCGTCTTCGATGGGATACCGTTCCGGATCAAGCCTCGGAAACAGATACATTGCGCCACCCGGCAGTTCGCACGAAACCCCAGGAATCTGGGTGAGCAAGGAATGCGCCGCATTGCGCTGCTCGTACAACCGGCCTCCAGGCGCGCACAGTGCATCAATCGAAGACTCAAGCTTGAGTGCGACAGGGATCGCGTATTGCGATGGCACACTCGCACACATTCGCATGTTTGCGAGCAAGGTGAGGCCTTCGAGAAAGTTACTTGCAACCGAGGTATTACCGCTCGCCACGACCCACCCCGCACGATAGCCCGCGACGCGGTGCGACTTCGACATGCCGCCGAACGTCAGGCAGAGTGTCTCGGAAACATGCAGCGCAGCGTGCTCGTGCGTCGCATCACCGTACAGAACGCGGTCATAGATCTCGTCAGCCATGAGCACGATGCCGTGGCGTTCAGCGAGCGCAGCAAACCCACGCACCAGCTCACTCGAATACACCGCGCCGGTCGGGTTGTTCGGGTTAATGAGCACAATGCCCTTAGTGTGCGGGGTAATGAGCGTCTCAATGACCTCGAGGTCTGGCATCCACCCGTTCGTCTCGTCACAGGGATAATGCACCGCGCGCCCACCCTGCAGCGTGACCTGCGCAGTCCACAACGGGTAGTCGGGCGACGGCACGAGAATTTCGTCCCCGTGGCTCACGAGCGCCTGCAACACGAGCGAAATAAGTTCGCTCACCCCGTTGCCCAGAAACACATCGTCGGCATCGACTCCTGTGACCCCGAGTGCGCTGTAATGCTGCGCAACAGCTTCACGCGACGACAGTATGCCGCGCGAATCGCTGTACCCCTGCGCGAGTGGAAGCGCCCGGCACACAGCCTCGACGATCTCCGGCGGAGCCTCAAACCCGAATGGCGCGGGGTTGCCGATGTTCAGTTTGAGTACCTCGGTGCCCGCTCGTTCCAGGCGCTGTGCCTCTTCGAGAATCGGGCCGCGTACGTCGTAACGCACGCCGGCGAGCTTGCTTGACTGGGTAATCTGCCGACCGTTGGAGCTCACGGGCCGAGTTTACTCCTTACGCGGGCCCAGTTTTTACACGCACCGTCTGCCGCACACCTCGCAGCGCACACCTCAGCTTTGCTGCGCGTACAACTCCGCGTAGTTGCCACCGAGTTCAAGGAGTTCCTCATGCGTGCCCTGCTCAATGATGCGACCGGCGCGCACCACGTAGATGCGGTCAGCATGCTCAATGGTCGAGAGCCTATGCGCAATCGCGATTGTCGTGCGCCCCGCACGTGCGTCGTCGAGCGCGCGCTGCACCGTGCGCTCGTTCACTGTATCGAGCGCACTCGTTGCCTCATCGAGCACGAGTACGCGCGGGTTCTTGAGCAGTACGCGCGCGATCGCGATGCGCTGCTTCTCGCCACCTGAAAGTCGGTATCCGCGCTCGCCCACCACCGTGTCGTACCCCTCGGAGAACGACGCGATCGTCTCGTGAATATTTGCGAGTTTCGCCGCGGCTTCGAGCTCTGCCTGAGTCGCATCGGGCTTCGCGTACCGCAGGTTCTCCGCAATGGTGGCGTGAAAGAGGTAGGGCTCTTGCGACACGACACCGATCTTGTCCATGAGCGCCTCTTGCTTGAGGTTGCGCACGTCTTGGCCGCCATATTTCACCGTACCCGACCCAACGTCGTACAGCCTCGGTACGAGCGACCCAATCGTGGTCTTCCCAGACCCTGACGCACCAACGAATGCGACAAACTCCCCAGGTTTCACCTCGAACGAGACATGATCGATGATCGGTGGGTCACTCTCGTCCGCGTCGGGGTAGCGGAAAACGACATCGTCGAATGTGATGCGCCCAGCTTCTCCGGCTGCTTCCGAGGGCTTCACCGCATCTGCACGATCCACAATCGCGGGCTTCAAATCAAGGTACTCAAAGATGCGAGCAAATAAGGCGCTCGAGGTCTGCAAATCGAGCGCCACACGCATGAGCGCCATGAGCGGGAAGAGGAGCCTTGATTGGATCGTGGTGAAGGCTACGATTGTGCCCGCCGTGATACCTGAGTCAAATCCCTCCCCCGTCGCCTGCAAAATGAGCCAGCCCGATACGAGGTACACAATCGCAGGAACAGCTGAGAGGAACACGTTCACAATCGCGAAGAACGTCTGTCCGCTCATCGCCTGGCGCACCTGCAGCGAGATCTGCCGACGGTTCTCGTTCGCGTAGCGTTCCGTCTCCATCGTCTGACGCGAATAGGTCTTCGCGAGGAGCACTCCCGAGATCGAGAGCGACTCCTGTGTAATCGCCGTCATCTCAGAGAGTGATTCTTGGGTCTGCCCCGCAATACGGGCGCGCACCTGGCCCACGCGACGCTGCGCAATGACGAGCACCGGCATAAGGATAAGCGCGATAATCGTGAGCTTCCAGCTGAGCAGAATCATGGCGACCGCAGCCGCAATGACCGTTACGGTGTTGCCGATGATGTTCGACACCGTGTTGGTGAGCACGTTGGCAACACCACCGACGTCGTTCTGCAGCCTTGACTGGATCACGCCCGTTTTCGTGCGGGTGAAGAACCCGAGCTCCATCGACTGCAGGTGGGAGAAGAGCTTGATGCGCAGGTCGCCCATTACCCGGTTGCCAACACGGGTTGTGAAGTAGGTCTGCACCACGCCCAGCACCGAAGAGACAACAAACACAATGATCATGAGGCCGACGAGCCACCCGAGCACCGGCATGTTTGGGCCGCCACCGTTGAGGGGGAATAGCCCATCGTCGAACACACGCTGGGTGATGAGGGGCGGAACGATGCCGAGTGCTGCGGAGACAAGTACGAGCACGATAATGACCGCGAGCGGTGCCCGATACGGCCGAAAGAGCTCGGCGATGCGCGAGCCGAGGTTGGCCACTTTCGGGGCAGAGCGGTTGAGTTTCTTCTGCGCCGCAAAGTCGCCGCCCGACACTCGGCCCCCGTGGCCGCCCCGCATAGTCATGACTTGAGACTACCGTCGCGGATCGCAGGCCGGGGTGCAAACCACAGGGTGATGGCCGCACCCACAAGAATCACCGCGGCGGGCAAAATCATAGATTGCGCCATCGCCAGCGCGAACCCGCCCTGCAACTGCTCGGGCAGCTGGCCTGATCCACCATTCATCGACATGTCCCCCGAAGAACCGGCGCCAAACTGTGTCGCGAGCCTTGCCGTCATGAGTGCGGTGATCGCTGCTGAGCCGAGCACTGCGCCGACTTGCCGTGAGGTGTTGTACACGCCAGAACCAGCACCAGCGAGGTCGAGACGCAGATTGAACGTCGTAATCGCTGACAGCGGGCCCCACATGAAGGCGTTTGCCACGCCCAGCACCGCACTTGGAATGAGGAGCAACCAGACCGAGGTATCAGGACGCAGCAGCACGACGTACAGCACGAGCCCGGCAGCGACCATGAGGAGCCCAAAGGTGGCAAGGCGGCGCGGGTCTCCGCGATCGATCGCGAGCCCGACCGGGCGGGCAAGCCCCGCTGAGATGACCGCCATCGGCATAAGCATCAGTGCAGATTGCGTTGGGGTGAGCCCCATTACCAGTTGGAAGAAGAACATTAACGGCATGCTCATGGCCGTGATCGCAAACCCGACCGTAGTGATCGCAATCGTGCCCACGGAGAAGTTACGGTCTCGGAAAATGCGCAGTGGCAGCAATGGCTCGCCTCGCTGCACACGCTGCCACCACACAAACGCGACGAGCACGACAATGCCGACGACGATGAGTAGCCAGACCGAAATTGGGCCCCAGATCTGGCCCCAGTCAAAGTTCTCACCCTCTTGAATCGCGAAGACAACAAGAAACATGCCCACGGCGCTGAGTACCACCCCAACCCAATCAAGCTTGTGTTCGTGGGTCTCGAGCACCGGAACAAACCGCATCGCGAGAATGAACCCAACGATTGCCACCGGTACGTTGATGAAGAAGATCCACTCCCACCCGACCGCGTCGATGAGGAACCCGCCGAGGATGGGGCCGACGAGCGTCGCAACACCCGCGGTGATGCCCCACACGGCCATCGCCTGCCCGCGCTCGCGAGGAGCAAAGATACGCGTAATCACTGTCATGGTCTGCGGCGTCATTGCTGCAGCGCCGAGCCCCTGGAAGATGCGTGCACCGATAAGCGCCTCAATGGTCGGCGCAAAGCCGCACACGAGCGAGGCAAGAGCAAACACCGTGAGCCCAATGAGATACAACCGTCGCGGGCCAAAACGGTCGCCGAGCCTTCCGGTGATAAGTAGCGGCACCGCATAGGCGAGCAAGTATGCGCTTGTTGCCCACAGCACCGAAGTCATGTCAGTGCTGAGACTGGCCATAATCGTCGGGTTTGCGACCGACACGATCGTCGTGTCAATCAAGATCATGAAGAACCCGAGCACGAGCGACCAGAGAGCTGGCCAGGGACGAATAGTTGCGGGATCAGTGGTCTTGGTCACCGAGCTAGCTTACGCCCCACCACAGACAAAGTCCCCCTGATGCCGAGGCACCAAGGGGACTCTATACCGTGTGAAAAGTTACTTCACGGCAGCCTTGAGCTTCGAACCAACCGAAACCTTCACGCGCTTGCCAGCGGGGATGTTGATGGTCTCGCCGGTGCGAGGGTTACGGCCGGTGCGAGCAGCGGTGGTCGCGGTCTCAAATGAGAGCCAGCCCGGGATCGAAACCTTTTCGCCAGCGGCAACAGTCTCTGAAACGGCAGCGAAGAGGCCGTCGAGTACGTTTGAAACTGCGGCCTGGCTCTGGCCGGTCTCTGCGGCGATCTTTGCAACGAGCTCAGTCTTGTTGAGTGCCATGTTGTGTCCTTTCAGGGCAGAGACCGAGTCTCGGCCGGCCCCTGATCGAGTAACGGGTGTCCCCTCCAGTACGGAGGTTCCGATCAGTTTGATCGGTATGAATCTACCCTACGTTGACGTAAAAGTGGCAAGATTCCGCGGATTTTCTCGGATTTCGATGGACGGGATTCGCCCTCAGCTCAATTTTTCGCACCACGCGCCCCACAAACGCGAAGAGTCGGGGTAGATCAGTTATGATCCACCCCGACTCTTCGGGAAGTTGTTACTACCGGGCGGTCACCAGCTCCGTAGAAACAATGGTCGGGCTGTTACCAGCTCGACTTGGTGATGCCTGGCAGCTCGCCACGGTGTGCCATGTCGCGGAAGCGAACACGTGAAACACCGAACTTCGAGAGCACGCCACGGGGGCGGCCATCGATGACGTCGCGGCTACGCACGCGAACGGGCGAAGCGTTGCGGGGAAGCTTCTGGAGGCCTACGCGAGCAGCCTCACGGCTCTCATCGGTGCCATTGGGGTCAATGAGGGCCTTCTTCAGCTCGAGGCGCTTTTCAGCGTAACGAGCGACGATCTCTTGACGCTGCTTGTTCTTCGCAATCATGCTCTTCTTAGCCATGTTTAGCGCTCCTCTCGGAATTCGACGTGCTGACGGATAACCGGATCGTACTTCTTGAGCACGAGACGGTCTGGGGTGTTGCGACGGTTCTTACGGGTCACGTAGGTGAACCCGGTGCCAGCCGTCGACTTCAGCTTGATAATCGGACGTACGTCCTTATCCTTTGCCACTAGAGCTTCACCCCACGCTTCTGCAGATCAGCAACTACTGCTTCGATACCACGAGCGTCGATGCGCTTGATGCCCTTGACCGAGAGGGTCAGAGTCACCTTGCGGCCGAGTGACGGCACGAAGTAAGTCTTCTTCTGGATATTCGGATCGAACCGACGCTTGGTGCGACGGTGCGAGTGCGAAATGCTGTGACCGAAGCCGGGAACGGCGCCTGTCACCTGGCACACTGCTGCCATGATGTTTCCTCTCATACCGTGAGACCGGACGGCCTCACCCAAGATTTCTTGTCGGCGGGATCCCGCCCGTGTTTGCACACAAGCTTCGGTTCCCGCGGTCTATGCACTGGGACGGCGCATAGCCAAGTATCAACTCTATGCGCTTCGAGGCGTCTTCGCAACGTGTATCTCACATTTCTCATCATGAGGACGTACCATTGTGATCGTGAGCGACCCTAAGATTTTGCTGTACTACGCATTTGCCCCAGTCCAAGACCCCGAAGCCGTGCGGCTCTGGCAGCGCGAACTGTGCGATTCCCTTGGGTTGCGCGGCCGCATCATTGTGTCGAAACACGGCATCAACGGCACTGTGGGTGGCGAGACTGACGCATGCAAGCAGTACCTCAAACGCACCCGCGAGTTCGGTCCGTTCGCAGGCCTCGAGGTGAAGTGGAGCGACGGCACCGGCTTCCTTGCCTCAGAACCCAAGCTCCTCAAGGGTGTGGATCGCAGAGCCCCCTGGAAACAGATCGCAGATTTCCCGAAGCTCAGCGTGAAGGTGCGCGACGAGCTCGTCGCATTTGGCATCCCCGATGAGACCGTCGTTGACGCTCGCGGCGTGGTCGGGGGCGGCAAACACCTTTCCCCGAAGGCAGTGAACGAGCTCGTGGCGTCGCGCGGCGACGACGTGGTGTTCTTCGATGGGCGCAATGCTTGGGAGGCCGAGATCGGCAAGTTCAAGGGCGCGATCGTTCCCGATGTGAAAACGACGCACGACTTCATCACGCAGATCGAATCTGGCGCTTTCGATGACATCAAGGGCAAGCCGATCGTCACGTACTGCACTGGCGGGATTCGCTGCGAGATTCTTTCCGCGGCAATGGTCGCGCGCGGGTTTGAAGAGGTCTACCAAATCGACGGCGGCATCGTCCGTTATGGCGAAACGTTTGGCAACGATGGGCTCTGGGAGGGGTCCCTTGCGGTGTTCGACGGCCGCGAAGCAATGGACTTTGCTCCCGGCGCCAAGGTGCTTGGCGAGTGTGCATTGTGTGGATCCGCCACCGCAAAACTCGCCGACTGCAGCAAGCCAGGGTGTCTCACGCGCTTCGCTGCCTGCGAGACACACGCTGACTCGGCATGCGTCGAACACGTATCCTCCGCTGCACCGGCGAGCGCATGAGCACACCCAGCAACACGCCCCGCTACGCACCTCGCCCCGAGGGCGAACCCACAATCATTGTCGACGCCATTCCGCTCGAACCGGTCGGCGACAGGTTCAGAGTCGGCGCTGACAATGGGCAGGGGAGGCCGCCCGGCGTCGGTCACCCGGCAATCGCGAAAACCCTCGACCGCGTGCTCTCGGTGCAGCGCCCGATCGTACTCGGCCACATTCGTAGGCTCCGTGCCCGTCATCCTGAGGCAAGCCCCGCGGCGATTATCTCTCTGCTTGAAAAGCATTACCTCACGACAGTCATGGCTGGCGGTGCTGGTGTCGGCGCTACCGCCGCCGTTCCCGGGGTTGGCACGGTGGCAGCGCTCGCAATCTCGAGCGCGGAGACCATCGGGTTTGTGGAGGCGACCACGCTCTTCGGGCACGCCGTCGCTGAAATGCACGGTCTCGTGCTCTCTGACCGCGATCGGGCACACGCGCTCATTCTTTCCCTCATGCTCGGCGAAGAGGGTGCGTCGCTTTTACGTCAGATCACCGGTCAGGTCGCCGGCGGCACCGTGAAGAACGCGTTTTGGGGCGAGATCATCACGAGGTCGATGCCAAAGAATCTCGTCTCCCCCGCGGTGGATCAGCTGCGCAAGCTTTTTTTGAAGCAACTCGCGAAGAAGGGTACCGCTTCAGTCATCGGCAAAGTGATTCCGTACGGAGTCGGTGCGGTGATAGGTGGAGCTGGTAACCGCGTGCTCGGCGGGCGCATCGTGAAGAATGCGCGCCGCACCTTCGGCCCCGCGCCACTGACCTTCCCTGAATTCCTCGCGGAGATCCCAACGAAACTCCCTCGCAAGGTGCGCAAACTCGAGAAGGCGGAACTCAAGGCCGAGCGCAGACTTGAGAAAGCAGAGCGCAAGGCGCTCACGCAAGGAACGCCTGCGCCTGGTGGCGAATAGCCCCGGTTACCCTTCGTAACCGATGAGCCAACGCACGCCAAATTTGTCGAGCACCTGCCCGTCGTGCGCGCCCCAGCCACGCTGCTGGAGCGGATCAAGCACGCGGCCGCCGTCTGCCAACCGCTCGAACCATTCGGTCAGCGTCGCTCCGTCCGCAGTCCCGAGAAGCGCGATGCTCACCCCCCGCATGTCCACAGCGTCTTCGTCTGCTGACGCATCGGCGGCGTACAGGTGCACTCGCCCACTCAGCTCCCCATGCGCGATCGCATCGGGTGGACCATCGGGGCGACCAAACTCGGCGTAGGTATGCAGCGTGAGTGTTCCGCCAAATACTTCTTGGTACGCGTGCAGCGCTTCGCCGGCTATCCCGGGAAACCACAGGTACATCGACTGTCTACTCATGCGCGGATCACTACCAAATGCTCACGCGCTCTTCGGGAGCCAGGTAGAGTCCGTCGCCCGGCTTCGTGTCGTAGGCCTCGTGGAACGCCGCGAGGTTCTTCACGATCTGGTTGCAGCGGAACTCATTCGGCGAGTGCGGATCGATGGTGAGCAACCTCACAGTTTCAGCTGGCCTCGATTTCTGCTGCCAAGCCTGTGCCCACGCAAGGAAGAAGCGCTCAGCGCCGGTGAGCCCGTCAATCACAGGTGATTCCGCGCCGTTCAACGAGCGCTGGTACGCCTTCCAGGCGATCTCGAGGCCCGAGAGGTCACCAATATTCTCACCGATTGTGAGTTCGCCGTTGACAGTCTTTCCGTCGGCACCCTGTGGTGAGAGCGCGTTGTACTGCCCGATAAGTGCGGCAGTGAGCTTCTCGAATGCCTCACGATCTTTCTCGGTCCACCAATCGGTGAGCTTGCCGTCGCCATCGTAGCGCGAGCCCTGATCGTCAAAACCGTGGCCGATCTCGTGACCGATGACTGCGCCGATTGCGCCGAAGTTCGCGGCGGCATCCCATGAAGCATCGAAGAACGGAGGCTGGAGAATCGCAGCGGGGAAGACGATCTCATTCATTCCCGGGTTGTAATACGCGTTCACCGTCTGGGGGGTCATGAACCACTCGTCATGGTCAATGGGCTTGCCGATCTTTTCGAGTTCACGTGTGAATTCATATTCAGCGACGCGACGCGAGTTTCCGAGCAGGTCGCCCGAATCTGCGGCGAGCGCAGAGTAGTCGCGCCATTTCACTGGGTAGCCGATCTTGGGGGTGAACTTGCCGAGCTTTTCGAGCGCACGCTCCCGGGTCTCGGCGCCCATCCAGCTGAGCTCCTTGATTGAGTCGCTGTATGCGCCGATGAGGTGTTCGACGAGCTCGTCCATTGCGGCCTTCGAGTTTTCATCGAAGTGACGCTCGACGTAGAGCCTGCCAACGGCCTCGCCCATCGCACCCTCGACGAACGAGACGCCTCGGCGCCAGCGTTCGCGCTGCTCAGTCGCCCCGGTGAGTGCGGTGCCGTAGAAGTCAAAGTTCGCGCGCGAGATTTCGGTCGAGAGCAGTGCCGCAGATGACCGCACGACTGACCACGCGAGCCAGGCACGCCAGGCCGGCAGCTCGACTTCGGTGAGCAGCGCGGCGATGCCCGAAAGTGCATCGGGCTGGGCAGCGACAACCTCTGCAAAGGCGCTTTCTGGTGCCCCCATTGCTTCGAGATATGTCGACCAGTCAAGCTGGGGGGTGAGCTCTTTGAGCCCGGCGAAGTCGCGCAGGTTGTAGAGCTTCTGAATGTCTCGGCTCGCCACGGTGTCCCAGTGCGATGCTGCGATGCGTGTTTCGAGGTCGAATGCGAGCCCCGCAAGCCGATCCGCCTCACTGAGCCCCGCAAGGGTGAGCATGCGCTCGATGTGCGCGAGGTACTGCTCACGAATCTCAGCGAACTGCTCTTCGCGGTAGTACGACTCGTCGGGCAAGCCAATGCCGCCCTGCATGACGAACACGATGTAGCGCGCCGGGTCGCCGGGATCGTTGTCAACGAACATGCCGAAGAAGCCGCTCAGGCCCTGACGTTCGAGCTGCGCCGTCACCCGCACGAGCTCATCGATTGACGAGATCGCCACCACCTGTTCGAGGTCGTCCCAGATTGGCTCAGGGCCAAGAAAATCAACGCGACCGGTGTCCATGAAGCTCGAATAGAGCGCGGCAACCTTATCTGCCTCCGCCTCGGCTCCGCCCGTGATGAGTCCGGATGCGGGAGCGTCGGTGTGCGTGATGATGTCACGCACCGCTTCTTCGGCGTTCTCTGCGAGCACCGCGAACGAGCCGTAGCGCGCCTTATCTGCGGGTATCTCAGTGCGTGCACTCCACTTTCCTGTCACGTGTGTGAACAGGTCGTCTTGCGGGCGGGTCTCGGGGTCAAGCTCTGTCAGATCAATGCCAGATGTGCCGTGGGAAAGCGCTTCGTTGCTCATGAACTCAAGCCTAGCGCCCGCACCCGATACGCTGTCTGCATGCCGTCGAGTACCCCCTCGAGCCCACCAGCGACAGGACCAACTTCCCGCCGCGCGATTGACCGCAGCGTCGCGCATCTTGCGATCCCGGCGCTCGGAGCGCTCATCGCCGAGCCGATGTTCCTCATTGTCGACTCGGCGCTCATTGGCCACCTGGGCGCTGCACCGCTTGCGGGTCTCGCCATCGCGGCGGCCGTCCTGCAAACGGCAGTCGGGCTTATGATCTTTCTCGCTTATTCGACGACACCGCTCGTTGCGCGCAGGCGAGGTGCGGGCGATATCCGCGGTGCAGTGCAGGCGGGAGTCGATGGGCTCTGGCTTGCGCTCGCCATAGGGGTGATTGTGGGAGGTGTGATCTGGGCCGCGAGCGGGCCGCTCGTGCGCGCGTTTGGGGCGGATCAAGTTACAACAGACCAGGCGTTCACCTACCTCACTGTGTCGTGCCTGGGCATCCCAGCGATGCTCGTGGTGTTTGCAGCGAGTGGGCTCTTGCGTGGACTGCAAGATACTCGCACACCGCTCTGGGTCGCTACAATCGGGTTCACGCTGAACGCGCTGCTGAACTGGTGGTTCATCTATGGGCTCGGGTGGGGCATTGCGGGGAGCGCGTGGGGCACGGTCGTCGCACAGTGGGCGATGGTGCTCGTGTACGTATTGGTCATTGCCCGCCACGCCGTTCTGGCAGGTGCAAGCGCGTGGCCGCACCAAGACGGTCTCGCGCAAGCAGGGCGTTCTGGTGGGTGGCTGTTCATTCGCACCGCTGGGTTGCGCGCCGCATTTCTCGCGACGGTGTTCGCCGCGACAAGCCACGGAACGACGGCAACTGCGGCGTACCAGGTCGTATTCACTATCTTCACGACCGCGGCGTTCGCGCTTGATGCGCTGGCCATCGCTGCGCAGGCACTCGTCGGCGATGCGCTCGGCGCACGAAACGCCGACCGTGCCCGTTTCGTGTTGCGCCGTACGGTGTTCTGGGGGTTTGTCTGTAGCGCGGTGCTTGGTGCGGTGCTCGTGCTCGCGAGCCCGGTAATCGGGTGGGTGTTCACGAACGATGCGGGGGTCCTCGAAATTCTCCCGCCTGCCCTCATCGTGCTCGGGCTGACGCTGCCGATCGGCGCCTACGTGTTCGTGCTCGACGGGGTGCTCATGGGCGCGGGAGATGCCCGCTATCTCGCCTGGACGAGCATGGTGAACTTGCTCGTGTATCTTCCGATCCTCTGGCTAGTGACGAGACTCGTGCCCTCGGGAATTCCGGCGCTTATTGCGCTTGTCGCGAGCTTCACGGTTGTCTTTATGCTCGCGCGCGCAACGACGCTTGGGCTGCGCGTTCGCGGTGATCGGTGGATCGTACTTGGTGTCTGACGTACGTTGCATTCTGGTCACCTGGGAGCAGTAGAATCTGAAGGTTCGGCCGTTTCGCGGCCCCCGTTTTCAGGAGTACCGTGGCCGCAGTCAACCCCGCACCCACGCCCGCGCGCTGGGTAACCGGCGTACTCATTGTGTTTACCGCGTTTGGGTTTGGCTTTGGCAATTGGCTCTCACGGCTCCCCGCGGTGCGTGACCACCTCGGGGCGAGCACGTTCGACATGAGCATCATTGGGCTCACCATGGCGGCAGGAGCTGTGCTGGGCCTCTCGCTCGCTGGCCGCACGGTAACGTGGCTCGGGCCCAGAAAAGTGATCATGTTCGCCGCCTTTGGCCAGGCGATCTTCATGCCGCTCGGTGCGACACTGTTCTGGATCGATCAAGCCCCGGCAGGCATGGCCCTCATTGCCGCCTTTGGGTTCTGTTTCTCAAGTGGTGACGTCGCGATGAACGTGAGTGGCGCCGCTGCAGAACGCGCACTGGGCAAGCCTCGCATGCCCATCTTGCACGGTGGCTACAGCCTTGGCAGCGTGTTTTCAATGGGCACAGGAGCGATCGCCGAGGTAACGAATGTGCCGGTACCGATCCACCTCGGAATTGTCTTCCTCGTTATTGTGGTTGCGGTACTGTTTGCTGCGCGTCATATTCCGCGCATCGAGACTGCGGATCTCCCCACCGCCCCTATCCCCGTGAGCTTGAGCACCGGGCCGATCCAGGTGCTCACCCCCACCGTTGCACCGTCCACCGAGCGCGCACAGAGCCGGTACAACCCGTGGCGAGACCCCCGCATTATTGTCATCGGTCTCATCGCTATGAGTCTGAGCCTGTCTGAGGGAACCGCCACCGACTGGCTGCCCCTCGCGCTCACCGATCAGCGGGGGTTCTTGAATTCAACGGCGGCCCTCGCACTTGGTGGGTTCTATGTTTCAATGCTCGTGGCACGCGCTTCCGGTAGCCTGCTGCTCCTTCGATTCGGGCGTGTCACCATCTTGCGTGCGAGCGCCGTGATCTCGATTGTGGGCATCGTGCTCATGTACGCTCTCCCCTTCACCTGGGCCGGGTTTGTGTGTGCGGTGCTCTGGGGCCTCGGGAGCGCACTCGGTTTCCCCATCGCTGTCTCGGCCGCTGCTGACGACCCGAAGAAGGCGGTACGCGGCGTCGCAACCGTCGCGATGATCGCCTACGGTGCCTTCCTTGTCGGACCGGTAGCGATCGGGCTCGTGGGTGAAAAGCTTGGGTTACTCACTGCATTTCTCCCGCTCACCCTGTTGCTCGTCTTCGTGCTCTTCGCCGCTGGTACTGCGCGCGAAGCGGGGCGTCGCTAGAACGCATACACTGGCACGGTGAGAATCGTGGTTGCAGACTGTTCCGTTGACTATGCCGGGCGACTCTCGGCGCACCTGCCGAGAGCGAAGCGCGTGCTCATGCTGAAGGGCGACGGGAGCATTCTCGTGCACTCTGACGGCGGATCGTACAAACCGCTCAACTGGATGAGCCCTCCCTGTTCACACGAGACTCTGGAGCTCGATGACGAGCGGCGTGAGTCAGGCATCGTTGAACAATGGCAGGTCACGCATAAGAAAACCGCCGACAAGCTCGTCGTGTCTCTCTACGAGGTCATCCACGACTCATCCCATGAATTGGGAGTAGACCCGGGTCTCATCAAAGATGGTGTTGAGGCGCACCTCCAAGAGCTGCTCGCCGACCAGATCGACCTGCTGGGCGACGGCCATTCGCTCGTGCGCCGCGAGTACATGACAGCGATTGGTCCGGTCGATATTCTCGCGAAGGATGCAACCGGCATCTCGGTCGCGATTGAGATCAAGCGTCGCGGCGGGATCGACGGAGTCGAACAGCTCACGCGTTACCTCGAACTTATGAACCGTGACCCGAAGCTCGCGCCGGTGCAGGGTGTGTTTGCGGCACAAGAAATCAAGCCGCAGGCGCGCACGCTCGCAGAAGATCGCGGGATCCGCTGCGTCGTGCTCGACTATGACGCGATGCGCGGCATGGAAGACGTGAATACACTCTTCTAGCGCGCCTCGCGGTTAGTTATCGGCCGCGCTCGGCAATCCGTAGTTCTGCCGGAAGTTATCGAACTCGTAGTCTTTGTGGAAGCGGCCACGGTTCTGCAGCTCAGTAATAACATCACGGAAGCGCTCCATACCGTCAAACTGCGCATCGACGTTGATGTTGAAGCCGTCGCTGACACCCGAATCGCGCCACTCAATGATTTTGCTTGCGACCTGCTCGGGGGTGCCGAAGATCGCGCGCTGACCTCGCGTGAGGTTGTGGTGCACAAGCTGCTTCACAGTGAAACCGTTTTCTTTCGAGGTCCCGCCAATGTTATTGCGACGGTAGGTGATGACCTCGTTATCGTTCGGGTGCTCCTCGAAAAGCTCGTACGGCAGTTCCCTGTTCGGGTCGAGCTTCTCGGGCGGAATGCCAAGCGAGTTCGCGAGGTTTCGCACGAGATGCTTCGTGTCCATAAGGTCATCGAACTCGGCCTTGCGCTTTCGTGCATCGGCCTCGGTGTCTCCGACGACGGCGTAGAGGCCAGGCAGTACAACGAGATCGTCGGGATTGCGACCGAAGCGCTCGGCATGCTCCTTGGCGCCCTTATAAAACGCACGGTCATGTTCGATGTCGGGCTGCGACGTGAACATCGCGTCGGCGTAGCGCGCGCCGAAGGCCTGGCTGTGTGCTGAGACGCCAGCCTGGAAGAGCACGGGCCGATCGCCCTGATACTGGCCCGACATCTGCATCACACCCGACGAGCTGTAGAACTTGCCGTTGTAGTTGACCGGACGGGTGAGCGCGGGATCGATGTAGACGTCGTTCTCTTTGTCAGCGATGATCGCCTCACGGGGCAACGAATCCCAGTGCGCGAGCACGATATCGACAAACTCTGATGCCTTCGCATAGCGTGTCTCGCGGTCGACCGGTTCGAACGGAAGCCCACGCGCCTCGAACGCTGCAGGATCCTGGCTCGTCACGATGTTCCACCCCGCACGCCCGTGTGAGACGTGCTGCAGTGTCGCGATTGCCCGTGCGACCTGGTACGGCTCGCCAAACTGTGTCATTCCGGTCGCGATGAGGCCGAGATGCTTCGTCTGTCCCGCGATCGCTGCGAGGAGCACAGCCGGGTCAAGCCCGCGGCGCGGCTTGCGGAGGAAGTTCGGGTTGAGCACCTCTGGAGTGTCTGGCAAAAAAATCGCGTCGAACTTCGCATCTTCAGCAAGCTTCGCGAGTTCGATCTGATGGCCGACGTCATCTATGAGCACTGACGGGTCTTCGAAAGACTTCCATCCCGCATCGTGTCTTCCAGAGGTGTGGAATATGAGATTCAGTCGAATTTGCTTTGGCATTCTTGCAACCCAGTCTTTGCGATTCAGAGAAGTTTTGCCGCCTTGTATCTCAAGCAGAACTACGCCATAACCTGATGACAACAACGGCGGGCAGCCCCTCGGCCGCCCGTGCTTTAAGCCTACAGGGTGTCATACCCAGCTCAGTGTTCATCGAGTGCCACAAGAAAACGCATGCTTCTTCTGAACCCCGCAAGAGATGTTAGGTTCGCAGGAGATTCCGAGCACGTAAGAAGTCGAGAATCATCGTTGCAACAGGCTCCGGGCTCTTGATGATCGCTTCGTGACCACGGTCTGCAATTTCAGCCATCTCGCTGTTCGGGATCGCCTCTGCGATTTCGGCTACCCAGTCGCGTGGACACACGCGGTCAGTTTCACCGCGGAGCACAAGGGTCGGGGCCTTGATTTCGGCACAGATGTCCTCGAGTTTGTGCCCAAGCATGAACTTCAACTTGTTGAGAAACCAGATGGGGCTCGTCTTTGCATACTCCCAAAGCCCCAAGAAGAGCACCTTCGGGCCCTCACCCGTAAGGTCTTGCGCCATGCGCATCGCCTGCTTCGCTGCGGTGCGCTCATATCGATTCACCGTCGGCGCGATCAGCACGAGCGCGCGCACGAGTTGGGGGTGTCGGCAGGCAATTTCCGCGGCGATCTGGGTACTCATCGAGTGCCCAACGAGCACAACCGGGCCAGGGGTTTCATCCCGAATGAAGTCTGCGATGACCCCTGCGGTCTCCTCGAGTGTGGCTGCAGAGCCAGGCTCGGGTGAGTCACCGAACCCCGGCAGATCCACCGCCACGACCCGCCCCGCGTTCGCGAGCACCTCATCAACTTCGTTGAAGACAATGCGACCCATGCCGATGCCATGCAGCATCACGAAAGTTTCGGCCCCCGCACCGCACACTTCGGTAAAGGCCATCGTGATCTCGCCGCGCTCATAGCGTCGGTCAAACGTCTGAATCTGCGTCACGCGAGTCCCTTCAAGATGATGCCAAGCCCACGATCAAACGAGCCCTCAAGATCGCCAGTCTGTTGATCCGAGTGTTCGGTCGAGTGCTCAGCGGTCTCGAGCTCTGCCCCGTGGCGTCCCCTCGGTGGATCAATGAGCGCCCCAAACGCCTCCGCTTGGCGGTGTGTCTGCGTCGATTGGGTGTGGCCGAACGTATAGAGCAACAGCGTACGGGCGCCATCGAAACCGACAACACCCGCAAGCCGCTCCTCAATATCGGACGACCCTAGACGAAACGCGGTCGCGGTCGCAACGACGTCTGCGCCATCTCGCACCGCAAGCATCGCATCGCGCAGGGCGATACAAAGTGCGCGTGGATCGCTCGTCACGGTCCTATCTGCCGTTGCTACGATCTCATCAGCCATGAGCGCAAGCAGGTGCTGTTTGTTCGGCACGTGGTGGTAAAGCGCGCTCGGCTGCACGTCGAGCTCCGCGGCGACCCGTCGCATCGAGCAGCCTTCGAGTCCCTGGGTGTCGAGTACACGGAGTGCCGCGGCGACGACATCGGCCCTCGTGTTGCGCATATGTCGATTCTATCGGTAACCTGAACATCGTTCACCCGAACACCGTTCAGGTTCGATGAAAGAGGATGCCATGACTGAGATTACTCGCCGACGCAGGCGCCCCGCGACTGACCTCGCCCTTATCGCGAGTTTCTCCGCCCTCATCGCGGTCTGCGCGCTGCTCCCTGCAATTCCGATCGGCGGGCTCGTGCCCATCACCCTACAGACCTTCGGCGTAATGCTCGCAGGTGCAGTGCTCGGTGCGCGTCGCGGGCTGCTTGCCGTGTTGCTCTACCTCGCGGTCGGCGCCATCGGTCTTCCCGTGTTCTCTGGCGGTGCCGCCGGACTCGCACCATTCTTCGGCCCGACCGTTGGTTATCTCGTCGCTTTCCCGTTCGCCGCCTGCCTTACAGGTTTCATCGTCGAACGACTTCCGCGCAAGCGAGTCGCAACGAGCATTCCCCTCATCTTCGCCGCGGGGTTTGTGTCGAGCCTGATCTTCATTCACCCACTCGGTGCACTCGGGCTCGCGTGGCGAGCAGACATGGGAATAGGTGAAGCCTTCCTCTTTGATCTCGCGTTCATACCGGGCGACATTGTGAAGAACATTCTCATGGGCATTGTCGCCACAAGCGTCCACCGGGCATTCCCGGCCTTACTTTCGGCGAGAATGCAGCGATCCGCTCGCTCGAGCGATACTGACGCCACGAACCCTGGGGCCACCACGAAACCTGCAACACCGACGAACTCGAGTACGATCAGCGCGTGATCTCCTTTCGCTCAACGGCCGTCAGCACTTCAGACGGTACCGCCATTCTGCAGCCGACAACGATTGAGCTCAGCGAACCACGCATCTCGATCATCGGAGCAAATGGTTCGGGCAAATCCACGTTTGCGCGGCTGATCAATGGACTCGTCGAACCGACCGCGGGTGAGGTACGTGTCGCTGGTCTCGACACCGTGCGCGATGGGGGCGCGGTACGACGGAAGGTCGGATTTGTGTTCACTGACCCCGCGGCACAGCTCATCATGCCAACGGTCAGCGAAGACGTAGAGCTCTCGCTTCGCAAGCAACACCCGGATACGAAACGGCGCCATGAGGCAGCACAGACAACACTCACGAGATTTGGGCTTGAGGCCCTCGCTGAACGCAGCGTACACACCCTCTCGGGGGGACAGAAGCAGCTCCTAGCGATCGCGACCGTGCTCTCCACAGAACCCGAGATCCTCGTTGCCGACGAGCCAACGACGCTGCTCGATCTGCGGAACAGCGCCCGCATCGGCGATCTCCTCCTGTCGCTCCCACAGCAGGTGATCGTCGTCACGCACGATCTGGAACTCGCTGCGCGCTTCGACCGTACCCTCGTGATCGAGAACGGTGCAGTCGTTTTTGATGGAGCCCCCCTGAAGGCCACGGAACACTATCGAGCGATCGCCGCACAATGAGTGTGACATCCCCGCTTGGCGCGTACATTACGAAGCGAAGCCCCCTTCACCGGCTCAGGCCAGGGCTGAAGCTTGCAACGCTCTTCGTATTCGCGATCGCGGTCATCGCCTCTGGCGGGTGGATCTACACAACCGCATCGCTCGCGATCGGTGTCGCGCTCTCGTTCATCGCAGGCATGCGCGGCGTAGATTTTTGGCGAGTCGCACGCGGCTTCTCGCTCATCGCAATTCCCTTGTTCGCGTTTCAGGCGTGGAACAGTGGGTGGTTGCGCGGTTACGAGGTCGTTGGCGACCTGTTTGCCCTCATCCTTACGGCGAGCGCAGTCACCGCAAGTACCCGCGCCTCAGACATGCTCGACACTCTTTCTTGGGCAATCGGGCCCCTGAAACGCTTCGGCGTCGATACCGAACGGGTAGCTCTCACCTTTTCGCTCGCGATCCGCATGATCCCCCTCATTCAAGATCTCTCTCGCGAAACCACCGATGCCGCGCGAGCTCGCGGACTCGAGCGCAGCCCCAGAGCCCGCACCGTTCCCCTCGTATTGCGCACAGTCGCCCAGGCACACCTCACCGGCGACGCACTCGCGGCGAGAGGCATCGGCGACTCGTGAGCTAGCTCTAGGCTAGGAGCATGGCGAAGGATCTGGATCTCCCCGAGGGCATCGACGAACACTACGAGAACGTTGCGGTGCGCGAAGCGCTCGTTTCGTTGCTCGATGCACCCGACTACACACACCTGGCCGCGTTTCTCAACGCGCTGCGCGAGGGATTCCTGTTTGTCGACGTGACCGGGGCGACCTCGAAGAAAAAGGGTGCTCGGGTGCGAACGATCCGCTCAACCAAAGGGCAGCTCGTACTTCCCATCTTCACCTCAATGAGCGAACTGCGCGCGACGGCACCAGGATCCCGCGCAGAGGAGATCAAGGGCGCGCTCATGCCGGCTCAGGCGGCGCTCGCGCTCATTACTACTGACCGCTTCGTCGCGGCAGAGTTCGACAAGGGGTCGCTCGCGCAAGTCATTCTTCGCAAATACATCACCCGCGTCATTGGTGACGAGGCGATTACCCCGGAACTCCTGGAATCGGGTCAGTAAACTAGCGCGAACGGAACGCGCGAATCACCTGCGCCGCACCGAGCACGACCATCGCAATGCCGAGCAGCCACCAGAGCGTGACAGCACCCATGAGTGGCGAGAAGACGAGCGTTGCGCCTGCGATGAGCGAAATGATGCCGTAGATAATGCTCCACGTTTTACTCGGTGACTTCGATGCCGTGGCGAACGAGAGCACACCCTCAACGATCCAGAGCACGCCGATCATGATCGAGAAGAGCAGTGCGGTGACGAGGCCCGAAAATACGAGGTTCGACATGATGATTACGCCACCGATGACGTACAGCAGGCCCAGTATCACGTGGCCCAGTCGCGACCACGCCCCCATCGACTTCGACATCAACGCGGTTCCGAAGTAGACGAGACCGGTGACAATCGCATAGATGCCAACGAGAGCAGCGACCAATATGAGGGCCGCGCCGGCAGAGGTCTTTGGGGCAAACAGCACAAAGAGGCCCAGCACGACGGCGATGAGCCCGCCGACGCCGAAGAGGATCCGTGAACCCTCATGCGCGTCGTGCTGGACGGTGGGGGTGTTGGTGTGTGGGGTGACCATGAAAACTCCTCAGATCTCGACTCGCGCGTCTCGACGCGCATCAACGCACACGGCATTCCCTTAATAGTCGCACTTCGACAACATTTGTGGGTAAATTTTTTACACAATACGGCCTACACTCGCGATACAGTGCACGGAGCGCGCGAATTCGCGGGCTATCTGCTGCACCTTCTGGAGCGAACATGACGATCAACATTCGACCAGTCCGCGAGGCCGACCACGACGGGTGGATCGCCTGCTACACCGGCTACCACGCGCACTACGCACAAGACCCGACTGCGGAATCCTTGGCAACCGTGTGGAAGTGGCTGCACGATGAGCAGCACGAAGTGCGTGGCCTCGTGGCTGAACACGATGGCAACATCATCGGTATCGCGCACTATCGAACATTCGCGCGGCCACTCGCGAGCAGCACGGGTATCTACCTTGATGACCTCTTCACTGCGACCGAGGCCCGCGGACACGGCGCTGCGTCTGCCCTACTCGAGCGACTGCAAGAGATTGCACGCGACGAGGGCGCAAGCGTGATTCGATGGATCACCGCTGAAGACAACGAGACAGCCCGGAGTCTCTACGATCGTCTCGCACGGAAGACTGCCTGGGTAACGTACGACCTCCAGCCCGCACAGTAGCGCACAGCGGGTCAGCGGCCACGTTCGCCTGCCCTGGCAAGGACCGTCGATGGCACGATCTTCGCGATGCCTGCGAGCACTTTGTACCGTTTCGATGGAATCGACACCGATTTACCCCGTTGAATATCTCGCAAGGAGTCGTTGACGACCCTTGGCGCATCGAGCCACATCCACCGAGGAACACCCTCGTGCCCTGGTGGCAAACCGAGCCGCTCATGAAAATTGGTGTGGGTGAACCCTGGGCACACCGCCGTCACCGTGACACCCTGCGACCTATACCGGGCATTTGCCCACGTTGAAAAACGTACGAGCCACTGTTTCGACGCTGAGTAGGTGCTCCGCGGAATGAATGCGGCGACCGACGCCACATTCACGATGCGCCCGCGGCCGCGTTCGAGCATCCCGCTGAGGGAGGCGTGCATAAGTCGCAGTGGCACTTCATTGTGGATCCGCAGATGCTGCACCTCGGACTCAACATCGTTCTCCGCGAAATCTAACGACAGCCCGAACCCGGCATTATTGATGAGCATGTCAACGGGCTGTTCGCGGTTCTCCAGCCTTGCAGACACTCGAGCAACTCCCTCTGCATCGAGCAGGTCAGTGGCCAACACCTCAATCTGAACCCCGTGCGCCTCCCGCAATACTCCAGCAAGTGCTTCGAGCGCTACATCGTCACGAGCGACAAGCACGAGCGAGGACCCTCGTGCCGCAAGCTGGCGTGCGTATTCAGCGCCGAGACCAGAACTAGCCCCAGTAATGAGCGCGGTGTGCTGTTTAGAGGACGACTCGTTCACCACCACTGCCCGCTAGCTCAGTCGCTCGACTTCGACGAAGATCACGGCCTCGCTAGTACCGCGGTTTTCAACCTGGTGCTCAGCCCCTGCCGGGCGCGTATAGCTCTGACCCGTCACGAGCTCAGCAACAATCAAACTGCCATCTGCGTTCACCACGTGCATGGTGGCGGTGACCAGTGGAACGACGACGTACTCGTAATCGTGTCGGTGCATCGGTATCGCGCCGTTCGGCTCAATCGTCCACTTAGTGACCCGGAACTGGTCGTTTTCGAGCTGCAGATCGGCGTGCGACCCAGTGTGCAATTCAGGGCTCATGATGTTGGGGCTACCTTCCTCAGGCGCGTCGTGCCTGTGATCGCTTCAGTTTGACCGTGAACGACTGGGTTACCGTTGTCGTCGACGCCGACAAACACGATGCGGTCGAGGCGCAACACGGTCGCTCCGGTGACGGCGTTCTCGACATTGCAGCTCAGCGTGATCGACGTGCGACCAAAAGCGTTCAGGGTGAATTCGAGTTCAAGCAGATCGCCCTGCACAGCGCTGGCCACAAAGTCGATCTCAGAGATATACCTTGTGACGAGGTGCTGGGTGCCGAGCTGCACCATCGCAACAATGGCCGCATCTTCATCGATCCACTGGAGCAAGCGCCCACCGAAGAGCGTGCCGTGTTGATTGAGGTCTTCGGGTTTTACCCATTTGCGCACTACGTGCCGGTACTCAGCCATGCGCCAAGCCTAACCGGTGAGGAGCACAGAGAACGAGACTATTCTTCCTCGTCATCCTCTTCGTCGACGTCGTCGGCTTGTTGGCTGCCGCGCGTATGCGTTGCTGGCCCGAGATGCGAGGCTCCGCCTTCGTCCACCCACCCGTCACCAGGGGTGTGTGCCGGATCCGACTCGTGGTCTTGGCGTTCCTTCTGAACTTCATTCGACATTTCGTTGCTCCTCTCGGAAAACAGCTTCTATGCCTCACACTACGCCTGAACGAACCTCACGGCCAGTGTGCGAATAGGATGGTCGGCATGAAGCGGATCCTGACCTACGGCACCTTCGACCTCCT
>JBQEBC010000011.1:53683-56501 GCA_052106035.1 Leucobacter sp. | reverse complement strand
TAAACCCGGTGATGTTCTCTTCACCGATCGAGGTCGCAAAGGCCTTCTGGGAGGCAATCCAGGACGGAACGTTCGTCACGAACCTTGGGGTAAGTGTCGGGCGTTGGCTTCTCGGATTCGTCATCGGAGGCGGCCTCGGGCTCGCAGCAGGTGCACTTACCGGCCTGTCCAAGCTTTCCGAACGATTGCTCGACCCGTCGTTACAGATGCTTCGCACGGTGCCAATCATGGGCCTCGTTCCGCTCTTTATCCTGTGGTTTGGGCTGGGGGAGCAGCCGAAGATCATCCTGATCGCGGTAGCCACGTTCTTCCAGATGTACATTCAGGTGTTCGCGGGCATTCGCAGCATCGATCGCAAGCTCATCGAGGTTGGTCGAGTCTACGAGCTGTCGCTGTGGCAGATGTTGCGTCGCATTATTCTCCCGGGGGCCATGCCGAGCATCTTGCAGGGGGTGAGGCTCGGCCTCGGGATTGCCTGGCTTGCCCTCGTCATTGCCGAGTTGACCGGCGCGAACAGTGGGATCGGATACTGGATGCAAATGGGGCGCGAGTACGTGCGCGTCGACATTGTGCTTGCCGCCCTCGTCGTGTTCGCCGCGGTAGGCAAGCTCGTGGACTCGCTCGTGCGCCTGCTTGAGCGACGCCTCCTCAGCTGGCGTGACAACATTGAAAAGGACATGAACGTATGAGTAAGCGACTGCGCATAGATCAGGTTTCACGTGTGTTCCTGGGTAATAGCTCCAGCGTGACAGCTCTAGACGAGGTCGGTTTCACGGTCGAGCCCGGTGAGTTTGTCGCCCTAGTGGGCCCTTCCGGCTGCGGGAAATCGACGCTACTCCGCGGAATTGCGGGACTCGACACCGGGTTCACCGGACAGATTCACGTGGGGGATCGGCTGGTTACCGCACCGAGCATGGAGTGCGGTGTCGTGTTTCAAGAGCACCGGCTGCTTCCCTGGTTGAACGTGCGCGAGAATATTCTTTTCGGATTTGCGGGAAGCGCGACTGAGAAGCGCGAGCGCGCAGAAGAGATGCTGGCACTCATGCACCTCGAGGCATTTGCAGATGCGTACCCCCACCAGCTTTCGGGCGGGATGGCGCAGCGCGCCGCAATCGCTCGTGCGCTCGCCCCAAGACCCGAGGTGCTGTTGCTCGACGAACCGTTCGGGGCGCTCGACGCATTCACCCGGATTGAAATGCAGGAAGCGCTGCGGGAGGTCTGGCGCACACAAAACACTACGGCCGTGCTCGTTACTCACGATATTGAAGAGGCAGTGGTGCTGGCAGATCGCGTAGTCGTCATGGCCCCGCGGCCCGGGCGCGTGAAGCACATCGAGACGATTTCCCTCGCGCACCCGCGACTTCGCACCTCAGCAGATTTCGCCGATTATCGCGCGACGCTCCTTGCACAGTTTGATCTTGTCCACTAATTACGCCGAAAGAAAGCACACATGACTTCCACCATCGCCCGCAAAGGCCTCGGCGCGCTCGCAGCCGCCACGGTACTCGCTACGATCCTTGCGGGCTGCAGCGGCACCGCGGCAGCCTCGAACCCAGAGAGCGACGGCGGCATCGAACTTCCGCGTGTCTCGACCGTGGTTTCTTACCCGGCGCTCCCGTCGGGGCTTGAGCAGGGCCTGTTCGACGAACCGTTTGGAACTGACGCTTCTGAGCTGAGTGTCACGTACATTGCTTCTGGCCCCGACGGGGTACAAGCACTCGTCGGAGGTCACACCGATATTGTCATCGGCGGATACGAGCCGGCCGTAGTGCTGGACAACGACGTGCGAGTGCTTGCGCTCACCGAAGCGAGCCCCGAGACCCACACGGTCCTCGTGCCGACCGGCTCCGAGATCAAGGATGTCGATGACCTGAAGGGAAAGAAGGTCGGTGGGTTCTGGACCACGCTGCCGCCGTTCTTAGCGCTCTACCTGGAACACGAGGGCAAAGATCAGGATTACCTGGATTACATTCAGGTGCCAAACGACGGGGGACTCTCGGCGCTCACCTCGGGCGCGATTGATGCGTGGTACACCTGGGATCCGTTCTTCGCCCAGGCAGAGATTCAAGGTCTCGCCGAGCCCATCGTGACGGGCGACGAGTTCTTCCTCAACCCGATCGTGCTTTACACCACTCAGACCTATATCGACGAGCATCCGGATTCGCTTGCCGCGTTTATTGAGGGCTACATCGCCTCGACGACGTGGGTAAATGAGAACACCGACGCGGCACGCGACTACATGGCGGAAGCGACAGGCATGTCGCCCGAGGCGGCAGAGATCACGATCGATCGCCGAAACTATGAAGTGACCGCACCCGACGAGGTTGCTCTCGAATGGATGCAGCACGTCGCAGAGCTCCAGCGCGACGAGGGCCTGATCACCGCTGTGCCCGATCTGGACACCGTCATTAACTCGAGCCCCCTCGAGCAGGCGCTCAAGGAACAGGAAGGCTGAACCCCGAATGACTTCCATTGAACCTATTCCGGCCAAGGCTTTGCCATCTCGGGAGCACCCTCTCGCAGGGACCGTCGCGCTCGTGACCGGGGGCGCGCGCGGCATCGGCCGCGGAATCGTTGAACGCCTTGCATCAGATGGAGCCGCAGTGATGATCGGCTACGCCTCGCGGGCGTCGGATGAGCGCGTGCAAGAGCTCGTTGAGAGCATCGAAGCGGCGGGAGGTCAGGCCGCGTCGTACCGCGGAGACCTGGGCGAGCCCGAGGTTGCCGCTGAACTCATTCACGCCGTTCGGGAGAAGTTTGGCCGGCTCGACTCGCTTGTGAACAATGCCGCGGTCTCCGACTACCGACCCTTCGGAGA
>JBQEBC010000011.1:51431-53583 GCA_052106035.1 Leucobacter sp. | reverse complement strand
GACCGCGTCGTGCTCATCGACCGCGCGCCTGCGGAGCTTGAAGGCCCGTGGCTGAGATGGGCGAGAATGCGCACGCTGCGAAGCGCGAAAGAACTGCATGGGCCTGATGCCGGACACCCGGCAGCGAGCTTTAGGCGGTGGTACACCGCGCAGCACGGCGAGTCGGGTTGGGACGCACTCGGGCTAATTCCTCGTGACATGTGGGCGGCGTACCTGCTGTGGATCCGCCGCGTCTTCGGTGTGACGGTGCGGAATAACACTGAGGTAGTGGACGTGGAGGCCGATGGAGCCCGGCTGGTGTTGAAGCTTCGCGAGGGTAAAGCAGATGCGATCCTCACGGCAAAGCGGCTTGTGATTTGCACCGGGATTGATGGGATCGGCGGGGCCTGGCTGCCCGAGTTTGCCACTCAGCTCAATCCGACGCTGTGGCGGCACACTTCAGACGAGCTGCCACTGGATGAGCTCAGCGGCGCGCGCGTGGGGGTCTTGGGCATCGGGGCGAGTGCCCTCGACAATGCCGCGACGGCGCTTGAAGCGGGTGCTCGAGTCGTGCAGTTCGCGCGGCGACAGACGTTGCCGACGGTGAATAGCGTGAGGTCGCTCGAGACGCGAGGGTTCTTCCGGCATTTCGATGTGCTTCCAGACGCGGATCGCCTAGAAATTGCGCGTCGCAATCAAGCGCTCACCGTGCCGCCTCCGAAGCACTCACTGGATCGATGCGCGGAACACGACGAGTACGAGCTTCGTCTCGGGGTGGCCTGGACGGCGGTGCGCGAGGTTGACGGTCGCGCGGTCGTGACACTCGCTGATGGTTCAGAGGAGACGTTCGATCTCCTCATATTTGGCACTGGGTTCAAGGTGGATCTTGCACAAGTGTCGTGGCTGCGCTCGCTACGACCCGGGATCTCCACCTGGGCAGATACGGGATTGCTCGGAGCGCACCCCGCAGATGAGCGGATCGGAAAATTTCCGTACCTGACTCGTGGCATGGCCGCGACCGGTCGTACCGCCGAGTCGAAGGCGTGGGCGGGTCACGTGCATTTTCTTGATCACGCTGCTGTTGTGAGCGCAGGGCCTGCGGCACTCGGAATCAATGGACTGCCCATGGCCACCGATCACTTGGTTGATGAGCTTTGCCGCTCGCTCATGCGTGAGGAGGCGGGCAGGTTGACGCAGGCCTTCTACGACACCGCGACAGAGCCGGCACCAACTGAGGACTTCGTGCGAGTCTGAGCTGCGTTCCTGCTATCCACCGATCGGTGGATAGCAGGAATCATCCTGTCGACCGCTGGCGGCTGCGCTTCTGGTTCGGAAGACTGAACTGTATGAACGAGCCAGTTGCGCCAGCGGTTACTCTCCGAGGCCTCACGAAGCGATATGCCGGACGCGATGTGCTCGGAGGCATTGACCTCGACATTGCCCCCGGGGAAACGTACGCGCTCCTCGGCCCCAACGGTGCCGGGAAGAGTACGACTATTGAGGTGCTTGAAGGACTTCGGCGCCCCGACAGTGGAGAGGTGCGCGTGCTCGGTGAGAACCCACTCACGGCGCCCAGATCGTGGCGTTCGCGCATCGGGATCGTGGCCCAGAGCACGGGAGACCTTAGCGTCTACACACCCCGCGAAATGATCTCGCACTTCGGCTCGTTGTACCCGAACCCGCGCGAGACGAGCGAGGTGCTCGATCTTGTCGGGCTCGCAGACCGTGCGAATGTGCGAGCAACCAAACTCTCGGGTGGGCAACAGCGCAGACTCGACGTCGCGCTCGGCATCGTCGGTCGCCCCGAGCTCCTCTTCCTTGACGAGCCCACCACCGGCTTCGACCCTGAGGCCAGGCGCCAGTTTTGGGGAATGCTCGAGCAGTTGACCGGGGAGGGCACCGCGATTCTGCTTACTACCCACTACCTTGACGAGGCGGCGCACCTCGCCGACCGCGTCGGGGTGCTCACCGGCGGCAGAATCGTGGCAGAGGCGCCACCAGCGGAACTCGGCGGAGCTGGCGCCCGTGTACCACTCGTGACCTGGCGTGACAGCAGAGGTTTCCTGCAAGAACGCCGCACCGAAGCGCCGGGCGTTCTCATTGCGACGCTCTGCGCTGAGGCGGTGGACGCCGGGCTTCGTGGCGGTGAACCCGCAGAACTTGAGGTGCGGCG
>JBQEBC010000011.1:0-51331 GCA_052106035.1 Leucobacter sp. | reverse complement strand
AGGCGGTGGACGCCGGGCTTCGTGGCGGTGAACCCGCAGAACTTGAGGTGCGGCGTCCGACGCTCGAGGAAATCTATCTTGAACTCATCGGGATTGAAAACGCGAACGGCGTTGGAGTGACCGACAGCACAAACACGGTGAACGAAACGAACGGAGTTGTCGCATGACGACCGCACCTGCACCCACTGCCTTGACGTCAAGTCGGGCTGTGAAGCCTCGCCGATCCACCGGAGTGCTCGCCGATGGCGTTGCAAGCGCGACCTTTGAGCTTCGCGGATACTTCCGGTCGCCCGACACTGTCTTCTTTACCTTTCTGTTCCCCATTCTCTTGCTCGCAATTTTCGGGGTGGCGTTTGACTCCATGGGTGAGATTGGGGCAAAGCCCGATGGTACCGGCGGTATCTCGATGGCGGCCTACTACTTGCCTGGCATGGTTGCGGCGGGGCTCCTGCTCGGCGGGGTGCAGAATCTCGCCGTCGACATTGCCCGTGAGAAGAGCGAAGGGTGGCTTCGTCGTTTAGGAGGCACGCCGCTGTCGCCCGTGAGCTACTTCATCGGCAAAGCAGGCATGGTGCTCGTGACGTCGATCGCGCAGTTCGTGCTTCTGCTTGCATTCGCTCGGGTGGCGCTTGGGGTCAAGATCCCCACCGACCCAGCGCTCTGGCTCCGCTTTGCGTGGATCTTCGTACTCGGCATCATCACCATGACGCTACTCGGCATTGCACTTTCCGCAGTTCCGCGTTCGGCGCGCAGCGCAACCGCGGTGGTGCTGCCCATCGTGCTGCTGCTGCAGTTCGTATCGGGCGTGTACTTGCAGTTCTCGATGTTGCCCGAGTGGTTGCAGAATGTCGCCTCAATCTTTCCGCTCAAATGGCTCGCACAGGGCATGCGCGCGGTGTTCCTCCCCGAACACTTCGCGGCCGCCGAGCAGTCGGGTGCGTGGGATCTTGGGCTTGTCGGCCTGAACCTTGGCATCTGGCTCGTCGTTGGCCTCGTCGCGAGCCTGCTGACGTTCAAATGGGTTCGTAGATCATGAGTCAAGCTCATGCGCGTGAGATGCTTGGCGCATGACCGTCGCACTTGAGATCGCATCCCGCGCCCTGCGGTGGTGGGATCTCGCGTTCGCCGCGGTGCTCGCTTTTGTCGTCATCGTTGCCGTGCTCGATGGCGTCGCGGGCGATCCGCACTGGGCCGCATCGCTTGCGACGGGGTGGCGAACCGCCATTCTTCTCACCCCGGCATTGTTGGTCGCGATACTGTACGTTGCGCTCGGTCGCGCTGTCCTGCGCGAAGGCATGGGCGATCTCCCACTATCGACACGCGGCGGCACGTTCCTCACACTGTTGATGCTCGTGCTCGCGGTCGGTACATTCAGCGACCCGATGTACGCCATGCTCCAGGCCATTGCGTACCCGTTGGTGTGGACAATCGCAGTCGATTATCGCCGCGCCGTGCTCTGGTGTCTTGCCGTCGCGTTCGCCGTCGGAGCGGGCATGTACCTCGGGCTGGTGACACTCAATGCCGGAACTGCGCTCGTGTCGAGTCTCACGACGGCCGTCATCTCGCTCGTGTTTGCGATCGCAATGGGCACGTGGATCTCTCGCATCCATGCCAAGGGGGAGACCTACCGTGAGCTCGCAGAGCAGCTGCGCAGCTCGCAGAACGAGGTAGCGGCGCTTTCTGAGGCTGCGGGCGCTGCGACCGAACGTGAACGAATTTCGCGTGATCTCCACGACACGCTCACACAGACACTCGCGGGTCTTGTCATGCTCAGCGAGCAGACGGAGCGGGCGCTCGACGCGCGGGATGAGGTGCGGGCGCGGGATCGTCTCGCCCGTGTGGAATCCGCGGCGCGCGCGGCCGTCGCTGAAGCACGTGCGCTTGTTGCAACGACGCAACCCATCGGGGAGGGCGGGCTTGTGCGAGCAATCGAGCGGGTCGCGGCCTCGCTTCGTGAAGACACGGGTCTCGATGTTGATTGTGCCCTCGCGCAGGTGTCGCTCGAGCGTGAGCGTGAGGTTGTGATGCTTCGCGCCGTGCAAGAAGGGCTCGCAAATGCGAGGAAGCATGCGCAGGCACGGAGCGTCGTGGTCACCCTGACGGAGATTGGCGTCGGTGGGGCGCTGCTTGTCGTAGACGATGACGGCGTCGGCCCGGGGCTCGGAACCCGTGAGGGAGGGTTCGGGCTGACCGGGCTCGCCGACCGAGTGCGCTCCGTGGGTGGCGAGGTTCGATTTGGTGGGCGAAGTAGCGGAGGATCGAGGCTTGAGATTGAGCTTCATCCGGTGCAGGAAGAGCTGGTTCAAGCATGATCAAAGTATTGGTCGTTGACGATCACCCGATCGTACGGGCCGGTATTGTGGGTCTGCTCGAGACCGAGCGCGACTTCGAAGTTGTCGGTGAGGCTGTTTCGGGGGAGGAAGCCCTTGATCGTGCTGCCGAAACCGCGCCCGATGTCGTGCTCATGGATCTGCGCATGCCCGGCATGGGCGGTGTCGAGGCGACAAGGCAGCTGCTCGCGCAGAGTGCTGGGATCGGTGCCGTCGCTCTCCGGGTGCTCGTGTTTACAACCTACGAAGACGATGAACAGATTCTGGCTGCGATTGAGGCCGGTGCGAATGGGTATCTCGTGAAGGCTGCTCCCGCCTCCGAACTTGCGGCGGGCGTACGTGCGGTAGCCGCGGGGCAGACCGTACTCGCGCCATCGATTGCGGCGCAGCTTGTGAAACGTGCGTCGAATGGGGGCGGCACCGGAGAGCACGCCGGGCCACGAGCCGTGCTCACGCCGCGCGAGGCCGAGATCCTCACCCTCGTCGGCGAGGGCCTGAGCAACCCGGCGATCGCGGCGCGGCTCTACATCGGTGAGTCGACAGTAAAGACCCACCTGCTACACGTGTTCGAGAAGCTCGGCGTCTCAGATCGGACGCGAGCGGTGACGCGCGCAATGGAGTTGCGACTTATCTAGCGCTGTAGTGCAGAATATTGCCAGGAGCGTCGGCGCTCGCAAGGAGGCTGCATGTACGCAACGACGTTTGCTGTGAGTGAATTGGTCAAGAGTGAGCTGGTCGTGAGTGAGCAGCTCGTCGGCCACATGACCCCGTACGGCGGCGCACACTACGCAGCACTTGCGTTTACCGTGGTTGCTGCAATCGGGCTAGTGATCGGGGCGCGCAAGATTCGAGGCACCCCTCGAGAGGACCGCGCTTTGACAATCGCGGGGTGGATCATGCTCCTTGCCACGCTTGCGTGGATGGGGTGGAACATATTGCCCGGCAACTGGAACATCGAGCAATCGCTGCCGTTCCATCTTTCTGATGCGTTGCGCATTGTCACCTCGATTGCGCTGCTCACGAGGAGCGGATGGTCGATCGGGATCAGTTATTACTGGGGGCTCACGCTGAACATTCAGTCGGTGATTACCCCAGACCTCGCGTACTTCCACGCGCCGGTGTTTGAATACATCGCCTACTGGTTCTTCCATATTGCAGCACTTCTCACGCCGATCGTGTTTGTGTGGGGGCTCGGATATCGCCCGACCTGGCGCGGATACGGCATCGCATTTCTTGCGACACTCATATGGGCGGGTATCGCGGGCGTCGCGAACGCGCTCACCGGGGCGAACTATGTGTACCTCGCCCGTGCTCCCGAGGCGGCCTCTGCGCTGGATCTCCTCGGCCCGTGGCCGATCTATATTCTGTGGGAGATCGTGCTCGTCGCAGGGGTCTGGGCACTCATCACTTGGCCGTGGACTCGGGGTGCAGCCGCGCAGATGCCGTACATCGGGAGCATGGGCGCGGTGCGCCGGTCAGCGCAGCGGGTAACGCGGGAGCCTGTGCGCGCCCGGTAGGGTGTACCCATGGGAAATGATGAGGCGAAGCGAAAACGGCTCGCCCGCCAATCCCCGCACCGCGCCATTGTGGCGGTGCTGCTCGCGATGGGGCTTTGCGCATCATTCTTGTTCACGCTGGTGGTGCCGATCCAGTCGCGATTGCCTGAGCTTCTCAACGCGAGCCGCGAGGACACCGCATGGGTGCTCACTGCAACGCTGCTCGCCTCGGCCGTCGTCACCCCGATCTCTGGCCGTCTTGGCGATATGTACGGCAAACGGCGCATCATTCTTGTGCTCCTTGTCATCACCCTTGTCGGCTCGCTCGTCATTGCCCTGTCTTCAAACATCGTGGTGGTGATCGCAGGCCGCGCCCTGCAAGGTGCGATGTCTGGCGTGATCCCACTTGGCATCTCGGTCATGCGCGATGTGCTTCCCGCGCAGAAGGTGGACTCGGCGATCGCCATGATGAGTGCGACACTCGGTGTCGGGTCTGCGATCGGGCTGCCCTTAAGTGCACTCATTACCGAGTATGCCGACTGGCACACGCTGTTTTGGGTAACGACGGCCCTGTGCGCGGTCGCGTTCGGGCTCGTGCTGTGGATCATTCCGGTGAGCGTGCTGCGCACGGAAGGCCGTTTCGACTTTCTCGGTGCGTTCGGGTTGACGGTCGCGCTCATGTGCATTCTGCTCGCTATTTCACGCGGTGACCTCTGGGGATGGTTGAGCCCCACGACATTGCTGACTGGCCTTGGTGGCGTGGGAGTTGCACTGCTGTGGGGTTGGTATCAGCTCAGGGCAAAGGAGCCGCTGCTCGACTTAAGGGTCGCAGCTCGCAGGCCTGTTTTGCTCACGAACCTCGCCTCGATTGCACTGGGTTTCTCCCTGTTTTCCTCGAACGTCGTGTTCCCACAGATGCTCGAACAACCTGCCTCAAACGGAATCGGCTTCGGGCTGAGCCTCTTCTTGGCGAGCCTCATCATCATGCCGTCTGGCATTCTCATGATGCTGCTGTCTCCAGTGGCGGGTCGGCTCGCGGGCATCATCGGGCCGCGGATCTTGCTCGTTATTGGAGCGTCTGCACTCATCGTCGCGTATGGATTCTCGATCGTCTTTCACACCGAGGTTTGGCAGATTCTCGTCGCAAACCTGCTCATCGGCGTGGGTATCGGGTTTGGGTACGCCTCAATGCCAATGCTCATCATGCGCTCGGTGCCGCAGAGCGAGACCGGCGCATCGAACGGGCTCAACGCGCTCTGCCGCTCGCTTGGCACCAGCGCCGCCGCCGCGGTCATGGGGGCGGTGCTCGCCAGTTCGAGTGCGGGGAGCGCGTCAGAGATGCCGACGTCAAGCGGCTACCAGCTTACGTTCGTGCTGGGCATCATTGCTGCGGTCATAGCGCTCGGCTTCGCGTTCTTCATTCCGCAAGGTCCGTCGCGGGAACGGCGCCCAGCACTACCCGAAGGCGTGTAGTGGGATGACATTCCTTAACCTTGAATCCGTTGAGTCTCGGGAGCGGGTGACGCTTTGAACACACAGTCGACAAGCGAGAACCAACTTGGCGCGCTGCGCCGCGGTGAGCTTCCCCCCATCGAGGAGGTACGCCCCGGGATCCACGCGATCGCACTCGATATGCCGGGTATGCAGCCGCCGTACGCGTTCAGCTACGCGATTCTTGCGGGCGGCAGATCGCATAACGTGCACCTCATTGATGCCGGTCTCAGCACTGACGAGAACTGGGCGGCGTTGGATGATGCGCTCGCCTCGCTCGATCGACGTATCGAAGACGTCGCCTCGGTTACCGTGACGCACATGCACCATGATCACTTGGGGCTTGCTGCGCGGATTCGCGAGGCATCTGGTGCGGTTGTTCGCATGCACGCGCGTGAGGCCGAGGCGATCGAACGCCGCGCGACGTTTGGGGTGTCTGAAGACCCCCACGCAACTCTTGCCCGCTGGGGTGTGCCCGAATCCGAGCACCAAGGGCTTCTGGGGTCTGCGGCAACAGCCGCTGATTCCGGTGCCGAAGGCGAGACGAGCATCGAGGTCGATGAGCGTGTCGAAGACGGAGACGTATTGCAGTTGGGGGAGTACGAGGCCCGAGCGATCCACACCCCGGGTCACACGACTGGGCACCTGTGCCTCGCGATCGAAAGTGAGAACGTCGTGTTCACCGGCGACCACGTGCTCCCGGTGATCAACCCCGGCATTGCGCTCGGCGGAGAGCGCTCGGCTGACCCACTTGGTGAGTACTACGCGTCGCTAAACAAGCTCTCGAAATATGCTGACGCCGAGGTGCTGCCTGGGCACGGGTTCCGATTCGCGACGCTTGGTGAGCGCTGTGCCGAGATTCGTGCGCATCATGAGAAGCGCACGCGCGAGGTTGCGGCGGTGCTGGCGGCGGATCCGAGCCTGCCCGTTTGGGAGATCGCGAGCCGCGTGACGTGGAGCTACGGCTGGGAAGCGCTCACTGGCGTCTCACTGCTCTCTGCCCTGGCCCAAACCGAAATGCACCTGGCTCGAGTCAATGCATCGGACGGCTCCGTAATCTGACCAACATGAACTGATTGACCATGGGCATTCTTAAGTATTCAATACTGAGTTCATCAATGTCTATGAAGCAAATACCCATCTGTCTACGCTGCTCGAGCGTCCTGCCCGCGGCGAGGACATTGATCGCCGCTGGCAGGAGTGCCTATTACGCGATTGGTGGAACTGGGGCCCGGGTGCGAGACGGGTTTGGACCTGCTCTCAGTTCATGCGTAGCAGGCAGAAGAATTACAGAACTTGCCGTGGTGTCATTGAGATTATCCCTTGAAGTCACGCCCGGGTTTCGTCGAGTGAGACCCTCCGTCAACGAACAGAGATGTGCCCGTCACGTAGCTCGAAAGAGGACTCGCGAGAAAGACGATGGCATCCGCAACATCGTCAGGCTGGCCGAGCCTGCGCAACGGGAGACCTGATGCGCCTTCGTCTGTGAGCGGTGTGTCGCGCATCGTCATTGATGTCTCAATAATGCCTGGATGCACAGCGTTCACACGAATACCCTTTGGGCCGAGTGATGCTGCCAGTGAATAGGTCATCATTCGCACTGCACCCTTGGAGATGTTGTACGTTGGCATTGAGGCCGACCCCAACACTCCTCCAACGGAACTCAGCGTAACGACAGATCCTTCACGCCCAGCGTTCACCATAGAACGCGCTGCTACCTGGATCGTGAGAAACACACCCTTCACGTTGATGTCCATCATGCGATCAAAATCGGCCTCAGGTACCGTCAGCACATCCTCCATTTTGGCGATACCGGCAGCTGGCACCACAATCGTGATGCCACCGAGCATGTCGCAGGCATCCACTGCCTGCTGGAGATCCTCTTCCTTACGAACGTCGCACCGTACGAACTCCGCCGCGACACCTCGCTCGCGAAGCAGGGTCGTCGTATCTTGACCACCTTCGCGGGGAGTTTCGGACACATCGGCCACGACGACTCCACTGACACCCGCGTCGGCGAGTCGAAGTGCAACCGCCCGTCCGATACCGCTGGAGGCTCCGGTAACGAGGGCCACTTGGCCCACGAGAAGATCAGGTGACCATTGCGCGCGTGTCACTTGGGTTCTTTCAGGATCGAAGCGCCGATGAGGTTACGAAGCGCCTCAGTGGTGCCGCCACCCAGCGTGAACATCCGGGCATCGCGGAAAATACGCTCCATGCGAATGTTGCGCGAGTAACCTAGGGCGCCGTGCAATTGCAGAGCCGTACTCGTCACTGTGATCGCATTTTCTGCAGCGTGGAGCTTTCCCAGTGCAGCAAGCTCTGGGTCTGGCAAACCATTGGGCGAAGTCGATGCGGAAGCTGCCGCGCGGTGCACGAGTAGGCGCGAAGCGTCGATAGCGAGACGGGAGTCGACCAGACGCCACCGCACACCCTGGAAATCTGCAATTGGATGGCCGAACTGTTCGCGCTGCTTCACGTAGGCGAGAGCATCTTCGTAGCCGGCCTGGGCGAGACCAAGCGCCACAGTTGCGGCACCCACACGCTGATTGTTGTAGCGGCCCATAATGTCTTTGAGGCCGTACATCAGTACGTTCTCTTTGGGCACTGCGCAATCGTTGAAGTGAACATCCATCTCAGGAATGCCCCGCAGACCCATCATGTAGTTACGCTTGCCAAGCTCGTATCCCTCATTGTCGCGCTCGACGTATACAGCACAGAGTCCCTTGTCCTCACCGTCGTCGATAAGCCTCGCAACGACCACATTCACGATCGAGTCGCGAGCGCCAGTGATCCACGTCTTCGTACCGTTGAGCACTACCTTGTCGCCACGCACCGTCGCAGTGGTCGTCATGCTATTGACATCGGTGCCCGAGCCCGGCTCGGAGATTTGGATGACTGGCTTGTCGCCTGCGAGAACAAAATCAGCGACGCGCTTCTTCATCGCCTCAGGAGCCGCGCTCAAGATGATGCTCAGGGCGCCCAGGTTCCCATCGACAACGATACGGCCCGAGACGCCGCAGGCCTTTGCAATCTCTTCGATTACGACGACGGTGTCAAGCAGACTGCCGCCGGCCCCACCGTACTCTTTAGGAATCGTCATGCCCATGAAGCCCGCAGCAGCGAGATCCTTGGCGTTCTGCATCGGGTACTCTTCCGTGCGGTCGATCTCGCCCGCACGCTCGTAGAATGTGCTCGCAACTTCGCGTGCACGGGCTTGGAGTTCCAGGTGGTGTTCATTGAGATACATGATGTCTTCCTTCCAAAAGGGGTGAGATTAGTGAGCGGCAGACCCGACGAGGTCGGTGGTTTCAAGCCAGGTAGTGGTGTGCCGTGAGGCTACGAAATCTTCGTGCGTCAAGATGTCTGCGTGGAGTTCGGCCGTCGTCACCAAACCGTCGACTCGGAGCTCCCGAAGCGCACGGAGCATGCGCTTCCGAGCAATCTCGCGAGACGGTCCCCACGCGATGAGTTTTGCGATCATCGAGTCATAGAACGGTGTAATGACATACCCCGGAGTGCAATGGGTATCCACTCGGATACCCGGGCCCCCAGGAAGTTCAAGCGTCTGTAACTTGCCAGGGCTCGGCATGAAGGTTCGCGGATCCTCAGCATTAATGCGGCACTCGATCGCGTGGACTCGCGGCGGACCTGCCTCGGGATCAGAGACCAAGACCTCACCCGTCGCAGAGAACCATAGCTGGGCGGCCACCAGATCGACCTGGTACACAACCTCTGTGATCGGGTGTTCAACCTGAATTCGAGTGTTCATTTCAATGAAGAAGTACTCTGTCGACTCCATGTCATAGAGGAACTCCACCGTACCTGCACCCGAGTACTTGATACCCGAGGCCAGCTCTCGAGCAGCCTCCCACAGGCCGGCACGAGCGTCGTCTGACAGCACCACTGATGGTGCTTCCTCAATGAGCTTCTGGTGCCTTCGCTGAACGCTGCAGTCGCGTTCACCGAGTACGACAACTCCACCCTTGCCGTCACCGAACACCTGCACCTCGACGTGACGCGCGGCTCGCACGTAGCGCTCGACATACATTTCTCCTGAGCCAAAGACCGCAAGGGCTTCTGCCGTGGCTTCGTTATAGGCGCTCTCGAACTGATCGGGATCGGCAACGGGCCGAATACCCTTACCGCCGCCGCCCGCTGCCGCCTTGAGCAGCACCGGGAAGCCAACTTGTTCTGCGAGTTTCAATGACTCTGCCGCGCTCAGGCCCGTCAGATTGGCGCCCGGAACGACCGGGACACCCAGGTCTTCTGCTGCTGTCCGCGCCGCAATCTTGTCGCCCATTCGCTCGATGGAATCAGCACTCGGACCGACGAACGCTAGCCCAGCTTCGGTCACTGCTCGCGCGAAATCCGCATTCTCTGCAAGGAACCCGTAACCAGGATGAATTGCGTCACATCCAGTTGAGAGCGCCACTTGCACGATCGTGTTGATAGAACGATAGCTGCGAGTGACATCGGCAGGGCCAATGCATACTGCACGATCGGCGAGCCTCGCCGCGAGACTTTCTGCGTCAACGTTCGAGTGAACAACTACAGACTCGAAGCCAAGCTCAGCACATGCACGGATGATGCGCACGGCGATTTCTCCACGGTTTGCGACGAGAACTCTAAACGGTCCCCCTGCTCGTGTGGCCGTGATCATCGTGAGAGTACGTGCACCGCGCACGCTCCATTATCGACGCCCCAGATGCCGCCTCCAGTACAGTGTGCGAGCGCGACCTCAGCGTTGTTCACCTGGTTCACACCTGTCTCACCGCGCAGTTGTGCAACCAGTTCAACGATCTGCACTACACCCGTGGCCCCCAGAGGGTGGCCGCGGGACAGCAACCCGCCTCCCGTATTCACTGCAGTCTTTCCGGCGAGCGCCGATTCACCGGTGTGAACGAATTCGAGCCCTTCACCGCGCTCGCACAAGCCGAGCGCCTCGTAGTACATGACCTCACCGATTGCGGCGGCATCATGAACCTCGACGACGTCAATGTCGGCGGCCGTCATTCCCGACTGCTCATATGCTTGAGCTACTGCTCGGAGAGTAATGTCGGGCCATGCCATGTCGCGCCAGCCCTGGAAGAACTGACCACTTGCGACCACAGACGACAGCACCTTAATGCCGCGCTCCGGGTTCAAGCCGGGGTCTCGTGTCACTACTACTGCGGCAGCGCCGTCTGCATTCGGACACATCTGCAACAGGGTGATGGGGTCAGCGATCAGTCGCGACTCCATGACGAGTTCGACCGTAGTGGGCTCGCGGTACTGGGCATTCGGGTTACCAGCTGCTCGGTCACGACTCTTTACCGCGACCTGTGCAAAATCTTCTGGTTTTCCCCCAAAACGCGACAGGTAGGACTCGGTCCGCATGGCATACGCTGCCGGCATGGTGAGACCCGCTTCGATCTCTGGGTCATCTTCGCCGATTGGTAGCAATCCGCCACCCAAAGCGCTGAGCTGCTCCACGCCGATCACGAGCACCGTTGAATACTGGCCTGATGATACGGCCTGATATGCGTGCGCGAGGGCACTTGCGCCACTTGCGCAGGCGTTCTCATGGTTGTATGTCGGAAGGCCATCGAGGCCCATATCTTTACCGATTCGCTGACCGATCAGCGATCCAGCGTAAGCGTTACCGCAGTACAGGGCTTCAATGTCAGTTCGCTGAATTCCTGCGTCGCGCACTGCAGCGGTTCCCGCTTCAATCGCGAGAGATTCGAGAGTGCGATCCCGAAACTTTCCGAATTTGGTCTGGGCAGCACCGACGATACGGAGATCTGATTTAGCCAAGGTTCGCCTCCAAATCGTTGTGATCGAATGTGAAGAAATGGTCGACCGTGCGTGTTACGCCGTCGACTTCTTGTTCCACGGCGTGGGTGAATATCCGAATTCCTGGCTTCAGGCTTACGCCCTCTTCCCAATTAGCAATTCGACCGAGCACTCGAACGTCGCCTTCGAAGTCCGCATAGCCCAGTGCGTAGGGTGTGGGGAACTTCTTGCCCATCCTCACTACAGTCCAGGTTGCAATGGTGCCCTGCTCTGGCAGACGTTGACCTGGAAGGTCGTCTGCCCAGCAGGTAGGGCAGAATGCGCGTGCCGGATAAAACATCCGGTCGCAATGGTCGCAGCGTGTACCGAGCAACGCCGTGACCGGTATCTCTTCTGTTTGAGTGGTCAATGTAAGTTCCTCCTGCTCAATCTCGAGCTACTGATGTGGGAGCTTTACCTACGGCCCGTGCCAACTCATCTTCGTTCAGGCCGAGCTCTCCCAGAATTTGCACGTTGTCTGCACCCAGGCGGGGCACGGTGCCTGCTGGAACAGGGCCGGTATCCGAGAGCGCAAACGGTGCGTGCGGCATGCGAATCTCGCCCACGTCGGGATCTTGTACTCGCACGAACATGTTGCGTGCCTCAAGGTGTGGGCAGGCTGCGATATCTTCGGAATCTTGCACGAGGCCGACGGGAACACCAGCTGCTTCCATCTCTGCAACTGCTTCGCTTCGTGTGCGTTCCTTCAGCCAAGCCTTCATATCGGGAAGGTAGGCCTCTGGGTTGCTGGCACGTGCCGCCCCCGTTGCTGTGGAGGGATCATCAGCGAGATCAGGTCGGCCAATGCACGCAGCTAGTCGCTTCCACATGAGGTCGTTCGGAACCACCAGAGAGATATAGCCGTCTGAACACTCGTAGGCACCCATCGGAGCCTGGAATTTATCTGGTCCACGGCTGATCACTCGGCCTGAGAACGCGTGATGCATGAGCGGGCGCTCGTTGAGCGCGACCATCGTGTCATACATGCTCACATCGATGTAATGACCGCGACCGGTGCGCTCACGGTCGAACAGTGACATGAGGATCTGGTAACCCGCAAGGATGCCCGTCGTCATGTCCGCAAGTCCGTACATCGGAAGCTGCGGTGGCTCATCAGGGCTGGCGCCCGTGACATGGGTAATACCTGACATGCCAAGGATCGCTGCGTCGAAGGCCGGTCGGCCCCCGAACGGCAAACCTTCTGCCCGACCGTAGCCGCTGATGGCGGCGTACACGAGATCGTCTCGTTCTTTCGTAAGGTCGGTATACCCAATACCCAGTCGTTCGACGGCGCCCGGGCGCAAGTTCTCGACGACAACGTCAGCCGTAGCGACGAGGCGACGGTAGGCCTCTGCCCCCTCTTCAGAACTCAGGTCAAGTGCCACGCTTTTCTTATTTCGATTGAAGGAGAAGAACCCGCCCGAAACAGACTCTCCGCTCTCGCCTTCGAGCTTGGGGAGAAATACACGACGTGGGTCACCCCCGTCGGGGCGCTCCACCTTAATGACCTCGGCTCCTGCGTCAGCAAGCCACATTGTGCAATACGGGCTCGAGATGTACTGCTCAAGCGCGACTACACGGATACCTTCTAATGGGAGTCTTGACATGATTCCTCCTGCTTTAGGCTCGGCCGACGTCAATACGAACGTCGAGTGTTACGTTGTCTTCGCGCGCTGCAAGCTGCCCAACCAGCGCGCCCAATGGAGAGAGTTCGCGAACAGGAACTGCGTCGCGAGGCGTCGCGTGCATGACATCAATTTCATTTGCACGCGCGAACAGTGCGAGAAATATGTCGTCCTCATTGGCATTCGAAGGGAGAGAAGCTTTGACAGCTGGCAGCATGTCTTCTCGGTACCCCGCGAGCGGATCCACCTTCGGGCTGTTGCCGAGGATGCGGTCGAGAACGTTCTCATCAATCGGCCCGGGTGGGGTGCCGTACGCGCCCGAGGCGTACGCCCGCAGATCCGCAGGAACGGTATGGAATCGTTTCCCATCGAGGACGTTCAGCATGGCTTGCACGCCGACAAGCTGGCTAAACGGGGTGACCATACCCGGGCATCCCAGATCCTCACGCACTCGACCAGCTTCTTCGAGCACTTCAGGGAGGCGATCGATGAGTCCGAGTGATTCAAGCTGACCAACGTAGTGCGACATCATGCCGCCTGGAATCTGGTGACCGACGTAGTTCTGGTAGTTTTTCTCGTCGTACTTGATTTCGTTACGTTGCGGCTTGCCGTATGCGTAGGCGACGTACCGGAAGTAGCTGTCCATCCATGCGACCTCATCGCGGTCGAGGTCGACGCCAATGCCAAGCTCATCTGCGATGGAAATGACATCGCTCGTCGAGGGTACTGAGTTGCTCCCTGACACGGATCGTGCGGCGCTTGACAGAGCGGTCACACCCACTTTGAGCGCTTCGCGGTAGCAGTCGAGCGCGAGACCGGTCTGGTCATGCACGTTGAGCTCCACATCGAGACCGGGCGCTGCCGCACGAATCGCCGCGACAAGTGGCGCTACGCGTTCGGGACGTAGCACGCCACACGCGTCGTAGAGCAGAATCGCAGAGGCGCCATGGCTCTGGTATTCCTTGGCCTTTGTGGCAAAGTATTCATCGGTGTGTACCGGTGATTCCGAAAAGGTGAGGCACGCTGATGTATGCATCCCGAGGCGTGCGCCCTCCCGGACATGGTGTTCGACATTCTGAGTATCATTCAGAGCGTCGAAGACCTCAAACTCGTCGAGACCGTGCTTCTTCATGTACTCCAGGAAGAAGGTGACAACGTCGTCGGAGTAGCGCGTCCAGCCGAATAGGTTGCGGCTTCGCACGAGGATGGTGCTCGGTGTGCTGCCCATGAGCTCACGCAGCAACCGAAAGCGATCGAGCGGGTTCTCCTGGAGAAAACTGATCGCAACCTCGAACCCGACGCCACTCAGCAAGTTCGAACGGGCGAAGCCTGCCGCCGCTGCGTGCGGGGCTGCCGGCAGCATGTCTTTGGTGCGTAGCCGGTTCGCCCAAAGCGACTGCGGTCCGTCTCTGAAGGACTCGTCGGCGATCTGAAGCGTCATCTGACTACGCTTCCGTGTCGATGCGAACGAGTGCCTGGCCGAACTCCACGAGCTCAGCGTCTCCTGAACACACTTCAGTGACTACACCCGACACGCCAGCACGGACGGTGTTCATGAGCTTCATGACTTCTACAATTCCGATCACGTCGTCTGCTGAAACTCGTGTTCCCACCTCGACGAAGGGCGCTTCTCCAGGGGCCGGTGCGTGATAGAACACGCCAGCGATCGGGGATTCGACTGCCTGCCCATTTGACTGTGCTGCGTCGATTGGAGTTGATGCAGCAGACGTGCCACCAGCAGTTTCGGGGGCAGCAGGTGCAGGCGATGTCTGTACTACTTCAGCGTGAGCCACGACAGGCTCTGAAGCCTGTGTCACCGTGTGCACGCCTGCCGGCAGCCCACGCTGTACCTTCAGACGAAGTGCACCATCACGGAAATCAATGGTGGTGGGCATGTTTGAACCATCAAGTACGCTCAGCAGTTCGACGACTGTGTCGAATGTCAGTACAGCCGGTGCAGTCTGATTCTGCTTTGACATGGAACTCCTCCGGATTTATCTATTAATGTTGTGAAACACAACATTAGAGCCAACAGGGTGTCGTGTCAATATACGTGCTGTTGTTTGCATTGACTTCATGATGTCTTTAGTCGGAAGAAGGGCAAAACCCAGTCGCCAACTTGCACCGGCTCGAACTCGCAGGAATCGCCTACGCGAGGCACGGCCCCGTCGGTGAGCAGGTGCGTGAGCATGACTGCCCCCTCGTCGAGGCGTACTAAACCTACGTAATAGGGGGCCACTTCAGCCCATGGCCCTTGCCCTGGACGATGCACCAAGCTGTGGGTTACCACCGTGGCTGCGCCGCGAGCTTCGTGCCATTCGAGCCTGTCTTTCCAGCAAGCAGCACAGAGCCGCCGTGCGTACCCTTGCACAGACCCGCAGGCTCCGCAGCGCTGTATGAGCAGGCGACCCTCGTCCTTCAAAGCATCCCAGTACATCTGAGATTCACCAGTCGGAATGGGTGGCGCGACAGACAGCTCCGCGAACTCTTCTTTGGTGGTCACTTTTGCACTCATGATGATGCCCCCAATACAATCGCCGTAGCTTCGCTCAGCGTTGCGCCGTTGCCAGTGACCAGCGATAACTTCGGGTCACTGATCTGCCGCCCGCCGGCTTCGCCGCGCACCTGTCGAACGCCCTCAAGCACATGAGACATAGGCCCCGCGAGCCCGCACTGGCTGAAGCCAAGTTGGCCACCGTGCGTATTCACCGGCACATCTCCCGTGTGCGAAAAGTCGTGGTCGTGGATCCAGTCGCCGAATGTACCAGGAGCGCACAGTCCGAGATCTTCGATCGTCACGCCAACAACGATGGTGTAGCAGTCGTACAGCTGAAATGACCCCAAGTCCTGGAGCCTGGCTCCACTGCGTTCCATCGCCTGCCGCATTGCAGTACGCAGCGGACCAGAGGTGACTGATGGAGATCCGCTCAGTGCGCGGTGTGTCACATACTCGCCGGCGCCAAGAATATCCGCACCACCACGACCAATCTGCCGCGCATATTCAGGAGAAACGACAATGAATGCAGAGCCCCCGGCAGCCTCCATCACTGCCTCCAGGCGGTGAATCGGAGAACTGATCATTGGGGATGCCAAGACATCCTCGACAGTGATCGGCTGGCCGTAGAAGATTGCGGACTCGTTGAGCTGCGCATTGTCCCGCGCGCGAACTGCAATCTCCGCCAAATCCTCGGCGCGCGTGCCATACGTGTCCATGTGGGCCTGAGCGATCATGGCGTAGGTGGTATTTGCACCGCTTGCCCCGAAGGGCACATCGAATTCTCGAATCGGGTTACGGTTCTTCGCGCTCGGGAATGCACCGGGGCGAGCTGAACCTCCAACGCACAGCACCGCCTTGCACATGCCTGCCTGAATCGCCGCAGCAGCGCGCCAGGCCATGCCCGCCGCGCTTGCTCCTCCGAGATCAACGACATTTGCCATCGTCGGCTTGAGCCCGAGGTACTCGGCAGTGGCCGCCGGCACGTGCTGCGGCGTTTCGCCGAGCTGCACGCCGACAAGTAAGCCATCAATATCACAGGGCTCAAGCCAAGCATCGGCGAGGGCAAGGGCTGCGGCTTCCGCCATAAGCCCCAACGATGTTTCTCCAGTCGTGCTCCGTTGCGGCGTAAGTTCACCAATGCCGATGATTGTTCCGATCGGAGTGCTGAGGTGTCCCATCGTTTCCTCTCCTGTTCATGAAGACGTGCTCGTGGTCTGGTTTGTGTGCTGAACAGATCAGGCGACGGTGAATCACAGGTGCCAAATCTGAAGCACGCTCGCGCTTAGGGCTTGGGAGTCTGCAGCGAGAGTCGCGGTGACATGTATCCGAGGACCTCGCCTTCAAGGACGATCTGGCCGTCGCTGCGTGTCACGGTCTGCTTCAGTTTCACGATGGGTTTGTCGTGGCGCACTTCGAGCACCTCGACACGTGAAGTCACCTCGTCCGGAATGTACACCGGGGCTACAAAACGCCAGTTGACATTGAGGAACACGCTGCCTGGACCGGGGAGATCCTCTGCGCCAACCTCGCTGATAGCGCCGATGATCAGACCACCGTGGGCAATGCGGCTGTCAAACATTGAGGAGTCAGCGATAAATTCGTCATCGAAATGTAGTGGGTTGTAATCACCGCTCGATTTTGCAAACGCATCTACGTCATCCTGGGTGATGGTGCGCTTGCGCTCCGCGGATTCACCAACTTCGGGGGCCTTGCCGCGAAACGTTGTGTTCCATACTGAGTTGTTTTCGTCGTACATCATTGTTCCTAGCTCTCTTTGTTTGTTGGGCTATATAGGTGGTCTTAGTTCCGTGAAGCCAGCGCCGCGATAGCGTCGAGGCTCTCTGGATTCTGCATGGCGCCAGCCGTCACCACGTCGGAAACTTTTGCTCCTTGAAGAATTCGCTTCACGGGTACTTCAAGCTTCTTGCCGGTGAGATTGCGGGGCACTGAGACGATCTGATGGATCTCGTCGGGCAGGTGGCGAGGCGAAAGCTGAGCCTTGATGGCTCCCCGAATCTTGCCCAGGAGTGCGTCGCCAAGTTCAACGCCTTCGTCAGTAACGACGAAGAGCAGCAGTTTCCCACCTGCTCCTGGAGTCAGTTCAGCGTGCACGACAAGCGTGTCAGCGATCCCGTCGAGTACCTCAAGGACATCGTAGAACTCGGCGGTCCCCAGTCGCACGCCGTCGCGATTCAACGTCGCGTCTGAACGCCCAGATATCGCACACGATCCATCCGGCCAGAAAGTGATCCAATCACCGTGCCGCCACACTCCGTCGAAATCTTCAAAGTATGCTGCGCGGTACCGAGCACCGTCGGTGTCACCCCAGAAACCAACCGGCATCGATGGCATCGGCTTCCGAATGACCAGCTCGCCTTGCCCACCTATGAGTTTGTGGCCTTCAGGATCGAACGCCACCGCATCAACGCCTAGATACACGGAGGCCATGCGACTCGTCCGCACTGTCTGACTCGGGGAGTCTCCTACGAACCCTGAGCAAATGTCCGTGCCACCAGACCCCGAGTTCAGCCGTACATCGTCGGAAACTGCGTTGCAGCCCCACAACGCGAGATCTGGCGGGCATGCCGTGCCCGTTACACCCAGCTGAACGATCCGCGATAGATCGACATGTTCGCGCGGTACGTAATCAGCACGACGACACAGTTGTAGGAATCCCGGTGATGTGCCGAAGTGCGTGATTTTCGCTTCTTCTGCAAACCTCCACAGGGCTCCGACGTCAGGGACGACTGGGTTGATGTCGCTCATGACCACTGCGCCACCGAGTCCCAACGAAGAGATCACCAGATTCCACATCATCCAGCTCGTCGTGGTCTGCCAAAACGCGCGATCACCTGTCTGAACGTCGTGTGAGAACGCGAGTGACTTCAGGTGTTCTAACGTGATACCGCCGTGGCCATGAATGATGGCCTTGGGAAGCCCTGTTGTTCCGGATGAAAACAGAATGTACAGCGGGTGAGCGAATGGAACACGTACGAACTCGAGCTCGCCGTCGTTGCCCCCCAGTTCTGTCCACAGTACGTCTGGACGCAGTGCCTCTCGACGTGCAGCTGTACCTGCGTCCTGGAGGTAGGGGATGAGCACGAGCGACTCAACCGAGTCGAGGGCATCTACGATCTCGCGCACTTCGCTCTCACGGGTGATCGTCTTCTCACCGTACATATAGCCATCGATGGCCACAACAACCTTGGGTTCAATCTGACTCCAGCGATCGATCACACTCTGCGTGCCGAACTCCGGCGAACAGGAGGTGAAGATTGCTCCAAGACTTGCGGTCGCATGCAGCAGTATCAATGTCTCCGCAATATTTGGCAGGTATGCTGCGACTCGATCGCCGCGGGTGATGCCGAGGCCAATCAGCCCTGCGCGGACACGCGCCACTTCCTGCCGCAATTCAGCAGCGGTGTACGACACATCGTCGCGGCTGTCGGAGCGCGAGATGATTGCGATATCGTCACCGGATAACCCCGGCATCGAGAGCATCTGCTCGGCATAATTGAGTTCTGCATTCGGGAACCAGTCTGGTCGGTAGACCTGCGTCTCCTGCTCTGAAGCCAGCGCTTGGAGGTCTCTGCCCGGCAGATTGAAATAGTCCCAAATCGTCGTCCAGAACGCAGAGATATTCTCGACCGACCACTCCAGGAGTGCTTCGTAATCGGCGAATTCGAGCCCTCGCTCGTCCTTAAGCCAACGCGCATACACGTCAAACGCGGCCGGACGACTTGCATCCTCGGGTCGCCACAGCACGCGGAGCTGATCGATGTCGCCACTCGACTCATTCATTTGTTTTTGATCCTTTATCGCTAGCATTTCGGTCATAGCCGCTCGATCACAATCGCCATGCCCTGGCCGCCGGCAACACACATGGTTGCGAGCCCGGTCTGCTGATCACGGGTTTCGAGAGAGTTCAGTAAGGTCGTCACGATTCGGCTACCGGTCGCCGCGAACGGGTGTCCGAGTGCGATTGAACCACCGTGAACATTGAGTTTGTCAGATGGGATCTTGAGCTCATCCATACACGGAATAGCCTGCGCTGCGAAGGCCTCGTTCAGTTCGACGAGATCGAGGTCGCCGATTGACATGCCAGCCTTAGCGAGTGCCTTTTCGCTTGCACCGATCGGCGCGAGTCCCATAATCTCTGGGGATATTGCATGAGCTGCACTCGAGACTATGCGTGCCCGCGGTGTGATCCCCAGCTCGCGCGCCTGAGACTCGCGCATCACGATGAGGCTCGCTGCACCGTCATTCAATGGGCACGCGTTGCCTGCGGTTACTGTACCGTCCTCCCGAAATACCGGTTGAAGCGTTTCCAGTTTTTCCAGAGTGACTCCCGAGCGAGGAGACTCGTCGTACTTCACCCAGCTTCCGTCTGCGGTTTGCACCGGGGTGATGTCGACATCGAAAAAGCCAGCCTCGTGAGCGGCTGCTGCTTTCTGTTGTGACCACAGTGCAAATTCGTCTTGAGCCCGACGAGAGATGCCTTTGAGTTTCGCAACGTTCTCGGCGGTTCGTCCCATTTCCATATAGACGTGGGGCACAGCTCCCCGGTCACGCGGATCCTCCCAGACATTATTCTCGCGTTCGCGGGCGACCCGATTAGGGCCATCGAAAGCGGGGTGATGCCAACTGCCGCCTACCAGTTCCTGAGCTTCTTGCGGCAAGTAATCACTCGTTCCACGACGGTGCCGGCTCTCGAGCTCAAGACCGGCCGTGATGAAGGCACCTCCGTCGCCGGCCAGGATCGAGTGGTGCGCCATGCGAAGCACCTGAATGGATGCCGAGCAGTAGCGTGTAAGTGTGAGCGCTGGCACGTCGTCGAGTCCCAGCATTACTGCAATAACTCTCGCAATATTGCTTCCGTGCTCGCCGCCGGGCTGGCCGCAACCAAGCAGTATGTCGTCAACGGTATGCGGATCGAGTTGCGGCACCTGCGCGAGTGCCGCGCGTATGACTTGAGTGGCGAGATCCTCCGGACGAGTATTCGCGAAGGCACCTTTGTAGGCCCGTCCCATCGGAGAGCGGCTCGCCGCGACTATGACCGCATGATCCTGGGTATTGGGGTTCATCATTGGGGCCTCCTCAACATTGAGCCCGATTTGCACCGGGAGGCGCTTACTGCACCCTTGGACAACATACTGCCGAGTGAATCATCAATCTGTCAAGATAGTCATGCTCGAAGGTTGCGTGCCTGGTTTGACATAAAGCCGCCGTCGACCACAATGTCTTGACCCGTTATGTAGCTCGACTGGGCAGAGGAAAGAAACACTACGGCATCGGCGATATCCTGTGGATCGCATTCTCGGCGAAGTGGTGCCTCAAGCGCGAAGCTGCGTACGAGGTTTGGGGCGTTATGGGTCAGTGGGGTATTCACAAAGCCAGGCGACACTGAGTTGACGCGAACACCCAATGGCCCGAGTTCATTTGCTGCGGTTTGCGTAATTCCGCGCACCGCCCATTTGGAGGCCGTATACGAAACTGCCTGATAACCGGTATATGACGCGAATGACGCGATATTTACGATTGCCCCACCCTGATCTTTCACCATCAGTTCAGCCGCGTGTTTCATTCCCAGGAAGACGCCGGTCTGGTTGACAGCAATAACCCGATTCCAATCTTCCAGCTTCGTGTCGAGCACGCCCTCGCGATTCGTGATGCCTGCATTATTTACCAGTACGTCGACCCCGCCAGCCTCTGCCGTGACCTGCGACATGGCTTGGGCCCAAGAATCCTCATCGGCCACATTGAGAGCGAGGGGTATCGCCCGTGTGCCAGACTTTATAAGCTCCGCACACAGTGCGGCCGTACCTTCCGTGTTTACATCGGCAAGAATGAGGACCTCCGCATTCGCCTTCGCAGCAGTTCTCGCGATCGCGGATCCGAGTCCCCCGCTCGCCCCAGTGATCATTATTCGGCGTCCAGCCAGCAATTCCGTCATAGCACCCTCGCTCCGATAGATATGTCCATGCGAACTTAAAATCATTCCCGACACGCATGATTAAACATTTCGATTTACAGCTTGACGATTCACTCGTCAGCATGTTGTATATATATATATCATACGACCTGAATGGACCTTGAAGGGTGTACACCGATGTATTATTACGAGGCCTTGGCGCGAGCGCTCAAAGACGAGGGGATCACCGATATCTTCGGGGTTCTTGGAGACGCGAATCTGTTTTTCATGAATGAGTGGGAGAAAAATGGGGGTTCATATGTCGCCTGTGCGCACGAAGGCACAGCGGTCCTCGCGGCTTCCGGATACTCCACCACGGCTGACCGCGTTGGTGTAGCGACCGTCACCCATGGCCCCGCACTCACGAACGCGCTTACTGCGCTGACCGATGCCGTGCGCGCAGGCATGCCTATCGTGCTGCTCGCTGGCGACACCGACCCTGCGCAGCCGAATCACCTGCAATACATCGACCAAGTGAGCGTAGTGGCGGCTTCGGGAGCCATCTTCGAAGAGGCCACCGGTCCAAACAACGCGGCAATTGACCTCGCGCGTGCGCTCGCGCGGTCCGCAAGAGAATCCACTCCTGTAGTGCTCAATATCCCTATCACTCTGCAGTGGCAGGAGGTGGAATACGTTCCGGCAGCGGCACACACCCCGCTTGAGGCGTTTGAGGCCAACGAGGAAGCGGTCATGGAGGCTGCCGCGGCTATTGCAAACGCCCGCCGTCCGATTATTCTCGGTGGTCGAGGCGCGCGAGGGGCTCGAGAGCAACTCATCGCGCTCGCGGAGCGCATTCAAGCGCCTGTGGCAACGACGCTCCGCGGCAAGGGGCTTTTCCAGGGGTACCCACACAATCTGGGTATCTTTGGCGGACTGTCGCACGAAACTGCGGTGAACACCATCGCACGGGCCGATTGTGTGATCGTCTTCGGCGCTGGCCTCAACCAAATCACCACGGAGAACGAGAGCTTGTTACGTGGTAAGCAGGTAGTTCACGTGGATCTGAATACTGCTCGCCACCGCCGTAAGGTATCCGGTGCGGTCGAAGTCGTCGGAGAAGCAGCAAGCGTTGCCGAGACGCTCGTTGAGCTGCTCGACGAAATCGGGCACGTCGCTACCAAGTTTGCCGATGATGAACTTGCCTCTGCGCTCGTTGACCCGCGGTCTCCGCTTCGCGCCTCCACGCCGCGTGGCGGGCTAGATGTCGTCGCAGCGCTCCGCCAGATCGATAAAGTGTTCCCGCAAGATCGCACACTCATCATTGATGACGGTCGATTCATTCTGACCGCATACGCCGAGCTCGGCGCACCTCACCCAAGCGCATACGTTCACGCGTGCAGCTTTGCATCGATCGGGCTTGGGATCGGCAATGCCATCGGAGCCAAAGCTGGGGCACCAGACCGCCCGGCGCTGGTTGTTGTTGGCGACGGTGGTTTCATGAGTGCGGGGCTCAACGAGCTCAACACCGCAGTCCGGCACGGTCTTGACATGGTCGTCATTGTGGTCAATGACCGCTCCTACGGCGCTGAACATGTGCAGCTCGTCAACCGTGGCATGGATCCATCGATCTCTTGCTTTGATTGGCCGAATTTCGGCGATGTAGCCACTGCGCTTGGCGCACGTGGGACCACGGTGCGCTCTCTCCAGGAGCTTGATGCAGCACTCACTAGCCTGGCCGTCGGATCGGGCGTGGTGCTCATTGACCTGGTTGTCGATCCGTACGACGTACCTGGGAGTTTTGTCTAGAAACATAACACTTCGATAAACCCATTGACAGGGTGGTGATTCACCCGCCACTATGTTGTCTAAGCCAACAAGCGAAAACCCGATGCAGCAATGTCGCGTCGCATCAGAAGGAAACGGAGCCCTTATGGCGTCAGTTGCCCCCAACCCCAGTACTACCTTGTCGAGCAGCGTTGATCGTGCGCACGGCATTCGCGTAGACGGCGCTTCGAAGGTGTATCGTCCCCGCGGTGCAGCCCCTGTCGAAGCACTCCGTCCCGCTCACCTAGATGTCAAACCTGGCGAGTTTGTCAGCTTGGTTGGCCCCAGTGGTTGTGGCAAGACCACGCTACTCAAGCTCATCTCTGGCCTCGATGATATTACGACTGGCGATATATCGGTCGGCGACCGAAGAGTCACCAAGCCAGACCCCTCGGTCTCAATCGTGTTCCAGCGCCCAGCGCTGCTCAAGTGGTACACAGTTGAGCAGAACATTCTCCTTCCGGCGAAGATTGCCGGCACTTTGACTCCAGAACTCAGAGAACGTGCGCTCGGATTGCTCGACTTCATCGGTCTCTCAGATTTCCGCAACCGCTACCCCAACGAGCTCTCCGGTGGCATGCAACAGCGAGCGGCGATCGTACGGGCGCTTGCGGGCGAGCCCCAGGCACTGCTTATGGATGAGCCGTTCTCTGCGCTTGACGAGTTCACTCGCGAGGTGCTCCACGATGAGTTACTGCGTCTTTGGAGCGAGCACCCAAAGACCGTGATCTTCGTGACTCACAATATCTCTGAAGCTGTATACCTTTCGGATCGTGTCGCAGTGATGGCGCCTCGCCCGGGCCGCATCGAACAGGTCATTGATATTGATCTCCCTCGCCCGCGTACTAACGAGCTACGTACCGATCCCCGATTCTTCGATCACATCTCACACATTAGGTCCTGTTTCGATCAGGCCGGCGCACTAGGAGGCAACGACTAATGACTGTTACTGCTCCGGATACTCAATCTGAACCGATTACCGGGTTTGTCCCAATAGATGGATATAAGCCAAAGCCAGCTCCGAGCCGCGCACAGCGGCTAATGCGAACGTTTGGTCTTAGGTTAATAGTTCCCGTTGTGCTGGGTGCCGTCTGGTGGTTCGCAACCAGCCGGGGTCTGGTCTCGCCTTTGATCGTTCCCGAACCATTAGCGGTTGTAGAAGCTGTCAATAATTACGTATTCTCTGGAAAGTGGAACCAGGACATCTGGGCCAGTATCCGAGGCACGCTCTGGAGCTTCACATTCGGGCTTGTGCTCGGTGTCATCTTTGGCGCGCTGCTCGCATTCATCGCCTCACTGAAGACGGCAATGTATCCCTACATCCTCGCATTCCAAGCATTCCCGAAGATCGCAATCGCGCCGCTCTTCGTTGTGTGGCTTGGCTACGGTGATCCACCCAAGATTATTATCGGTGCTTCGCTCGCTTTCTTCCCAGTTATCTCGGCAACTATCGCTGGCCTGCTCGATGTCGATCCAGATGAACACGCACTCATGCGCAGCATCGGAGCCTCCAAGATTCATGAGCTCCGCCACCTCCGCTTGCCCCGCGCGATGTCGTATGTGGTGCCTTCGCTAGACGTCGCTGTCGTCAGCGCTCTACTCGGTGTGATCACCGTGGAGATCGTGGGTACTGAGTTCGGTCTCGGGCGAGTTATCACCGAGCGCGCGGCATACGGTGACTCCGCAGCGGTCTACGCAGCGCTGATCGTTCTAGCCATACTGGGCGCAATCCTCCACACAATCGTGGATATCTTACACAAGGTCATGCCCCAGTCGATCGTTCCAAAGTAAGCCCCTCGATACCCCTCGCCCCACATCAAGACGTTGGACCCCGGCGCTGAGCAACCGCAACGCGCCCACTATTCAAAGGAGAATAATGATGAAAACGAAGATCGGCATTAAACGTGCACAGCGGCTCGCTGCTACGGCGTTTGTATGCACCTTGGCCCTTGGGTCGCTGGCTGCGTGTAGTAGTGACAGCGCAGATGCAGACGGCAAGACGGAAGAAGGTCTGGTGCAGCTGTCTGGTGTCAACGGTGACCCTTCAAACGGTCCTTCTGGCGCACCGATGGGTTCGATTCAGATCGCCGAAGGTTGGGACACTGAAAGTGGCTACAGTCTCGAATGGGACGTTGCACAGAGCGCCACTGCGGGCCTGCAGCTCCTGGCCGCTGGCAGTGTGGACATCGCTCAGGGCGCAACCCCAAATGGTTATGCCGCAACTCACCTCGATGACAGCCTGCGCATTGTCGCCTTCCTCAACGGCCCAAACTATCTGATCACGGTTCCTGAGGACAGCGGTATCAAATCGGCAGAGGATCTCAAGGGCAAGACTCTTGGGGTAATGACGCTCGGGTCCTCATCCCACCTCATGGCACAGGGTGCAGTGAAGGCAGCTGGTCTAAACGCCGACGACGTAAGTTACCTCCCAGTTTCGCTCGGTGCACCGATGGGTGAAGCGTTGAACTCGGGCAAGATCGACGCCCTGGTTGGCTGGGAAGGCATGTGGCAGAGCATCTCGGCTCTCGCTGATACTCCTCTCGAGCGCCTCGATACTCGCCTTTCGAATGTGTATGGTCAGATGCTTCTCGTCACCTCGGAAGACGCAATTGAGAACAAGCGCGACGCTCTTGTTGCCTACTTGCAAAATTTCTACAAATCCTGCCAGCTAGCATTTGATGACCCGACGCGTGCAGTTGAGGATCACTGGACCGTGTTTGAGAATGTCTCACCGCCGGAAGCAGAGTTTGATGAGCAGCTCAAGAACAACGCCGAGTGGAACAAGGATTTCTACGGCACTTGCGTCCTGCCGAGCCCTGAGACGGGTGAGATTGGTGCTCTCTCTGACGCTGAGATTTTGGAAACGTACACCTTCTTCCGGGAAAACGGCATTATTGAGGACGACGTCGACCCGAAGGAAGTCGTTGATCTTTCTCTCGTGCGTGAAGCCCTGGACGGTGTAGACATTACCGACTACGACAACTAAGTTGTACGAGGTTTGGGGCGTGAGGCAACTAAGGCTTCACGCCCCAAACTGTGTCATCGCCCCACCACATAAATAAGTGCCTCGGCCTCTCTGATCCACTTCCTTGTGCACGAGAATTCATGGAGGAACACTTGTGAGTGTATCCATCGCCACGCAAAAGTCATCTGTACTCTTTCTGACGTTAGTCGCGGGTGGCATCACACTACTTCTAGCCGGCATCGTCCCTGGCCTTTCCGCGCTTCTAATCGCGATTATCATCGGCGCAATCGTAGGTAACCTGCGTGTTGTTCCTCGCGCGGCAAATCCGGCCATCTCATGGGGTTCAAAGAAGCTTCTCCGTATAGGTATCGTGCTTCTCGGATTCAAGCTTTCGCTCATCAGTCTTGGCGAGGTCGGCTTTAGAGGCGTTCTCGTGCTCGTCATTACCGTGGCCGTCACTTTCACGGGCACCATTCTCGTCGGGCGTCTTCTTAAACTTCCTCGTATCACTCAATTGCTTGTCGCAACAGGCTTTTCCATCTGCGGCGCCTCGGCGGTCGCCGCGATGAGCTCAGTCATCGACCGGGATGCTGAGCATGAGGAAGAAACTGCGCAAGCCGTCGCGCTCGTGACGATATTCGGCACCATCCTGATGTTCTGCTTACCGCCACTCGCCCGAATTCTCTCACTCACCGACCTTCAGGCCGGACTTTGGGTGGGTGCTAGTGTGCACGAAGTCGCTCAGGTTGTCGCTGCGGGCGGATTCATTTCGGCCGCAGCACTCACGCTCGCCACCGTTGCAAAGCTCGGACGGGTTGTGCTTCTCGCACCGCTGATCGGTATTTGGAGCGTCGTTGAGAGCCGCAGTACGGTATCCCAGACCACCACCTCGGCGAGGAAACCTCCACTTCTCCCGCTCTTTGTCGCCGGTTTCCTCCTAGCTGTGCTCGCTCGCACGTTCATCCCCATCCCTGAGAGCCTTCTCTCTGTGCTTGATTTCAGCACAAATCTGCTACTCGCATCTGCCATGCTCGGGCTCGGGTTCGGCGTAGATATCCGCAAAATGATTGCCACTGGCTGGAAGCCGGTCGTCCTCGGCCTCATATCGACGCTTATCGCCACGGGCGTATCCATTGCACTCATCCTCGGACTTCAGGTCACATAGTGAACCGGTGGCACCCTTGCATACCGGCGAGTGAATCTTCCTGCGGCCAGAGTTTCGACGAGATGTAGGTTATTGGATCGTGCCGACTTCTTCGTACAGATGTTTAGTTGAAGCCCAATGATTTGCACAGAATGTCGGTGACAACGCGACGCAGCTGATCCCCGCCACCCGACCAAACGCTTTGCACCATTGCGTGGAAGTACATCTGGTCGATCATAACGACCAGCATCTGTACCCGGATCTTCTCGTCCTCGCGCTGCTTTTCGGGAAACTGGTCAAGGTAACCCCGGATTTCGAGCGCCAAACGGTCGTATCGAGGCTGGAACTCTTTGGCAAATGCCGGATCGCTGGCCATTGCTTCGTGCTTCGCCGGCATGAGCTGGGAATTATCGCGATACCACTGTGTGAGATGCAGTACCCAAGACTCGACGGCTGCACGAGTGCCGACGAGGAGAACGGTATTGAGTTCCCGCCAGTACTCAGTGAGTGCCAAGCGGTCGTGCGAAACGACTTCCCGGAACACCTCGGATTTATCGGCGAAGTGTAGGTAAAACGTGGCCCTATTTATAAAGGCCTCGCTTGCAATGAGGCCTATCGAGGCTCCAGCGTAACCTTCGCGTTCAAATACTGGCTTTGCGGCCTCGATAATGCGCGTGCGGGTGAGCGCCTTTTGCGCGTCGCGAAGTGTGGTGGGGGCAGTACTCATACTTAGACGTTATTACAAGTCGCTTAAATCAACAAGGTGTTGCGTGAGTTAACATTCGTTCGTGTGTCCAAAGTTTAAGAACTGAAATATGCTTTACCGTTCGGGTACGAGACCAATTCAAAATACATACCCCAGGGCGCACGGAAGTAAATCCAGCGCTGGCCCAAGTTTGGCCCACTGCTTACCTTGGGCTCACCGAGTACCTCGACACCGTGTTCGTGCAGATACTGCACGGCAGTATCGAGGTCCTCGACATATAAGGCCACGTGGTGGCCTCCAACGTCGCTGTTTCGCGGGTGGGCGGTGCTCTGGTCAGGCGAGGCATACTCGAATACTTCAAATATTGCCTGGTTAGTCAACTCGAAGAAGTGCAGCTTCTGCATGACTGCTCTCGGGTGTACTCCCAGGTTCTGGAGCATCCACTCGCCGGTGGAGTCTTTGAACGGCCCATTAGAATACAGATAGCTGCAACCCAGGACTTCTTCAAGGAATTCCCGCGCCTGCGCAAAATCAGGAACGGTGAATCCGAAGTGATCCAGGCGGCGTAACCCGGGAATCCCGGCGCTCATAGCAATATCCTCGTGGGTGTTTCGAGAAGCTTCGTAAACTCCTTCATCCACCGTGCTGCAATGACACCATCGAGAGGGCGGTGGTCAACGGAGAGGGTGTACCGAAGCACCGGAGCCACGGCTGGTGCGCCATCCAATACAACGACCTCATCCCGTACACCTCCTACAGCGAGGATGGACGATTGCGGCGGATTTATGATCGCAAAGAACTCGTCGACGTCATACATTCCGAGATTGGAGACCGCGATAGATCCGCCTTCGAGCTCGTTCTGCGTGAGTGTTCCTTTTCCGACACGCTCAATAAGCTGTCGCGTGTCCCGGGTGACCTCAAAGAAACTGCGGTTTATGACATTTCGAACCACTGGTGTGAAGAGACCACGCTCGGAAGCGACTGCGATCGATACATCCACAGTGTCATGCTTCAAGACCGCTTCGTCTGTCCAAGTGACATTCATTTCGGGCACGAGTCGATGCGCATGGCCCGCTGCGCGGACGATGAAATCGTTGAGTGAAAGTTTGATTCCGCTGTCGCCGGCGCGGAGCTCGTCGCGTAAGGCTAGTAACCGGTCTACTTTTGCGCTGGCGCGAAGGTAGAAATGAGGCACCTGCTGCTTACTTTCGGTGAGCCGTCTTGCAATAGTGCGGCGAATACTTGAGTGAGGTGTCGCCTGATGCATGCCTGAAGGGGTGAGCACGGCACTAGTGGCAGGAGCAGGTGTAGATGCCGTTGCTCCGGCGCGCAAGGCAATCGTAGCTTCCACGTCTCTTCGCACTATGCGACCGGAAGGTCCGGTGCTCTGAACTGCGGCAAGATTTACCCCGGACTCGTGGGCGAGTTTTCGTGCGAGTGGACTTGCAAAGCGGCGCTTCACCGCGGAAGTCTCAGGAGTCGGCACAGCCGTCGGGGGTTCCGCGTCGACCGTATTCTGAGAAAGTGGGGCGGACGTGAGTCCGAGCTCTGCCATAGCCAGATCGACGTCAGGAACCTCTTCGTCGGCAGCGGCTATTACTGCAATTGGAGCACCGACCTTGACCGACGTTCCTGGAGCTACGAGTTGGCGAAGGAGCACACCGTCAATCTCTGCTTCAAGCTCTACCGTTGCTTTTTCAGTTTCGATAACCGCATACTCGTCCGTTGTGGAGAATTTGCTTCCTTCAGCGATAATCCAATTGATGAAGATGACTTCAGTGGTGCCTGCCGCAATTGCAGGCATGTGAATAGTGCTCGGCATGGTGACTTCTTCTTTCTATGCTGAATGGATCTGGCGCGGATCGAAGGACTGAAGGGCGGCAGTGACCGTCTCGACTCCCGCAAGTGCGGCAGCTTCGAGAACCTTACTGATGCTGGGCGATGCGATCCCGCCGGTGACGCGTTGCACAGGCTGATCCAGCCAGTCGAAGTATCTGCGTTGAATTTCATCCGCAAGCCATGCTCCGTACGAAGTGCTTTGCGCGCCTTGCTCAATGATTACCACGTTGTTCGTCTTGCGGATGCTGGCGCCGATAGTCTCCCAGTCGAGGCTTGCGCGATCGAGCCATCGGAGGTCGATGACTTCGGCATTCAAGCCGTCAGCTTCCGCGACGGCTGTGAGCGCCACGTCTACCATGTTGAGGTAGCTCAGAACTGTTATATCGTCGCCGGAGCGCCTGATGGCCGCGCGTCCGATGCCGACGTAGAAGTCGCGGTCGTCCGTCGGAACGTCTCCTGTCGACGCATAGAGATCAACGTGTTCGATGATGACGACGGGATCTTCGCAAGTGAGTGCTGCGTTCATGATGCCGATGTAGTCGAACGGCGTTGAGGGCGCTGCGATGCGTAGACCTTGCGACATAGCGAGCACGCCTGCCGGATCCATGGAATGTTGGGAGCCATAGCCGGTGCTTGTTGCCACTTTGCTGCGAATCACGAGAGGCACTGAGTCGTTGCCGCCGAACATATGCCGAACTTTCGCGATTTGGTTGAAGATCTGGTCTGCGGCCACCCACATGAAGTCAGCGAACATGAGCTCAACGATCGGCCGGTACCTACCGTCCAGGGCGATCCCACCGGCCATGCCACAGAAAGCATTCTCTGAGATCGGTGTTCCGAGCACGCGGTCGGGAAAAGCCTCAGACAAGCCGCGTGTTGCGCCGTTGGTTCCACCGTTCAGACGGTGTACATCCTCACCCAGGATGAGTACGCGGTCGTCTTCCTTTAGCCTGCGGTGCATAACCTCTGACACGATCTCAATGAACTTCCGTTCGCGGAGTTCACCATTCCACTCGGACTGCTCGGTGAACGAGATATCAGTGAATTCGGAGAGATCTCCGAGCACTCCGACGTCCACAAATGCTGTGTCTGGCCACGCTGAGGAGCGGATTTGGCGGTCGGTGCGTCCCTCGTCGGGAACCGATTCTACGTACGTCTTGATGATGCGGTCGAGAATCTCTTCGGCCGCATGATGGAAGGAGTCGAGTGTGGTCTCATCGGTGATGTCACGCTCAATGAGTTTGCGCGAGATGAGCGCTAGGGGGTCGCGCTCACGCCATTGCTGTTCTTCTGACTTGTCGCGGTAACCGAACGCGCTACCGGGGAAGGGGCCGTTCTGGTGAAAGTACCGGTAAACATCTGCCTCAATAATGGTCGGACCGCCGCCTGCCCGCATAAGCGCGACTGCCTCGGTCATTGCGGTGTGCACGGCGAGGGGATCCATGCCGTCAACCTGCCAGCTGGGAATGCCAAAGCCGGGCCCGCGAGCAGACAGACGAGGCTCGGCGGTTGACTCCGCGACTGTGGTCGATACGGCGTAGCGGTTGTTCTCAATAAAAAAGCAGACCGGCAGTTTCCAAGCAGCAGCAAGGTTGAGGCTTTCAAGAACAGACCCTATGTTTACTGCGCCGTCACCAAAGTAGCTCACGGAGACGTTATCGGTGCCTGCTTGTCGATGTGACCAGGCGAAGCCGAGCGCCTGAGGAACACCGCCGCCGACGATGGCATTCGTGCCCATGGCGCCGGCTTCGGCCCACTTGAGGTGCATCGAACCGCCGCGACCATTTCCGAATCCGTCACTCAGGCCGCAAATCTCTGCGAGGGTGCGTGTGAGCACCTCAATGAGGTCATCGTCGAATTGGGCGGTAAGTTCAATGCCGTTCGGGGCGACGTGTTGGAGTGCCTTGGCAAGGAATTGGTGGTGGCCTCGGTGCGATCCGTTGATTGTGTCGCCATGCTTCAACGCGAAGACCGAGCCAACGGCTCCACCCTCCTGTCCAATACTTGAGTGGGCGGGGCCATGCACGAGGCCTTCCGCTGCGAGCCCAAGGACTTTTTCCTCGAATACTCGAATGAGCTGGAGCTCTGTATACATATGGGCCAACATTGTTGGGTCTGCTGAAGCCCAATCCGTGTCATCTACGTCGAGACGTACCCAAGGTTCCTCTTGAGTAAGCGGGGTAGAGCGACTCATTTTTCCTCCAACGGATCCGAAATCTTAAAATTCTAGCTATTTTCTCGCCTTATTGACATTGAGTATTACAGATTGGATCCAATATCGATAGATGTGGTTAGAATACGGGTGTACGAAATGTTTTGCAGAACTGGGGTGTGAGATGGGTGACGACGTAGAACCATTCGCGAGCTCACGCGTTGTGGAGTACCTGCGGTCGCGCATTCTCTCGGGAGACTTGCAACCGGGGGAGCGGATTCGCCAAGACGAAGTGGCTCGAGAACTCGGGTCGAGTAGGCTCCCAGTCCGGGAGGCGCTACAGATCTTGAGGCACCGTGGACTCGTTGAACTGCGTCCAAATGCGGGGGCTAGAGTTATGGCCTTTGATCCGGTCGAGTGCGACCTGATGTATCGAGTCCGCGAGCGCTCTGAGCCGCTCGTGCTCGCTCAGAGCGCGCCGAACCTCACAGCAGCCGACTTCAAAAATATGAGGCGCTTGCAAGCTCAGATCGCGACTGCGCGTGACCCTGAAGTTTTCTTGGAACTTGATCGCGAGTTTCACATGCTCAGCTACTCCGGATGCCAGATGGCGTCGATGCTCGAACTTGTCGACCGGTTTTGGGACACCACGCAGCATTATCGTCTCAAATACATTGAGCTCATAAGTGAGTCGGGATGGGAGTCGGTTAACGCCGAGCACCAACTTTTGCTGTCGGCGCTCGAAGACGGCGATGTGAGCGTCGCAGAGCATCTTCTCGAAGGTCATATTCGCCGGAGTAGGTTGCGGCTGGCTGCGCACCCTGAAGCATTTACCATCACCACGAAGTCTCGAACATGAAAGTTAAGTGGTTCGAAACTGAGAGAGCTTTTGAACTGGACACCTATACGGAAACGGAGCATTGAATGCGTGCGATTGTAGTAAAAGAGTCGGGCGGGCCTGAGATGCTTGCACTGAGCGAGGTGGGCTCATTGAGCCCGGGGGCGGGCGAAGTGCACATTCGAGTAGCTGCAGCGGGAATAAACCGAGCGGATATTGCTCAGCGTGAGGGCAACTATCCGGCACCTCCCGGTGCGCCTGAGTGGCCCGGGCTCGAAGTGTCGGGAACGATTGTCGACGTCGGGGAAGGAGTGGGTCGCTTTGACGTGGGCGACGAGGTCTGCGCACTCCTTCCGAGCGGTGGTTACGCAGAAGAGGTTGTCGTCGATGCAGGTCTGGTGCTGCCTGTGCCTGCGGGTATCTCGCTAACGCAGGCTGCAGCCCTCCCCGAGGCCATCGCGACTGTATGGTCCAACCTCTTCTTTGAAACCAGCATCGGGGTTGGCGATGTCGTTCTTATCCACGGCGGCGCGAGTGGCATTGGCACGATGGCAATCCAGCTTGCACACTTGGCCGGAGCGCGGGTCATCGTGACCGCCGGCAGCGCAGAGAAACTTGCATTCTGCGCTGAACTCGGAGCTCACACACTTATCAACTATCGCGAAGAGAGTTTCGTCGAGCGAATCGCTGAGGAGTACCCCGGGGGTGCGAACGTCATCCTCGACATCGTTGGTGGGGCAAACGCCAGCGCCAATATCCGTGCCCTTGCAGTCTCTGGAACTCTGATTCTTATCGCCAACCAGAGTAATGAGCGCATGTCATTCAACCCGTTCGCACTCATGATGAAGCGTGGTCGGGTGTTGGGTACGACGCTGCGCTCCCGCCCGCTCTCGGAGAAGCGGCAGATCATGGCTGACATCGAACGACGTGTGTGGCCCGCTGTGGCGTCGGGGGCCGTGAAGCCGATTATTGATTCGATCTTGCCGTTTAGCCGAGTCGCCGAGGCTCATCGCAGGATGGAAGATTCGTTGCACACAGGCAAGATTCTTCTTGTCACGGAATCGGCGGGTGACTGAGGTGGACTTCGTAGGCACACATGAATGGGGCTCCTTGTGCAACCTGGGGCAACAAACGAATGGAACACCGTGACCGCAGCAGACATTTCATTCCTTTTTGTTCCAGCTTCGCGGCCAGACCGATTTGTAAAAGCCCTTCAAGCGGATGCTGACAATGTCATTATCGACCTTGAGGACGCGGTGGCGGTCAAAGACAAAGACACAGCACTTGAACATCTGATCAAAGCCTTGAAACAGGGGCTTTCGCGTCCGGTATTTGTGCGGATCAACGCTGCTGACACGCAATGGTTTGAGCGGGATATTCTCGCTATCGCTGAGCTCAGCGATAGCGAGAGAGCATCGCTTTCAGGGGTGCTCGTACCTAAAGCTGAGGCAGCAGGAGATATTGTACGTGTTGTAGACGCGCTCGGAGCTGGTCAGGTTATCGCGTTGATTGAGAGCGTTGCTGGCGTTGCGCACATGCGTGAAATCGCTCGAACAACTGGCGTGACGAGGCTTGCCGTCGGGGCTGCAGACCTCTCATTTGATCTTGACGTAGAGATTTCTTCGTCAACAATCGATTACGTGTATGCACAGATGGTTGTGGAGTCGCGTCTTGCCGGGATCGCCGGGCCGGTGGCCTCTCCGCCGTTTTCGATTACGGACCTTGCAGCGGTAGCTGCAGATGCAATACGTCTTCGAGGTCTTGGGGTGACTGGACAACTCGCAATCCACCCTGCGCAGCTCGAGTCGATTCACCGAGGGTTTAGGCCGAACGCTGAACAGGTCGCCTGGGCCCGCAAGATCATTGGAACGGCAGACGGCGCATCACAAGTCGATGGCCAAATGGTTGACAAGCCAGTGCAAGACCGAGCCGGGCGCATACTTGCGCAGATTGGCGAGTGATCGCGCATGCCATCGCAGTCACGAGCCCACTTTGGATTGACTTCAGACCCAGACCTTTTTGAGGTGCTGTCACCACTCCGGTCGGGTTGGAATCCCGAGCAAATGCTCGGCCCTGCCATTACTGGCTTGCTTGCTCGAGGTGCGATTGCGAAAGCAGCCGAGCTCAATCTGCAGTCGATGTTAGTTCGGGCAGTGTACGACCTGCACTCTATTGCCAAGCTCGTGCCCACCCGAGTGGTCACTGAGGTGGTGAAGCGCGGCCGTCGAGTGACGCTGATCGAAGTAAAGCTTATGCAGGAGAACCGTGAAGTAGCGCGAGGCCATATGTACTTTGCGACTACCGCGGAGCGCCCGGAGGGGCAATTATGGCAACCTGAATTTCCGTTCTGCGCACCGGAAGTAGGATACTCGCTAAACAAGTCCCACCAACTGTATTTCACCGAGACGACGGGCTGGACAAATGATGCGATAAGTATCGTTGGAAACTCCCGCAAGGCAGTCTGGGTTGAGAACGTTGAGTTCGTGCAGGGCGAGCCAATGTCGGGAGCTTTGCTCGCAGGCTACGCAGCGGACCTCACTAGTGCGACTGCAAACTGGGGAACTTTGGGGGTGAGCTATATCAATATAGATGCAACTATGACCCTCACCCGTGAACCGATCGGTGAAGGTATTGGGCTGTATTCTACCTTCTCGTCGGAGGGTGAAGGACTGACCGCAGGGAGCGCGATCGTCTTCGATCGCAGCGGCACACTTGGTGTTGCAACAGTGGCTGGAGTCGCGCAGCGCGTTGCGGTAAACCCGGCAAATTGGTGATGATCCGGTGGAGTTGCCGTGTGGTCTGGCATTACGGATGTGAGTGCAGCCCGGTCAAGTGATGGCTTTCGGGCTCGAGCTGCAGCGTCGAGTGCTCGAGCGCAAAGTGTGTCATGAGGCATGCCTTCAGCTCGTCGAGCACCGCGTGATACCCGCGCTCAGTCCATGACGCATCTGTGATGGTGACGTGCGCTGAGAACGCAGGTACGCCCGAGGTGATCGTCCACGCGTGCACGTCGTGCACTTCGATCACTCCGGGTACGGCGAGCATGTGCTCACGCGCGAGATCAACGTCGATGCCCTTAGGCGTCGCCTCAAGTAGTACGTTTACGACGTCGCGCAGCAAACTGTAGGCGCGTGGCGCAATGAGAATGGCGATGAGGATCGACGCGAGCTGATCCGCCAGCATCCACCCCGTGAACATGATGACGAGCCCGGCAATGATCACCAATACTGAGCCGAGCAGGTCGCCGAGGACCTCAAGATACGCGCCGCGTACGTTCAGGCTCTCTTTCTGGCCGGAGTGGAGAATGAGCAGCGACACTAGGTTCGCCGCCGCACCGATCACCGCAGCAATGAGCATCGGGCCAGACGATACCTCGACCTCACTGCCGAACCGGGCGATCGCCTGCACAAAAATCACCACCGCGATCACGCCGAGCACGATGCCATTCACGAGCGCCGCGAGCACCTCGACGCGGAGATAGCCATAGGTACGCTTCGAGCTCGCGGGGAGCGCGGCGATCAGGCTCGCGATGAGCGCAATCGCGACCCCGGTCGCATCGGTGAGCATGTGGCCGGCATCTGCGAGCAGCGCGAGCGAATTCGAGATGATCGCGCCCACGACCTGCACCACAAACACGGTGAGCGTGATGACAAGCACCGCGATCAAGCGCTTGCGGTGCTTCCCGGTCGCGCTCGCGGCGCCGTCGAGCCCGTGTGAGTGGCCAGTATGATGATCGACTTCGGCCTCGGGCGCGGTGGGATGCCCGGCGCTGAATGCGGTGTTCAGGTTTGGCTCGCACTCTTTCCCGTTCAGGGGATCGTCAGCGTGGTCACTCACAGCATCACGCTCCCGCAAGTGCGTCGGCAAGCTGCGCAGCAAGTGCGAGAAGCTGCGCCTCGCTTCCCGGGCGTCCGATGAGTTGTGCGCCCATCGGCAACCCAGCATCGGTGGTGAGGATCGGCACCGCGATCGCAGGCAGCCCAGACACATTCACCATCGATGTGTACGGTGACCACTCGCACTGCAGGCGATAATCATCTTCGGGTGAGCGTCCGAGAAATTCGCCAATCAGCGGCGCATCCATCGTGAGTCCCGGGGTGAGCACGACATCGGTGCGCCCCCACAGTTCGCGCACCTCGGCGGCAAAGTGGTTCAGGCGAGCGGCGGTTGCGCGGTGCTCATCAGCGGATCGCGCGAGGGCTCGCTCGCGATAGTTACGGGTGAGCGGAACGAGACGATCCACCGCATCATCGTCGAGTCTGAGTAGCGACAGTGATGAGATCCACCCGTTGGTGAAAAAGTCGGAGTACTCGGGGTCGTAGGTGTATTTCGCGTGCTCGAGGCGGTGCCCGAGCGAGGCGAGCCTGGAGGCAGCAGTGTCGAAGGCGAGCCGGGCCTCAGTGGAGAGGCGTATGTCGAGCGTGGCATCAAACGGCGAGGCATCGCTCACCGCGATCGTGTGGCCCGTGAGGTCGCCCGCGCGCCGCACGGCCTCACTGAATCGGTCACTCACGCGATCAGTACTGGCCGGAACCATCGCATCCATGAGTAGTGCTGCGTCTTCCGCACTACGCGCGAGCGGGCCATGGGTCGTGAGTCGTGGGCCACCGAACGAATCAGTGGTCCCGAAGATTACGTCGCCGGGAATCGTGCCGAGACCGGTCTTGAGTCCGATAAGGCCGCACGCGAGGGCCGGGATGCGGATCGATCCGCCGCCGTCGCTTCCCGGTGCAACTGGCAAGAGACCTGCGGCCACAGCAGCAGCTGACCCTCCGCTTGATCCGCCGGGAGTACGCGTCAGGTCAAAGGGGTTGCGCGCCGGCGCGGCGATACGATTCTCGGCATAGCCGGTCAGCCCAAATTCAGGCACCTGCGTCTTGCCGAGCGAGATCGTGCCTGCAGCGCGCAGACTCGCAACGACCTTGTGGTCGGAGCTCGCAACATCGTGAGGAATCGCCGCGCTTCCGCGGGTCGTTGGGGCTCCAGCCACATCTACGAGGTCTTTGTGGGCGGTGGGCAGACCGTGGAGGAACGGCAAGGGGCGGGCGTCGGGATCTGCGCGATGGGCCTGGAGGCGCGCATCCGCCGCCTGCGCATCTCCGAGCGCTCGGTCTGCGGTTACGGTGACAAACGCACCGAGGTCGCTGCGCGACGAGATGCGGTTAAGGAAATGTGTCGTCGCCTCGACTGCAGAGATTTCGTCCGAGCGCAGCGCCTGCTGCAGCGTGACTGCATCGTTCAGGGGTGCTGGACTCTCGGACAGGGCGCTCATGCCCCGATGCTATCGCGGGATGTGACCCGTGATGGCGTATGCAGCGATGCTACGATCGGTTCCGAAACGCATATGTATGAAAGGCGACCCATGCGCATTACGTTCCATATCCTTACCGCTGCGGCCGGCGTTGCGATGGCCCTCGCGTTGGCTGGTTGCACGTCTGGCACTACCGCGCAGAACGATAGCGCGGCGACTCCGAATGCAGAAAGCTCTGACTCAACAACATCGGATTCACTCCAGATCAGCACCGATACGATTGGCCAGATATTCTCCTCGATTGATTTCAATCCCGACGCCTTCGATTCTTCTGAGGAGATGTTTGACTCGATCTACCCGGGTGTCTCGGCCTCGCCCGACTGCCTCGCAGTACTGGGAATTGGGGCAGAGGATCCCGACGCGAATGTCGTGTTTGGCCCGAGCATCGATCGAAGCCTTACGGCACAGGTCAGCAGTTTCCTTGAGCCAGCCGGTGCCTACTACGCGACGATGAGCGATCACGCGGATGCCTGCATTGCTGACCCCCAGGTGACCTTCAGTGGGAATAGCGTTGATGCGACAGTTGAGCGGCAGGAGATTCAGGACACAGCGTTCGAGCTCACCCTGACTGCCACGATCTCGGGCTCTGATGTCATGGTCATCGCGGATGTCACGCAATTTGAAGAGAACGTAGTCTCGGTAGTCGGGTGGGATCCGAACACCAATGAGACCAACACTCCGCTCGCTACCGGCATGTTCGTCGAGGAGCTCTCGAGCGCTCGTATCGATCGGATTAATGGGGTCGAGTAAGAGGCGAGGTGCCGTCGCGAAGCACCGTGACCTGAACTTCGTGTCGATCACAGGCAGGTGTTTACGGGTGTCGACGGAAGTGTGGGGATATTAGGGAAAGGGTGCGACACCCTTGTTGCGAATGGTTCTCATTTGGAGATAGAGTGAGATTCGTTCTCATTTAGAAAGATACTCCATGTCATTTTCCATGCATTCCCGTCGACTCTCCATCGCGGCCACGACGCTCGCGGCACTCCTAACCTTGAGCGCGTGCGGATCCGCACAAGCAGACGAACCCTCAGGCGCCCTGAACGTCGTCACGACGACGACCCAGCTCACGGACTTCGCTGGCGAGGTCGGCGGCGACGATATTTCGCTCACGGGCCTCTTGCCGGTAGGGGCGTCAGCGCACCACTTCGACCCATCGCCGAAAGAACTCCTCGCGCTGAGCAACGCTGATGTACTCATTGTCAACGGTGCCGGACTCGAGACCTTTATCGACTCTGCGATTGAGGCAAGCGGCTTTTCGGGGCAGCTGATAACCGCGGCCGACGGGATCGAGCTTGAGGCTGAGGATCATGCTGATGATGCGGACCACGCAGAGGATGCCGACCACGATCACGCCGAGGAGACTGACGATCACGATCATGCAGATGAGGCCGACGACCACGATCATGACCACGACCATGACCATGACCACGGCGGCGTCAACCCGCACATTTGGACCTCGCCCAGCAACGCAAGTGGTATGGTCGCGGAGATCGTGCGCGGGCTCGCGGAGGCTGACCCCGACCACGCGACCGAGTACAAGCAGCGCGCGGCCGACTATGAGGCTAAGCTCGCGACGCTTGACACGTGGGTTGCTGCGCAATTCGACAAGGTTCCCGCAGAAAAGCGGGTGCTCGTGAGCGGGCACGACTCGCTCCATTACTACCTCGACGCCTACGGCATTGAATTTGCGGGCTCGATCATTCCCAGCTTCGAAGACAATGCTGAGCCGAGTGCTGCCGAGATCGACGCGTTGGTAGCCACCATCAAGGAGCGCGGCGTACCGGCCGTCTTCGTCGAATCCTCGATGAGTCCAAAACTTGCGCAAACGATCGCGAAAGAAGCGGGTGTGCGGGTGATCGATGCCGAGACGCTGTATGCAGACACGCTCGGGTCAGAGGGAAGCGGGGCGGAGACATACGTCAGCGCGACGATCCACAACACGCAGGTGATTCTTGAAGCCTGGGGTGCGCAGACCGACGCGGTGCCAGCAGAACTAGAATGAGCCGGGTGAGCGAAGCGCAGAAACCAACACGCAACACGCACGACGTCGCGGTCGCATTCAACTGGGCGGCGTTCGGTTATGCGGGTGAGACCCGGGTCGAGCACCTGAACCTCGTGGTGCCGCGAGGCGCTGCTGTCGCGCTCATCGGGCCCAACGGCTCGGGCAAATCGACGCTGCTCCGCGGCATGCTCGGCCTGGCAGAGCTCACCTCGGGTGAGGTACGCGTGCTCGGCGGTACCCCCGAATCTGCGAGACGCCTCGTGGGCACGCTCCCACAGTCAGACGCGCGCGACACGAGCCTGCCGGTTACCGTGCGCAGGGTCGTCACCATGGGGTTGTACCGCACCACGGGTGCGCTCGGCCGCATCGGCAAGCGAGGCCGCGAGGCGGTGGATCGCGTCATCGAGCGTGTCGGACTCTCGCACTTTGCAGACACGCTGTTCGGGGAGCTCTCGGGCGGACAGCAGCAGCGCGTGATTCTCGCCCGCGCGCTCGTCGCTGACCCTCAGCTGTTGCTGCTCGATGAGCCGTTCAACGGTCTTGATCGCGAGAATCGCGAGATGCTGCTCGACCTCGTGCGCCAGCAGCGTGACGAGGGTCGAACCGTCATTGTCTCGACGCACGATCTCGAGATCGCCAAGCGCGCGTGCACGCACGTGCTACTGCTCGCTAGCGGGCACCAGCCCGGTCAACCCGGGCACCCGACAGCGTTTGGTCCGCTCGACGAAGCGCTCACGCTCGCCGCGGTGCAGCATGCATTCCACGACTCCACTGTTGAACTCGATCAACACACCGTGACCACCACGCGCGAGGTAGATGCGCCGTGACTGATGCCCTCCTTGCATCGATCGGGTCGGGCACCAACCTGATCACCGTGTTCGAACTCCCATTCATGCAGCGCGCGCTCATCGCCATCGCGATCCTCGCCGTTGCTTCTGGCGCAGTGGGCCTGTTCATCAACTTTCGTGAACTTGAATTCGTGAGCGACGGCATCGTGCACGCTGTGTTCCCCGGGCTCGTCATCGGCACATTGGTCGGTGGCAGCGCGGCGCTTTTGCCCGGCGCGGTCGTGGCCGCGGTGATCGCGGCGCTGCTGTTTGCGGTGCTCGGCCGGGGCGGCGGATCGGCGCGCGCGCGCAGCGTCTCAGCGAGAGACGCGGGCATTGCTGTCGCGCTCACCGGGCTTTTCAGCCTCGGCGTGGTGCTCGTCTCACGAAGCGAGAGCTACGTTTCGCAGCTGCAAGAGTTGCTGTTTGGGCGCATTCTCACCGTGACTGACGCGCAGCTCTGGCAGATCGCGGCGGTGACGCTCGTCGCCCTCGGAGTGGTCGGGGTGTTTCGCCGCGCCCTCTTGTACCGGTCATTTGACCCCGCAGGGTTTCAAGATGCCGGATTCAGCATATTTCGCACCGACCTCGTGCTGAACATCGCAGTTGCACTGCTCGTTGTCGCGGGAGTGCAGGCACTCGGAGTGCTCATGGTCGTGGCTATTCTTGTGGTGCCGATGGCGGTCGCCAGGCTGTTGTCGCAGCGACTCGTATTGCTTGTGCCGATCGCTGTGCTCGTCACATTTGCCGCCGGCGTTGCCGGGCTGTGGCTCTCATTTGAGTGGTCGGTAGTTGGCACAGTGTCTGCCTCGCCGGGCGCACTCATCGTGCTCATGCTGATATTGGCATATGTGATTGCGGTCGGGGCCTCGTTCGTGAGTCGTGGGGTTACGCGGCGAAAGGAGGCCAGGATATGAGCTATCTCACCATCGCAGCAGTCGAACTCATACTGCTCGGTCTGCTCGCAGGCGTCGCGGGGACGCTCATTGTCTTTCGGGGGCGCGCATTCTTTGCGGTCGCACTCAGCCACGCAACCTTTCCTGGAGGCGTGGTCTTCGCGGTACTCGGATGGAACCTGCTCATTGGACAGGCACTGTTCGCGGCGCTGCTCGTGCTGCTCATGGGGCTGCTTGAGCGGGTGCCGCGGCAGGGCGGACAGGTCTCGAGCGGCATCGTGCTCGCCCTCGGGTTCGCGCTCGGAACGCTGCTCGCGAGTGCAAACCCCGGGCTCGGCGTGCCCGTCGATGCGCTACTCGTCGGGTCGCCGCTTGGGGTGTCACTTACCGACGTCGCCGCAACCGCGGCCGTCACTCTCGTATCGCTCCTTGTGGTGCTCATCTTCGGGCGCCGCATCCTCTTCCATACCTTCGACCCGGCTGGCTTCGATGCTTCAGGCTTCCGCTCCGGCCCGGTCGAACTCGCTGTCTCCGGCGTGATTGCGGCCTCGGTCGTGGTGGCGATGCCAGCGGTCGGAGCGATCCTCGGTGTCGCGATCCTCATTGCCCCCGCGGCAGCGGCAAGGCTTATCGCCCCCACGATTGCCTGGGTACCCCCACTCGCCGCCCTGCTTGGCATATTCAGCGGGCTTGCCGGGCTCTGGGCGTCGCGCGCGTTCGACATCGCCGCGGGCGGTGCCATTGGCCTCGCCGCAACTGGCGTGTACCTCCTTGCGCTCGCGGTCGGGCCGCTCAAGCGGCGGATCACCGAGCGGCGCGGTACCGTGGAGGCAGCGGCTTCAACTGTGATGCCAGCCGGAGGGTACTGATGCAGCCGAAACGAAACACGTGGCAGCGTGAAGCGGTGCGCGTGGAACTCCACGAGGCCGAGGGCTTTGTGAGCGCACAGGAGTTACATCGGCGACTGAAAACCGGTGGATCCACCGTGGGTCTCGCGACCGTCTACCGCGCACTCGCGAGCCTCGCCGACGCTGGTGAGGCTGATTCGCTGCAGTCGCCCGAGGGGGAGGCACTGTTCCGCTCGTGCGAGACGACGGGGCACCACCACCATCTCGTGTGCCGAAGCTGCGGGGATACCCGGGAGCTCGCGGCTACGGTCGTCGAAGAGTGGGCGAGCCGCGTGGGCGCCGAGCACGGCTTCACCGAGATCGGTCACGTGGTGGATCTGTTTGGGCTCTGCCCGGCCTGCACGAAGAAGCACTAAGGTCGATCAGGTGGAAATTCTCATCGTTGAAGACGACGACAGGGTGGCCGACGCACTCGGAACGTTCTTAGGAAAAGCCGGCTACGCGTCGGAGCGAGTCGGTACGGGTGCCGCGGCTCTTGAGGCAGTCAGCGCAGACACTGAGGCGGTGCTGCTCGATCTCGGGTTGCCCGACATGGACGGACTCGATGTATGCCGACGCATTCGTGGGTTCTCGGGCGTACCCATCATCATCGCGACCGCGCGCAGCCAGGTCGAAGAGCGCATCAAAGGGCTGCATGCTGGCGCCGACGATTTCGTCGTGAAGCCGTACGATGTGCGCGAGCTTGTGGCCCGCATTGAGGCAGTCACCCGCAGATCGCGTGTGAGCGGAAACGATCCAACTCACGGGCAGACCGTAGAGGTGCAAGGCGTGATCATCGACTTCGGCAACCGCCGCGTCGTCGCTGACGGAGCAGTGGTCGACCTCACGCCGAAGGAGTTTGACATTGTTGCGGTGCTCGCACGGTACCCAGGGGTAGTCGTGCCAAGCGATCGCATCATCCGTGAAGTGTGGGGCGCCGATTGGACCGGGTTCAAACGGTCCCTCGAAGTGCACCTCGGCTCGATCCGCCGCAAGATCGAGCGTGATTCACTCATCGCCACTGTGCGCGGCGTCGGCTATCGGCTCGTCGGCGGATAGTTCATGCGGGCTCGACTGTTCGTCGTATTTCTCGTGCCGCTCACGTGCATTTTGCTTGCGCTGGGAGGCTCGTACGCTTGGAGCGTGAGTCGCACGATACAGCAGGATTTTTCGAACCAGCAACTGGGTGACTTAAGCTATTTTGCCACTGACGCACGCTACGCATTGCGGGCGAGCAACCCGAGCATCGTCGAGGGTGAGATGGAGCGCTACTCAGAACTCTATGACGCACAAATCGCGGTGCTTGATCGAGCGGGTGCCGTGTGGGCGTCGGCCGGGCTTGACACCACTACGATTGGCGATGAGGCAGCCTCGCAGGTATCGCTCGCGCTCTCAGGTAGGCGAAGCGAGGGCGTGCAAACGGTGCTGCCCTGGTCCCTCGGAGATACCGTTATGGTTGAGCCGATCTTCGACGATGGGAGCGTAATCGGCGCGGTGCTCATCTCAGCGAGCGCTGCATCTCCCAGAGGCGAGATCCTCACGTACTGGGCGGTACTGGTTGTCGCGGCACTGCTGATTATTCTCGTGCTCATTGTGGTGGTCGTGCGACTGTCGAATTGGGTGCTGCAGCCGATGCAGCGCGTGGACCAGGCGATGGCCGCGATCGAGCACGGACAGATGGATGCACGTATTTCTGACGATACCGGGCCACCCGAGATGCGTCGCGTGATTCGAATGTTCAATCAGATGGCAGAGGAACTCGAACGAACGATGTCACGGCAGCAGGAGTTCGTGATGAACGCCTCGCACGAACTACGGAACCCACTCGGTGCACTCGCGATGCGTGTTGAAACGCTTGCGACCGGACTTGATGAGACTTGGGAAGAGGACGTTGAAAAGACCCGTGAAGAGGGTAGGCGCATGTCGCGCATTCTCGACACCATGCTCTTTATGGCGAAGGTGAACAAGCAGGATGCGCCGTTCGCGCTGGTCGATCTCGCAGGCGTTGCAGCCGATCGGGTAGAGGCTTGGCGGGAGATTGCCGAGCAGCGGGGAGTCGGTTTCAGGCTGGAGTGCGATGCGCGGGTGCCGAGCATCACCGATCGCACTGCGGTGGAAAGCGCACTCGACGCTGTGCTCGACAATGCGGTGAAGTTTGCCCCTCGTGGCACGGCGGTCGAGGTGACAGTGCATTCGGGCGATACCTGCACGATCACGGTGAGAGATCACGGCCCCGGGCTCGACCCCGATGAACTTGATCGAGTGACCGCGAGGTTCTGGCGGAGCCCCCGCGACCAGAATGTTCCGGGCTCTGGTCTGGGGCTTGCGATCGCGACCGACCTTCTTGCGGCGCTGAATGGCGAAGTGCAGGTCGATGTTGCAGATTCGGGGGGTCTGGCTGTGACGCTGCGGCTTCCCGCGGGGGAGGCCCCATGATGCGGGCATTCACGCGGTTCTGTGGCCTGGCGACTGCCGTCGCAATGTGTCTGGTGGCGAGTGGCTGTACGTCGGCCGAGGCTCCCACACAATACGAGATCGCCGGAGGGTCGTCTTCCGGTGTGTATTTCAGCTTCGCCGAACAACTCGCACAGGCGGAACACCGCGCACTTGGCAGCGATTTCGAAGCGATCGAGACGCAGGGATCGATCGAAAACCTTGAACGAGTGGGAACAGGCGAAGCGCTGCTCGGGTTTGCTCAGGGCGACGCCGCGGTTGACGCGGTTCGTGGTGAGGGCAATTTCGACGAGGCCCTCCCGATTCGGGCGGTGGCCCGCGTGTATGACGAATACGTGCACGTGGTCGTTGCGGCAGATTCGGACATTCACGAGCTTGCCGACCTGAGTCATCGCTCGGTGTCACTCGGAGCCACCGACTCGGGGGTGCAGGTGATCGCGCAGCGGGTACTCGAGGCAGCAGGGGTGGATCAGGCGCACCTCGAGAATCGGGCGCTCGGCCTCGACCAGTCGCTCGAGGCGATGCAGCACGGAGACATTGAGGCATTTTTCTGGGTAGGCGGTGTGCCGACCCCGGGGATCGAGGAGTTGCGGCAGGAGATGCCGCTCCGGCTCCTTCCCATCGCGCCCGAGGTTGTGGATCGCGTGAACGAGGGCCACTCGGGGGTGTACCGGCTGACGGACTTCCCGGTGGGCTTCTACGAACTTGACGGAGCGACCGCCACCATGGCGGTACCGAATTACCTCATTACCGCCGCGGATGCACCCGATGCGCTCATTGCAGATGTGCTTCGCGTGCTCTTCGAATCGCGCGTTGAGATCTCTCGGAGTGTGCCGGCGGCTGGCTACCTTGACCGTCGTCAGGCAATCTTCACGGACCCGATCGAACTACATCCCGGCGCGGCGACGTACTACGTCCAATCTCGACGATGAACCGCCTCGGTTTTGAGACCGTTGCCAATCTGTAACACTCAAGAAAGCCTCAAGACCGGGTATTTGTCTCGGTTCGTGCATATGATCTGAAGCAATCGGTTCAATGGTGACCCTTCACTTCCGTCACTACTGAATCGTTGCAGAACGGCAGCACGCCTGCGATGCGCAATGCGCTCGACGGGCCACAAGGCAGATGTGGAGACAGGATGACTACACGCGAACCGCTCGTCGTCGCGAAGAATGTGCAGAAGCACTACGGCGAATTTCAAGCGCTCACCGACGTCAACCTCACCGTTGGCAAGGGGGAAGTTGTCATCGTGATCGGGCCATCAGGCTCCGGTAAGTCGACGCTGTGCCGCTCGATCAACAGGCTCGAGACGATCACGAGTGGATCGATTAGCATCGACGGGAAAGAACTCCCGGCTGAGGGCAAGGCGCTCGCCAACCTTCGTGCCGAGGTCGGCATGGTGTTTCAGTCGTTCAACCTCTTCGCGCACCTCACCATTCTCGAGAACGTCACGCTCGGCCCAATCAAGGTGCGTGGGCTGAGTAAGTCTGCCGCCGATAAAGAAGCGATGGAGTTACTCACCCGCGTGGGGGTCGAAAAGCAGGCATCAAAGCTTCCCGCACAGTTGTCTGGAGGACAGCAGCAGCGCGTAGCGATTGCCCGCGCGCTTGCCATGCACCCCAAAGTCATGCTCTTTGATGAGCCGACCAGCGCGCTTGATCCCGAGATGATCAACGAGGTACTCGACGTCATGATCGGTCTCGCGAAAGAAGGCATGACGATGATCGTCGTCACCCACGAGATGGGCTTCGCGCGCAAGGCGGCCGACCGCGTCGTGTTCATGGCCGACGGGCAGATCGTCGAAGAGGCGACACCAAGCGAATTCTTCACCAACCCGCAAACTGACCGGGCAAAAGACTTCCTCTCCAAACTCATCACGAACTAGTACACCTGGGGCGCGTTTTTCACTGGCGACCCCAACACTCAATGAAGGGAACGCATCATGCGATTCAAGAAGGTAATAGCCTCACTCGGCCTCGTGGCCGCAGCGGCGTTGACGCTGTCTGCCTGCAACAGCGGCACTCCAGGTGACACCGGTGGAGACACGGGTGACAACGGCGGTGACACCAGCTCGGCACTGTGGGAGGTCGCGACCGACGTCAGCCTCGATGGCAGCCCCACGTTTGACGCGATGCAAGATCGCGACAAAGTTGTCATCGGTGTGAAGGAAGACCAGCCGGGTCTCGGCTACCTCGACAACGTGACCGGTGAGCGCAGCGGTTTCGACGTCGACATCTCTCGGTGGATCGCGGCCTCGCTCGGCTTCGACGAAGACAAGATCGAGTTCAAGCCAATCGCGTCGGCAAACCGCGAGCAGGCGATCATGAACGGTGACGTCGACTACTACGTTGGCACCTACTCGATCAACGACAAGCGCAAGGCAGACATTGACTTTGCTGGTCCGTACTTTATCTCCGGCCAGGGGCTCTTGATCCGCGCCGGCGATACCGACTACCAGTCGCTCGAAGAGCTCAACGGCAAGACGGTCTGCTCGGCAACCGGATCCACTCCGATCTCGAATATCAAGGAAAATTTCCCAGAGATCAAGACCCAAGAGTTCGATATCTACTCAACATGCGTTGAGAACCTACTCAGTAGTCAGGTCGATGCGGTGACTACCGACCAGGCGATCCTCATCGGTTACGCCGCACAAGACCCCGACAACCTCGAGGTAACTAGCGGCCCGCTGCTCACCGAAGAGAAGTACGGCGTAGGCCTGACCAAGGGCGACGATGCCCTCCGCGCACACATCAATGATCTGCTCACCAATGGTGGCGACATCTGGCAGGGCATCTTCGACGAGAACCTTGGTAGTTCGGGAATCAAGGTCGAGCAGCCGGAGGTAGACGCCTACTAGGCGACCACCCCTCGTTCGGGGGTGAGATGCTCTCACCCCCGAACATCCCACGCTTCTACAGAGAGGAAGATGAATGGACGCCATCTTCGGCAACCTCGATCTATGGGGGATTGCGCTCAGGAACACGCTGATTCTGTTCGTTGGCGGAGGCGTAATCGCACTCGTGATCGGTATCATCATCGGTGCCATGCGGGTCTCGCCAGTGCCCATCGCTCGCGCTGTCGGCACGCTGTATGTGAACCTCATTCGCAACACCCCGCTCACCCTCATCTTCTTCTTTTTTGTACTTGGGTACGCCAAACTCGGGCTTCCCAGTCTCAACTTCATCAGTCTCGCGGTCATTGCGTTAGGTGTGTATACCGCGACATACGTCGCAGAGGTGCTTCGGGCAGGCATCAGCACGGTGCCTGTGGGGCAGGCCGAGGCTGCGCGGGCGATTGGTCTCCCATTCGGGCAAGTCATGTCTCTGGTTGTGATGCCCCAGGCATTTCGTTCGGTCGTTCCGCCAATGATGAGCGTGTTTATCGCTCTGCTGAAGAACACCACGATTGCTGCAGGATTCTCGGTGGCAGAACTCGCATCTGTGAGAGCAAGCGTGAGCGAGTCTCCGACCCGACCTGGCAGTTCGATGGAAGTGCTGCTGTGGGTGGCTGCCATCTTCGTCGTACTCGTGTTGCTGCTGAGCTTCGTGCAGAACCGACTTGAGAAGAAGTGGAGGATCGTACGATGAGCACCTCAGTTCTCTACGATGTCCCTGGTCCCAAAGCGATAGCCCGAAACCGGGTGCTCGCAGTCATCACTGTCATTATCGTGTTGGCAGCACTTGGTTTCATTGTCTACCGTTTCTACACCACCGGGCAGTTCTCTGCGAAGAAGTGGGGTTTGTTCACTTACTCCACGATCTGGGCCCAGATCGGTATTGCTCTCGGAAAGACACTGGCTGCATTTGCGAGTGCAGCGGTTGGAAGCATTGTGCTCGGCTTTGTGTTGGCCATTGGCCGTCTTTCAGACCATCGCGCAGTTCGGGTGCCGTTCATCGCCATCACGGAACTCTTCCGGGCCGTGCCCGTACTCGTGATGATGATGATTCTCTACTACGGTCTCCCAGCGTTGGATGTGAAGCTGGATCCGTACTGGGCAGTGGTCATTGCGTTGGTTGCATACAACGGATCGGTGCTCGCCGAGGCCTTACGCGCCGGAATCGAGTCGCTGCCGAGGGGGCAGAAGGAAGCCGGTTATGCCATCGGACTTCGTAAGAGTGGCGTGATGCGCCTCATTCTGCTTCCGCAGGCCGTGCGTGCCATGCTTCCTGTGATCGTGGCACAGCTCGTGGTGACGATGAAAGACACCGCGCTCGGCTTCATTATCACTTATCCCGAGCTTCTCTACTTGGCGAAGCAGTTCTCGAGCAATGTGCAGTTCGAACGACCATTGCTTCAATCAGCTTTTGTCATCGGTGGCATCTACATCCTCATGTGCCTCATCCTCTCTGGTATTGCGAAATGGCTCGAAGCGCGCACTAGCAGGTCGCCAAAGGTCACGGGTCATGGCACTGAACTCGCTGGAGGTGAACCGGGGATCGTGGTCGCTGCTGATCCGCGACTTCGCGACGGCGAGACGCTCACCGAGGTAATCGCGACCCAGCAGGACGATGGCAAGAAGCACCGTCACTAGACTCAAGCGGTGATCGCTTCGCTCAACCAGTCTGCCGCCGCCGTGGCGTTTCTGCCCGACGGGGCAGGCTGGGGCACCCTAGTGTTGCTCATCATTGCAGCGTTCGCCGCAGGATGGATCGATGCGGTGGTGGGTGGCGGTGGTCTGTTGCAACTGCCAGCACTCTTGCTCGTGCCGGGCATGACGCCCGTACAGGCGCTCGCGACGAATAAGCTCGCATCGATCTTTGGCACTGCGACGAGTAGCGTTACGTTTTATCGCGCGGTGAAACCGAACCTCCGCATGGTGCTTCCAATGGCGGCGATCGCGCTTGCTGGCTCATTCGGGGGTGCTTCGATCGCAGCGTTGCTGCCGGCAGAGCTCTTCAAACCGATCATTGTTTGCGCACTCATCGTGGTGGCGCTCATCACCCTGTTCAAACCACAACTCGGGGTGGCCGCCCGCACCAGGTTCAATGGCGTGAAGCACGCCGTTATCGCAGGAGTGATCGGTGCAGTCATCGGGTTCTACGACGGAGTTCTCGGCCCCGGAACCGGTACGTTCCTGGTGTTCGCACTGGTGGGGCTACTCGGCTTCAACTTCTTGCAAGCGAGCGCGCAAGCAAAGATCGTGAACTTCGCGACGAATTTTGGAGCGCTGCTGTTCTTCATTCCGCTTGGTGCGGTGGTGTGGCCGTTGGGTCTCGTTATGGGGGCAGCCAATATCGTGGGCAGTCTGGTGGGTTCGCGGATGGCGATCGCGAAGGGCGCGAAGTTCATTCGCGTGTTCTTCCTCATCGTGGTGGGAGTGCTGATCGTGAAGCTGGGAACAGATATCTGGAGCGGCAACTAGCCGCGGGGCAGTACCGTCGTGAACGCAGCAAACTTTGCGCTGCGCCCGTCTCCGCTTGAGCGACCCGTGAGGCGCCTACCGATCCATGGGAGAACATGCTCCCGAGAGTATATGAGCTGTTCCCTCATGCGAGGCGCGGGGATCGGCATCGCGTCAAGCACCCAATCGACGGGTGCATCGTGTCCCAAGGTGCGCAGCACATTGGACGCAACTCGGTGGTGCCCGACGGGTGCCAAGTGCAGACGGTCGAGCGACCAGTACTGCCTACCGGCGAGCTCTACATCGCTCCAGTTGTCGGCAAACCGCACCCCCATGCGAGTGGCGATAGATGCGGCCGCCCGCGTGAGCTCGTCACCTTTCCGCGCAACCCGCCCGCCACTCGGTAGCCCGCCCGTCGGATTGGCTCCAGCAAGCAGCAGAGGTTCGACCCCGGCTTCCTGAATTCGACGGAGCGCCTTCTCGGTCTCACCGACGATCCACGGGATATCGGTGCCGGGCCGAAGCATGTCGTTACCGCCACCGTTGAAGCTCACGATTGTGGGACCGAGCGCGAGTGCTGGTTCGAGTTGCTCGGCAATGATGCGCGCGAGCAAACGCCCACGGATCGCGAGATTGGCGTACTCGACGGGCTGACCAGTCGCATCTGCGATACCTTGCGCGACGAGATCAGCCCACCCACGCACCGAACCGTCTGGTTGTTCGTCACCGACGCCCTCGGTAAAGCTATCGCCAATGGCCACGTATCGAATGGGTGCTGAACTCACCCCATCACACTACGCCCACGCTCGGCAGCGTGGGTCACACAAGATGATTCGGAATATCTCGTCGCTCTCGGAGGCTACGATGCAGAGCGCATCGTTCTTTAACTGGGCGGCTGTGGTTACTCGGGTAGCCGATTCGCCTTCGCGAGATTCGCCTCGAGCTCCGCCGCGTTCTGGCGCACCACATACGCGGGGC
>JBQEBC010000010.1:0-59755 GCA_052106035.1 Leucobacter sp. | reverse complement strand
CTCTGTATGAGATTCTATGGCGCACGTTGGCACTCTTGCAAGGCGAGTGCCAACGTGCGGGGCCCGGATCGCGCACAGCGAACACGGGTACACCGTGCAGCCAGGCAAGTAGCCCCCTCAGGCTCACAGTTATGCTTGACACAACATCGATCACAACACGAGGAGACCTCATGAGCACCACCCCTCCTGAATACCCCCAGCAGGTTCAGCCCCAGCCACCGCAGCTGCCGCAGCAGGCGCAATACAACGGCACATACCCGGGCACATACACCCAGCAAAAACCGATGCCAACGAAGACGACAGCGGCCGACGTCAATACCTACGCGCTCGTATCGATCATTCTCACGTTCCTCGTCCCGATCGCAGGTATCATTTTCGGCCACTTGGGCTTGAGCCAAATCAAGCGCACGGGCGATGCTGGGCGCGGCCTCGCACTGACCGCTGTGATATACGGATACTGCGTTGCTGCGCTCGGTGCAATCTTCTTCATCACTTACATCGGCCTTTTCGTGATGCTCATTGGCACGGCCGCGAGCGCCGGCACCTACTACTAAACCTGGTTTGAGCGGTCAAGCGCAGAGCGCGTCTCCCCCAGGGTGGGATCTACTTACAAGTGACAAAGGCACCAAGCTCCTTTTTGAGATCACCCTGCTCCGCGATGGTGGGGCGACACTTCCCGCCGTCGCAAGCAAGCTCCGCGCACAGTACGCAGACCGAGACCTCATCGCCGCAGCGCTTACGCAGTCAGAGCTCCGCACAAAAGCTCTACCGAAATTTGGCGCTCTCTCACGCGAGATGCTGTTCACTCAGGCGGGACTTGAACAAGCGTCACGGATGCGAGTGGCGGAGCTCCACGCAGACAGGTTCTCCCAGGCGGGGTGTAGATCAGTTTCAGACTTAGGGTCTGGTCTCGGCGCCGAATCACTCGCATTTCTCCGTGCCGGAATGCACGTGCACGCAATTGAGATTGATCCGCTCACAGCAGCCTTTGCGGAGCACAACCTCACGGTGCAATCCGATGCTCTTCGCAACAAAGAGTTAGCGTCGGCTGCCACATCAGCTGCGTCTGCCGCTGAATTTGCAGTGCAGCTTGGTGATGCGACGACACTGGAGCTTCCATACACGGATGGCGTGTTTCTCGACCCCGCCCGCCGTTCTGCCGGCCACCGCGACACCAAACGTCTCGCTTCTCCAAATGACTACTCCCCCACACTCGATTTTGCGTTCGAGGCTGCGCGCGATGCACGTGCCGGCGGAGTGAAGCTTGGCCCGGGGCTCGACCGCAGTCTCATTCCCGAGGACGCTGAAGCACAGTGGGTGTCAGTTGATGGTGTACTTGTCGAGATGGGGCTCTGGTTTGGTGCCGCCGCCCGATCAGATGCTCGTCGAGTTGCGACGGTGGTGCAGAGCCGTGACGAATCGGTGCATGAGCTTACGGCCAAGTCTGACACTGAAGATGCCCCGGTCCGAGAACTCGGCGAGTACCTCATTGAACCCGACGGAGCAATCATTCGTGCCCGACTCATAGGCCTGCTCGGGGGCATGCTCGATGCAGGCATGATTCATGAACACATCGCCTACCTCACGGCAGATCGTCACGTCGCGACCTCATTTGGTCAGGTCTTCCGCATTGTCGAAGAGCTGCCCTCGCGCGAGAAAGATTTGAAGCGCGCTCTGCAGGCGCGCGGTATCGGCCGATTAGAGATCAAAAAGCGCGGCGTGGATGTGGATCCCGCCGCGCTTCGTACGCGTTTACGCCTCAAGGGCGAGGGTTCAGCAATCCTCATTCTCAGCCGTTCGGCGAGCAAGCACATCGCGCTGCTCGCCGAACGCTGCTGAGTTAATATACAGCCAAACTACTGAGCGAGAATCTCAGAGCAAGAAATCGACTGGCCAAGCACCTCAGCAGAATCTGCACCCGCGAGGCAAGCTTCAGCTGCGTTCACGCCGGTTGCAGCAAGGCTGAAAATCGAGACAAGAATCACGATACCAACGATGACACCGATAATGCCGATGATGATACCGATGACTGCGGGGATGTTCCCAACCTTCGCCTTCTTCGACTGCACGAGCGCGATAATGCTCAGGATGAGTCCGATAAGCGAGATCGGCATAATGAACGAGACGATCAGGCCAACGATGCCCAAGGTCTTACCTGGAACTGATGCGGGAGCTGCATAGTTTGGGGCAGGCGTTGCATAGTTCGGTGCGGGAGCTGCATAGGGTGCGCCCGGAGCCTGTTCCTGTGGTGCTGCGGGTGGCGCCACAGGAGGTGCTGCAGGCGGCGCAGGTGGAGTGTCAGCTGCGGCCGGCACCTCTGGGTTGGGTACAGGGTCGTTGTTCGGCGTGTTGTCGGACATATCGTTCCTCACAGTTGCGACTTCAAGAGAGAATTTCTCTGTAGAACCACGATACCTGTTGCCTAACGCCTCAACGCAACTGAATGTCGGTGACCGGGAGTGTCGAGTCTGCACCGAACCCCAGCGGTGATGGAGCATGACCCGCTGAAATAAGCTGTGCTCCAAGCGACGCAATCATTGCGCCGTTGTCAGTGCAGAGGCTCAACGGCGGTATACGAAGGTCCACACCGACCTGTGCTGCTCGTTGCGTCGCAACTTCGCGCAGACGAGCGTTTGCCACCACTCCACCGCCGAGCAATAGCCTCGGAACTTCAAAATCGCGACATGCGGCGAAGGCCTTGGTGAGGAGTACGTCGACAACGGCTTCGCGGAAGCTCGCCGCGACGTCTGCAACCGGAACCTCTGCACCTTCCGCAACCCGTTTCTCGACCCACCTCGCGACTGAAGTTTTGAGCCCCGAAAACGAGAAGTCGTAGCGGTGGCGTTCCATGTATTTGGGCAGGGTGAGCCCACGAGGGAATCGAATGGCGGTGGGGTCTCCGTTCAAAGCCACACGGTCAATATGTGGCCCCCCGGGATACGGGAGTCCGAGGAGACGAGCGACTTTGTCGAACGCCTCCCCTGCCGCATCATCAATGGTCTCTCCAAGTAACTCAACGTCTCCTACGAGGTCACGTACGAGCAGAAGCGAGGTGTGTCCTCCAGAAACGAGCAGTGCGATGGTCGGAAGTTCGAGTTCGCCAATGGTGCCAACGGTCTCGCGAAGCCCCTCGCCCTGCAACAGGTCGGCACCAACGTGTCCGACCAGGTGGTTCACGGCGTATAGCGGCTTATCAAGTGAGACAGCGAGCGCTTTGGCCGCTGACACTCCAACCATCAATGCTCCTGCGAGCCCTGGCCCTCCGGTCACAGCAATCGCGTCGAGCTCATCCAATTCAACGCCCGCATCGGCAATCGCGCGTTCGATCGTTGGCGTCATTGCCTCGAGATGTGCGCGCGCAGCGATCTCAGGAATCACGCCTCCAAAGCGCGCGTGTTCTTCCATCGAAGACGCGATGGCATTTGCGAGCAGTGTTCGCCCGCGCACGATGCCGACACCGGTCTCGTCGCAACTCGTCTCGATGCCCAACACCAGAGGCTCCGCACTCATCAACGATCCTTCATCTCAAGCCGCATCACAACTGCATCTACGTTATCGGGCTGATAGTACCTCGGTCTGACACCGAGCTCTGTGAACCCGAGAGATTTGTAAAGTTCTCGTGGGATGGGGTTATCTGCCCGCACTTCGAGAAACACCTGTGTTGCTCGCTTGCTGGCAGCCTCATCAAGAAGCGCATTCATGAGCGCTCTGCCGTGTCCGCCACCGCGCGCCTCGGGGCGCACCGCGATGGTTTGGATATCTCCGTCGGTACCGATGAGGAGTAACCCTGCGTATCCCTGCACTGCGCCAGAGTCTCCTTCAACCACAATATATCGCCGATGATCGCCAGAAAGCTCCTCACGAATCATGTCGAGACTCCATGCGTCTGCCTCAAACACCTCGGACTCGATTTCCCAGATCGCTTCGAGATCGTTGAGACTCGCCCCCCGGAGCCTCACGGCGTGACCGGCTTAGGCGCTGACGGTGGCTTCACATCCGGAAGCCTGAGATACAGGGCATGATCGTGTTCGAACGCATGCCCTGAGGAGAGTCGCCTGGCCGCTAGCTTCACGAGTGCGGCGGCGGAAACTCTCTCGGGCCAGTGCTCGTTCGCGACGCTTTCGTAAGTTTGCCTCGAGACGAGGTGTGATTCTTCGCTGCGCTCAGGCAGACCTGCCCAATCGAGCGATGAGTACTCAGTGACAAACAACTCACGTCGTTTTGCGTCCTGCACAATTCGTACCCCTGCGGTTGCGCCCGCCTCAAGCATCTCAAGTGATACGGCGTCATGACTCACGAGCGGAAGAAGCTGAAGTCCGCGGCCCAGAGCAAAAGCGTGCGCCGCGGCGATACCGACGCGGAGGCCGGTGAATGGGCCGGGACCCATGCCCGCAACGACATGTGTCACCCGCGATGAGGCGCACGCTGCCTTTGTGAACACCTCGGTAAGAAGCGTGCCGATGTGTTCGGCGTGACCTCGCGGATCGTCGCTGAAGACCTCATAGATCCTCCCTCTTACCCCCAGCGCGACGCTTGTGCCAAGCGAAGTATCTATGGCGAGTATTACGCGATCACCAAGTTCTGGCACCTCAAGTGCACGTTGTTGTATGCCGTTCATACGATCACCCCGTCTGCCCACCGCAGCCCATGCCCAGTTACGGTCACCGTTCGAGGTTCAATCGGCTCCTCGTCAGTACTCGCAGAATCTGCAACTTCCCCTCCGATGGGGCGCTCGATGACAACCTCGACCCAAGATTCCCTCGAACCGACAAGACCTTCACCCCATTCCGCGACGACAACGGAACCATCAAAGTCGAGATCGAGGTCTTCGACCTCTGACGCGCTGGCGAGCCTATAGGCATCCACGTGCACGAGCGGCGCACGATTCACGAGCGACGGGTGCGTGCGCGCGATCACAAATGTTGGGCTTTGCACAGGCCCGCGAACACCAAGCCCCTCACCGATCCCTCGAGTGAGAGTTGTCTTCCCTGCGCCGAGCGGGCCGGTAAGAATAACCAGATCACCGGCTGTGAGCACCCGCCCGAGCGACACCCCAACCTCATGCATGTCATCAGGGGTAGCGATCACGAACTGATCTACACGGCTCACTGCAGACCAGCTCCTGTCCCTGGTTCGTCGACGGCCTGACGCAAGACGCGGGGCCCAATACCCACAAGAATCTCATAGTTGATGGTGTTCATGAGACGCGACCAAACTTCGATAGCCGGATACCCGCGTTCCGGATCACCGAACAACACGACCGGGTCACCGAGATGGACTCGCCCGGCAAGCGGACCAACATCGACGATGAATTGATCCATCCCGATGCGCCCGACAATCGGTCGAGGCTCACCCGCAATCGTGACCCACGCCCCGTTCCCATTGAGCGCGCGAGGCATACCGTCGGCATACCCAACGGGCACAAGCGCGAGCGTCGTCGCAGTCTCGCACACATGATTGAAACCGTAGGAGACCCCTGTGCCTGCGGGAACACTACGAAGCGCCACAATTTCAGACTTCAGCGTCATCGCTGGGACAAGGCCGAGCTGCGCAGACGTTTTATCCGGAAACGGACTCAGCCCATATGCGGCGATACCGACACGCACGGCGTTGTATCGCAGCTGCGGTCTGGTGAATGTCGCTGCGCTCGCAGCTAGGTGGATCATTTGTGGGTCTGACCCAGCCTCACGGAGCATTCGCACTGCTGAATCAAACGTTTTTCCCTGCGCGAGATCCGACTCCTCGCCCGCATTTGCAAGGTGACTAAATATGCCCCGCACTCGCACGAGACCCTCACGCTCAAGCTCCGCCCCGCGCGCGAACAGTGTGGACCATTCTTCCCGCGCGGCACCGTTTCGGCTTAACCCCGTATCTACCTTGAAGTGAAGGGTCGCCAGCTCGCCGCGCGACCGCGCTGCTTCAGCCAGCGACTCAAGTTGAGAGAGATGACTCACCCCCACTTCGACCGACGCTGCTATCGCGAGCGTGAAATCAACGCGGGGGCCGTGAAGCCAGCAGAGAAGCGGCGCGGTCACACCCTCTTCTCGAAGCCGCAACGCTTCCTCGAGGTCGGCCGTCGCGATCATGGCTGCGCCGCCCGCCATTGCGGCCTCAGCGGCGATACGCGCACCGTGACCGTACCCGCCTGCCTTCACCACGACAATGATCTGCGCGTTGTCTGTCAGCTCGCTGATCCTGCGTACGTTGTGGTGGATCGCTTCAGTAGAGATATCTGCGATGCGCATGGTTCCGGTTCTCACGATGCGCTTCCTTGTCGCTCCACAATCACAAATGCCGTTGCAATACCGGCATCGTGTGTCATCGTGAGGTGTATGCGGTTCGCCCCTCGCGCAGAAAGTTCTCCACGAAGTTTCGGGGTGAGCACAAACTCGGGCGACCGGAGTTCATCTCGCATGATTTCAAAATCTGCCCAGGACAGGCTGCCCGAATCTCCCAACGCTTTAATGAGAGCTTCTCTCGCCGCAAACCTGGCCGCAAGAGAGTGCGTGGAGAGTGACTGCTCTTGTGCGCTAAAAAGACGCGCACGCAGCTTCGGCGTGCGTTCGAGCTGTCGCTCGAAACGCTGAATGTCGACTGTGTCGACGCCGATACCTACAATCACTCGACAGTCACCGATTTCGCGAGGTTGCGCGGCTGGTCGACGTCAAGGCCCTTTGCCGTCGAAAGCTCGAGCGCGAACCATTGAAGCGGAACCACCTGCAAAATAGGGTCGAACAAAGCGTCAGTGAGCGGAATGCGCACGACGTCGTCGGCGAATGGCAATACTGCAGTGTCGCCCTTCTCGACGATCGCGATCACCCGAGCACCACGGGCGCGGATCTCTTGAATGTTCGACACCACTTTCGCGTGCATGAGCGGCGAGGTGCGTGGACTAGGTACGAGCACGAATACCGGCTGTCCGTGATCAATGAGTGCGATCGGGCCGTGTTTGAGCTCCCCTGCAGCAAAACCCTCGGCATGAATATACGCGATCTCTTTGAGCTTCAGCGCGCCCTCGAGTGCCGCTGGGTATCCGACGTGTCGCCCAAGGAACAGTACTGACCGAGTGTCAGCCATCCAGTGTGCAAGCTGTGCAATCTGCTCGTGCGTGTCGACTGCTTCCTTCATTTTCTCTGGAAGCGTTTCAAACTGGTGCACCGCCTCAGCTTCAGCCTCAGCAGACAACTCTCCTCGCACCCGGCCCAGGTGGAGCCCAATAAGGTATAAAGCGGTAATCTGCGCAATGAAAGCTTTGGTCGAGGCAACCGCAACCTCGGGCCCCGCGTGCGTGTACACGGCGGCATCGGATTCGCGCGGAATTGTTGCGCTCTGCGTATTGCAGACTGACACCGTGGTCACGCCGCGTTCAACGGCGTACTTGACCGCCATGAGCGTATCCATCGTTTCGCCCGACTGGCTCACCGAGATCACCATCGTGCGCTCGGTGAGTACCGGGTCACGGTACCGGAACTCATGGCTGAGCTGCACCTCGACAGGAACTCTCGCCCACTGCTCAATCGCATACGCTCCAATCATGCCCGCATACGATGCTGTGCCGCAGGCGATGATCACGATGCGATCCACGTTCTTCAATCGATCCGCGCCCAACTCGGTGAGTTCTGGGAGTTCGACATGGTTGCCAACGATCCGGCCGCGAATCGTATTCGCAATTGCTTCAGGCTGTTCGCTGATCTCCTTCGCCATGAACGACGACCAGCCGCCCTTGTCGGCAGCGCCCGCGTCCCACTCCACCTCATACTCGTCGAAATCTACCTCGGTGCCGTCAAAGTCAGTGATGCGTACCTCATCCGGGGTAATCACCGCGATGTTATCTTCGTTCACGGCCACCGCTCGGCGGGTTGATGAAACAAACGCCGCAACATCAGACCCCAAAAAGTTCTCCCCGTCACCGAGTCCGATGACGAGCGGAGAATGATGTCGAGCAGCAATCACACGCCCTGGTTCGTCCTGATGGAGAGCGAGCAGCGTGAAGGTGCCGTGTAGCCGCCGTACGACGTTACGGAACGCAGCCTCAAGGTTCGCGGCCTCCCGAATTTCGAGCCCGAGCAATGCGGCGACCACCTCAGTGTCGGTCTCGCTCACGAGTGTCGCCCCGCGTGCAAGCACCTCGTCGCGCAGCTCAGCAAAGTTCTCGACAATACCGTTGTGAATCACGGCAAGCTTGCCATCGTCGCCCAGGTGGGGGTGCGCGTTCACATCAGTCGGGCCACCGTGGGTCGCCCACCTCGTGTGACCGATACCGGTACCCGTAGCTGCGAGGGGATTCGACTCAAGCTCGTTTTCAAGGTTGATGAGTTTGCCAGCCTTCTTACGAACTGACACCCCATCAGCTTCGTCAATCACTGCGACTCCAGCTGAGTCGTACCCACGATATTCCAAGCGGCGCAACCCGTTCAGTAGCGCACCTACGGTATCGTTTGGGCCGACATATCCTACGATTCCACACATGTACCTGATTTTAGTGGCACGATGGGGAGACGATGAACCAGAAACACAGCGAAACCCAAGCCGCCAATGATTCTCGTCACGAAACCTTGGGAACGGATACACAGGCGCTGATCCGCCCAGAGTTCACCTCACCCTTTACCGAGATCGATCGTGAAGAGTGGGCACGGCTCGCTGGCGAGACCCCAATGCCCCTGACCGAACAAGAGGTGGATGCCTTTCGCGGGCTCGGAGAGGTGCTCGACCTCGTCGAAGTTTCAGAGGTATACCGGCCACTCAGCCGCCTCATTAATCAGTACGCAATTGCCGCCCGCGAGATGCACCAGCGCACGCGAGGATTTCTTCATCGCGAGGACGAACGCCCGAGCACATTCGTCATAGGGGTGGCCGGTTCTGTAGCTGTCGGCAAATCGACTGTCGCCCGCATTCTCCGTGATCTGCTCGCCCGCTGGCCGGAAACCCCACACGTTGAACTCGTAACGACTGATGGATTCTTATACCCGAACGAAGAGCTTGAACGAAAAGGCATCTCGCATCGGAAAGGGTTCCCTGAATCATACGATCGTCGGGCCCTATTGCGCTTCGTGTCGCAGGTGAAGGCGGGTATGCCTGAGGTGCGTGCTCCGCATTACAGCCACCTCATCTACGACATCATTCCCGACGAGTTTACGGTCGTACGTCAGCCAGACATTCTCATCGTCGAGGGGCTGAACGTATTGCAACCGCCCTCGGCGAACCACCCACTCGCGGTCTCCGACCTGTTCGACTTTTCGGTGTACGTAGATGCACGAACGGCCGATATCGAAGCTTGGTTTACGAAGCGATTCCTCCGCCTCCGCGAAAGCGCATTCTCAGACCCAAACTCGTTCTTCCGTCAGTTTGCAAGTCTTGACGATGATCAGGCACGTGCGTTTGCACACGAGATTTGGAAGAGTGTGAACGAGCCGAACCTTGTCGAAAATATTCGCCCCACACGAGCGCGAGCGACACTTGTGTTGCGCAAAGAGGCGGATCACCGGGTGCAAAAGGTGCTCCTGCGTAAGCTCTGAGGCGACAACAATGCCCAAGAAACCTTGCCTGAATGTGTATTCAGTCCGAGTTTCTTGGGCATTTCGTTTGGGCGCTGCCCACTAAATTGCGAGGCGCTCTTTCACCACAGCTGCAAGGTCATCTGCAAGCTGTTGAGCTTGATCAACGTGCGCGGCCTCGACCATCACGCGAACAACGGGCTCAGTGCCAGATGGCCGCAGGAGTACTCGGCCGTTACCGGCGAGAACTTCCTCAGCCTGACGAACCGCTTGTTGCAGCACTTCATCGCTGTTCGCACGCGTGCGATCCACACCACGAACGTTCACCAACACTTGCGGGTACACCTGCATGCACTGGGCAAGCTCTGCGAGAGGCTTACCGGTGCGCACAACCTCAGCGGCGAGGTGCAGCCCCGTGAGTATTCCATCACCGGTCGTTGCGAACTCGCTCATGATCACGTGGCCAGACTGTTCTCCACCGAGTGAATACCCGTGCTCGTTGATGGCTTCAAGCACGTAGCGATCGCCTACGCCGGTTTCAATGACGTCGATTCCGTTGTCAGCCATCGCGAGCTTGAGTCCGAGATTCGACATCACTGTGGCAACAAGCGTGTTTTTCTCGAGCTTGCCACGAGCCGACATCGAGAGCGCAAGAATCGCCATGATGCGATCTCCGTCAATGACGTTGCCTTCGCCGTCGACGGCAAGGCAACGATCTGCATCACCGTCATGTGCGATACCGAGATCAGCACCTACTTCGAGCACCGTCTGTGCGAGGTGCTCTACGTGGGTGGACCCGACTCCATCATTAATGTTCATGCCGTCGGGATCATTCCCAATAACGGTCACTCGCGCACCAGCATCGTTGAACGCATCAGGCGAGATCCCTGCAGCCGCACCGTGCGCGCAGTCGAGCACCACGTGAAGACCCGCGAGACTTTGCCCCTCAAGCGTACCGAGCAAATGCACCAGGTAGCGGTCTTCCGCATCGGCAAAGCGACGAATTCGCCCGACCTCGTGGCCGGTGACGGCAACGGCCGGTTTACTCATCGCCGCTTCAATCATGTCTTCCACATCGTCAGGAAGCTTACGACCGCCCTCAGCAAAAAACTTAATGCCATTGTCAGGAGCGGGATTATGCGAGGCCGAAACCATCACACCAAAATCTGCACCAGTGTCTGCGACGAGGTATGCAGCAGCTGGCGTGGGAATCACTCCAGCGTCAAGCACATTTACGCCGGCCGCTGCGAGCCCAGCTGACACCGCAGCAGAAATGAACTCACCGGAAACCCGCGGATCGCGTGCAACGACCGCGGTAGCGCGACGGCTCTCGCCTCGGGCAGTATGTCCGAGTACGAGAGCCGCTGCGTGCGCGAGGCGGAGAGCCAGGTCTGCGGTGATGTCCACCCCAGCCAGGCCTCGCACCCCATCGGTGCCAAACAGGCGTCCCATGAGGGAATAGCTCCGGTTTAACGCTTCGAGTACTGAGGCGCCTTGCGGGCCTTCTTGAGACCAGCCTTCTTGCGCTCGATGACGCGAGCGTCGCGGCTGAGGAAGCCTGCCTTCTTCAGCGTCGGGCGGTTGTGCTCTGCGTCGATCTCGTTGAGCGCGCGTGCAATCGCGAGCCGAAGCGCACCAGCCTGACCTGAGGGGCCGCCACCAATGATACGAGCGATGACGTCGTACGATCCGCCGAGCTCGAGCACGGTGAATGGGTCGGTGATGAGCTGCTGGTGCAGCTTGTTCGGGAAGTATTCGGCAAGCTCGCGACCGTTGACGGTCATCGTTCCGCTGCCTGGGATGAGGCGCACGCGGGCAATTGCCTGCTTGCGACGACCCACTGCAGCACCGGGAACGGTGAGTGCGGGGCGCGGCGCCTGGGTGGTGGCCTGTGAGGCCGGTGTCTCAGTGGTGTAGCTCTCTGTTGCTACAGTCTGCTCTTCAGTCACGTTAAAGTCTCTTCTCTTAGGTCTCTAGCGCGCTTACTGCGCAACCTGGTTAAAGGTGTACGGGGTGGGCTGCTGGGCAGCGTGCGGGTGCTCTGCACCTGCGTATACCTTCAGCTTGCGGAACAAGTCGGCACCAAGTGAATTCTTGGGAAGCATGCCACGGATCGCCTTCTCAACAGCGCGCTCCGGGTTCTTGCTCAGAAGCTCGGTATAGCTCACCGAGCGGAGACCACCGGGGTAGTTCGAGTGGCGGTAAGCGCGCTTCTGCTCGGCCTTGTTACCGGTGAGAACAACCTTGTCGGCGTTCACAACGATGACGTAGTCACCCATGTCCATGTGCGGAGCAAAGGTGGTCTTGTGCTTGCCGCGGAGCAATGCTGCGGCGTGCGAGGCAAGGCGTCCGAGAACCACGTCGGTAGCGTCAATGACGATCCAATCGTGCTGCTTGTCAGCTGCCTTCGGCGAATAAGTGCGAGTCACTATCGTGCTGCTTTCTGTCGAAATGGAGGAGTTCTTGAATCCCACTCCGATGCCAGGTCTCGCATAACATACGTGCGGGTTCCTGAGCGCTGGAGGGCTCAACAATTCGGATGCTTACGCACCAAGGATCTACTTTAGCACAGCTAATCGCCGAGTGTGTCACGTCGAGCTCGCGTCTGCGCTGCACGAAGCGCGAGTGCGTCATCGTCCGGGTAGACGATTTCCTCAAGCGAAAGTCCATTCGCAGGCATCACCACAAACCTGCTCGTTCGTTCCCGCGCATCTCTCAGTTCAGTGAGCTCGCTTGCGCTCATTCTCCCATGGCCGACCGCGACCGCTGATCCAACCAGGGCACGCACCATCGAGTGGCAAAACGCATCTGCTTCGATCCGCGCCACGTACGCGCCGTCTTCCGCGACTTGCCACTCAAATGCGAGCAGATTGCGGACCGCCGTCGCTCCCTCACGCGCTTTACAAAAAGTCGTAAAATCTTGCAGGCCAAGAAGTAGCTGGGAAGCTTCCTGCATAACGGCAAGGTCAAGCACACGTGGCACATCTGCGGTGAAGCGTCTTGTGAGTGGATCCCGCCTGGAATTCGCAGGCCGTAACCGGTACTCATATCGACGCCGCAGAGCCCCGAACCTGGCATCGAACCCTACCGGCGCCTCACGCACTCCGTGGATCGATATTTCTGAGGTTGACCTTCCGATCACACCGTTCAGACGTCGCGCCATGAGATCGCTCGGGCGAGTGTCGCTTTCCCCCACACGCTGTGACCCACTCCACTTCAAAAGCTGGTCAGATGTCACGTCGAGATGGGCCACCTGACCGCGCGCGTGCACGCCTGCATCCGTGCGTCCCGCAACAGTGAGGCGAATATTTCCCTCATCAGCACGCAAAAGGGTCGCAATTGCAGCTTGAATTTCGCCCTGCACGGTGCGTAACCCGGGCTGCATGGCCCACCCAGAAAAGTTAGTGCCGTCATAGGCGAGATCTAGGCGTAGGCGGGTCGTATCCACACTACGATCTTGCCAGAGAACGTCTCCCGCTGGCGGCACATACAACAGTGCCCCGCAGGACAAACCTTGCGGGGCACTCATGCGTTTATGCGGTGAAAGCTTACTCAGCCTTCTCCTCGGCGGTTTCCGTGGACTCTTCAGTCTCTACGGGAGCTTCCTCGACCTCGGTAACCTCTTCAACGACCTCAGCCTTGGGCTCTTCGGCCCTCGCGGCGCTCTTCTTCGGCTTCGGGTTCACTGGCTCAAGTACGAGCTCGATTACTGCGAGCGGCGCACGGTCGCCCTTGCGGTAACCGGTCTTGATGATGCGAGTGTAGCCGCCTTCACGGTTCTCAACGAGTGGTGCGATCTCGGTGAAGAGCTCGTGAACGACCGACTTGTCGAGGACCTGGCGCATTACGCGACGGCGAGCTGCGAGATCGCCGCGCTTTGCGAACGAGACGAGACGCTCTGCAACCGGCTGCAGGCGCTTAGCCTTCGTTTCGGTCGTCTGAATGCGCTTGTGCTCGAACAGCTGTGCAGCCATCTGGTTGAGCATGAGGCGCTCGTGGGCGGGTCCGCCTCCGAGGCGGGCTCCCTTAGTGGGCTTAGGCATGTGTGTACTCCTGTAGGTGTGCGATCAACGGCTGCGCCGGATCGTTATTTAGCGTCATCCTCGTAGCTGTAGAAGTTGGCCCCGTCAAAACCGGGGACCGCATCCTTGAGCGAAAGGCCCATCTCGGCGAGCTTGTCGCGCACCTCGAATACGGACTTCTGACCGAAGTTCCGAATGTTCATCAGCTGAGCTTCCGAAAGCGCTACGAGTTCGCTCACGGTGTTGATGCCTTCGCGCTTCAAGCAGTTGTAGCTACGAACCGAAAGATCAAGATCTTCAATCGGGATCGAGAGCTCGCCCTCAGCAGCAACCTCAACCGGTGCAGGACCGATCTCGACACCTTCAGCTGCAGTGTTCAACTCGCGCGCAAGCCCGAAGAGCTCGACGAGTGTTGAACCAGCCGATGCAATCGCATCACGCGGCGTAATTGCAGGCTTCGACTCAACGTCGACCACGAGGCGGTCGAAGTCGGTACGCTCACCGGCACGAGTTGCCTCGACGCGGTAAGTCACCTTCAGTACTGGTGAGTAGATCGAGTCAACCGGAATGCGGCCAACCTCAGCATCGTCGTTGCGGTTCTGAGCTGCCGAAACGTAACCACGGCCACGCTCAATGGTGAGCTCAAGCTCGAACTGCGCATCGTCGCCAAGGGTTGCGATGACAAGCTCAGGGTTGTGAACCTCGACGCCAGCGGGTGCCGAGATATCAGCAGCCGTGACCTCGCCTGAACCAGTCTTACGGAGGTACGCAGTGATCGGCTCGTCATGCTCGCTCGACACCACGAGGCTCTTGATATTCAAGATGATCTCGGTAACGTCCTCGGTTACACCGGGGATCGTGGTGAACTCGTGAGCTACACCTTCAAAGCGAACGCTGGTAACAGCGGCGCCAGGGATGGAGGAGAGTAACGTGCGACGAAGTGAGTTTCCGAGTGTGTATCCGAAACCCGGCTCGAGCGGCTCGATCGAGAAGCGTGAGCGGTACTCGTTGATTGTTTCTTCAGTCAGAGTGGGGCGCTGTGCAATGAGCACTTGGTGGTTCCTTTCGCTGGAGTCCGCTATATGACTCATGCGGTAAAGAGGATGTTGGGAACGAACCGGCTAGACCGTTGGCCTTGCCGGCGTCGCGCTGACGGGTGTCAGCGCGACAAAAAGACTCAAACGCGACGACGCTTGGGCGGGCGGCAGCCGTTGTGGGTCTGCGGGGTCACGTCGTTGATCGAACCAACCTCAAGGCCAGCGGCCTGAAGTGAGCGGATCGCCGTTTCGCGTCCCGAGCCCGGGCCCTTCACGAAAACGTCAACCTTCTTCATGCCGTGCTCCTGCGCCTTACGCGCAGCAGACTCAGCAGCAAGCTGAGCGGCGAACGGGGTCGACTTACGCGAACCCTTGAAGCCGACGCCACCTGATGAGGCCCAGCTGATCACAGCACCGGTAGTGTCCGTGATCGAAACGATTGTGTTGTTGAAGGTCGACTTGATGTGGGCCTGGCCCGCGACGACATTCTTCTTATCCTTGCGACGCGGCTTGCGCGCAGCCTGCTTAGGTGCAGCCATTGGGTAATCTCCTGAAAACTATGTGTGATGGTCGGTGGGAACCGGAGTTACTTCTTCTTACCGGCGACGGTGCGCTTCGGGCCCTTGCGGGTACGAGCGTTCGTCTTTGTGCGCTGACCATGCACGGGAAGTCCACGACGGTGGCGAATACCCTGGTAGCTGCCGGTCTCTACCTTGCGGCGGATGTCAGCGGCTACCTCGCGGCGGAGGTCACCCTCAACCTTGAAGTTGGCCTCGATGTGATCGCGGAGCTGAACAAGCTGCTCGTCGCTGAGGTCCTTCACGCGAACGTTACCGTCGATGCCGGTGTCTGCGAGAGTCTTCAGCGCGCTCGTGCGACCTACGCCATAGATATAAGTGAGCGCGATCTCTACGCGCTTGTCGCGCGGGATGTCTACGCCTGCAATACGTGCCATGTTTGGCTCTCCTTGCGGATTAGTGGAGGTGTGGTGCGCATCGTGGAAACGAGCCTCCGCTCGAGGTGTCGCCTGTGTCTCACGACATAGGGTCTTCGATGCGCTATTTGTTCATTCAGTTGTGCGTGTTCTACTCGAACCCTGCGGCGGGGTGTTAGCCCTGGCGCTGCTTGTGGCGCGGGTTGCTCTTGCAGATAACCATGACGCGGCCGTGGCGGCGGATCACCTTGCAGTGATCGCAGATCGGCTTGACGCTCGGGTTTACCTTCATGTTTTTTCCTTTTCGCTGTCCTCGTGCTCGTGGTTTGCCGCGAGCCGTTACTTCCTGAGGAACGCAGGCGCGTGTCTACTTATATCGGTAGACGATGCGACCACGGGTCAGATCGTACGGAGTAAGCTCCACAATCACGCGATCTCCCGGAAGGATGCGGATGTAGTGCTGACGCATCTTTCCCGAGATGTGCGCGAGCACCTTGTGACCGTTGGTGAGCTCCACCCGGAACTGTGCGTTCGGGAGCGCCTCAGCAACCTGGCCCTCAATCTCGATGACGCCGTCTTTCTTCGCCATAGCCTCACTTACGCTTGCGTTGTATCATCAGTCATGCGAATGCCCACACCAGCTTTCGCAAACACGAAAACAGGCGCAAAGCACCAAGGGACAACACTACTCCTGTGCCGCCCTTTTGTAAAGCTGGCTAGGGAATCGGTACGGGCGTAACCCCCAGGGGCCCGAGACCTGCGGCTCCCCCGTCCGCAGCAGTAAGCACCCAGATGCCCTTTTCGTGAACCGCAACGCTGTGTTCCCACTGAGAACTCATTGACCCGTCAGCAATAGATACGGTCCAGTCGTCCTGCTGCACAACTGTCTCAATCGTGCCAGCAGAAATGATCGGCTCGATCGCAACGACGAGTCCAGGCTTCACTTCGGGTCCACGCTTTGCGACGGGAACGTTGAAGACTTGAGGATCTTCATGCATGCTTCGACCGATGCCGTGCCCGATGTAATCCTCAAGCACGTTGAAGCTGCTGTGCTTCCGCACATACCCGGCAACCGATTCACCGACCTCGTTGACGTGATGCGCACGGGCAAGACGTGCGATCCCATGCCACATAGCCTGTTCAGTGATGTGGGAGAGCTCTTCGTTCGCTGCGGTGAACTCCGGCCGTGACGCGTCCGGAAGTACGACAGTAACTGCGGTGTCGCTATTCCACCCGCCAATCACCGCACCGACGTCAAGTGAGACAATGTCCCCAGGTTCAAGTGGTCGTTCGTTAGGGATTGAGTGGACGACATCCGCATTCACGTTGGCACAAATTGTGTGGCAATATCCCGGTTCCAACATGAAATTGGGCGCACCGCCTAACGAACGAATCGCTGCTTCGGCAATCGCGTCAAGCTCAAGAGTGGTGATGCCTGGGCGGATTGCCTCACGCATGGCGTGGATCGCCGCCACACCAGCAAGCCCTGGCTCGATCATGAGCCGCAGTTGCGCGGGCGATTTGTAAATCGACTTGCGCAAAAATCCCCGGCGAGACACGGTTATCGCCCGAGCTTCGCAGTCAGTTCATCTGAGATGCGAGTGGCAACTTCGTCAATTTCACCCAATCCGTTCACGCGGACAAGGATGTCACGATCGGTAAACAGCTCGACGAGAGGCGCAGTTTGTTCGGCGTACACATCTTGGCGGTGACGGATGATCTCTTCCGTATCGTCCGCACGGCCTTCAACCAACGCTCGTTTCAGAAGACGCGCAACGACCTCGTCGGTGTCCGCTTCGAGTAGCACTACGGCGTCGAGAGCATCGCCCTCGATCATGTCGTCGAGTGCGTGTACCTGTTCGACATTGCGCGGGTATCCATCGAGCAAGAAACCACTCGATGCATCGTCCTGATGCAGGCGATCGCGAACGATCTCATTTGTAAGCGAGTCGGGAACGAGCTCACCGCTCTCAATAATTGCTTGAACTTGTTTCCCAAGATCAGTCTGACCCTTGATGTTTGCGCGGAAGATATCGCCGGTCGAGATCGCAGGAACGCCGTAACGCTCAGCGATTTTAGAAGCCTGGGTGCCTTTGCCTGCGCCGGGAGGGCCGATGATCAGGAGTCGAGTAACTGTCACTTCAGGAGCCCTTCGTAATGGCGCTGCTGCAGCTGCGCATCGATTTGCTTAACGGTCTCAAGACCAACGCCCACGATAATGAGGATCGAGGCTCCGCCAAATGGGAAGTTTTGATTTGCGCCGAAGAATGACAGCGCGATCAGTGGAATCAGCGCCACAATACCGAGGTAGAGCGAACCTGCGCTGGTAATACGGGTAAGCACATAGTTGAGGTACTCAGCAGTTGGGCGGCCCGCACGGATCCCGGGAACGAAACCGCTGTACTTCTTCATGTTGTCAGCAACTTCTTCAGGATTGAACGTGATCTGCACGTAGAAGAAGGTGAACCCAACAGTGAGAAGGAAGAATACGAGCATGTACAGCGGCTGGTCGCCGTACACGAGGTTGTTCTGCACCCAGACGACCCAAGCTTGCGGTTCTTCGCCAGCCTTTGGTGTGTTGAACTGCGAGATCAACATCGGGAGGTACAAGATCGCTGAAGCGAAAATGACGGGGATCACGCCGGCCATATTGACCTTGATCGGGATGTAGGTGCTCGACCCCCCATACGTACGTCGTCCAACGACACGCTTGGCATATTGCACGGGGATACGACGCTGAGACTGCTCGACATATACAACTGCCGTCATAACGACAAGCCCCACAGCAATAACGAAGAAGAAGACTTCCCACCCACGCTGTTCCTGGATGACCCAGAGTGCGCTTGGGAAGGTCGCAGCGATCGAAGTAAAGATAAGGAGGGACATCCCGTTACCAATGCCACGCTCAGTAATCAGCTCACCGAACCACATGATGAGACCGGTTCCGGCAGTCATTGTGGCGATCATGATGAGGATTGCCCACCATTCTTGGGCAACCAAGTTCTGGCAGGCTTGATTCGCCGATGTACCAAACAACTGGCCTGAACGAGCAACAGTGATGAGCGTCGTCGACTGGAGCACTGCGAGCGCAATGGTGAGGTAGCGCGTGTATTGTGTAAGCTTCGCCTGGCCCGCCTGGCCCTCCTTATGGAGAGACTCAAAGTGCGGAATAACTACGCGAAGCAGCTGGGTGATAATCGAGGCCGTAATGTACGGCATGATCCCCAGCGCAAAGATTGAGAGCTGCAGCAGTGCGCCACCGCTGAAGAGGTTGACCATGTCGTACAGACCAGCGGTTCCGCCACCTTGGTTTGACGCGAGACAGGCCTGAACATTATTGAAGTCGACAAACGGTGTCGGCACGAACGATCCGAGTCGGAACAACGCGACGATTCCGAGGGTGAAGACAATCTTCCGACGGAGGTCGGGGGTACGGAAGATGCGTCCGATAGCTCTGAACAAAACTCTGCCTCCTGGGTACTTCGCCGGATGTGTCCCGGCGAGGAGCAACTAGACCAGCCTACACGCGTTGTGCGGCATGAAAGATGCAAGAAGGGGGTGTGGGGTGCACACGGGCTCCCCACACCCCCTTCTCACTCAAGCATTACTCGAAATGGTTACTTTACTTCTCCGCCGGCAGCAACGATCTTCTGCTCAGCTGAGCTCGAGACCTTGTCGACCTGCACGGAAAGCTTGACCTTCAGGTCACCGTTGCCCAGCACCTTGACGGGCTGGTTCTTGCGCACTGCGCCCTTTGCAACGAGCGCCTCAATAGTGACGTCGCCACCCTTGGGGAACAGCTCTTCGAGTTTTGCCACGTTCACAACCTGGTACTCGGTGCGGAACGGGTTCTTGAACCCGCGCAGCTTCGGAGTACGCATGTGAAGTGGCATCTGGCCACCTTCGAAGCCAACGCGAACCTGGTAACGTGCCTTGGTTCCCTTGGTGCCGCGACCAGCGGTCTTACCCTTGGATGCCTCGCCACGACCTACACGGGTCTTAGCAGTCTTCGAGCCGGTAGCCGGACGCAGGTGGTGTGCCTTCAGCACTTCGCCACGCTCTTCATTCTTGTCACTCATGCGTCGACCTCCTCGACCTGGACCAGGTGAGCTACCGCACGAATGTAACCGCGGTTGGCGCTCGTGTCCTCGCGAACGACCGACTGGCCGATCTTCCTGAGGCCGAGGCTCCGCAGCGTATCGCGCTGGTTTTGCTTCTCACTGATCACGGACTTCGTCTGCGTAATCTTCAGGCTCTTAGTTTTAGCCATTACGCACCTGCCTTTGCCTTCGCGGCAGCGTCGGCCACAGCCTTCGCTTCAGCGCGCACGAGACGAGCCGGAGCGACGCGGTCGAAGTCAAGGCCGCGACGAGCTGCAACGGAGCGAGGCTCCTCCAGCATCCGAAGTGCCTCAACCGTCGCATGCACGATGTTCAGGGTGTTTGACGAACCGAGCGACTTGCTCAGTACATCGTGGATACCAGCGCACTCGAGTACGGCGCGGACAGGACCACCAGCGATAACACCGGTACCTGCTGCAGCCGGACGGAGGAGAACGACGCCAGCTGCGGCCTCTCCCTGCACCGGGTGCGGAATCGTCTTCGCAGTGCGGGGAACGCGGAAGAAGTTCTTCTTTGCTTCTTCAACACCCTTCGAAATTGCGAGGGGTACTTCCTTGGCCTTGCCATAGCCAACGCCCACTGTGCCATTGCCATCGCCAACCACGACAAGCGCGGTGAAGCTAAAGCGGCGGCCGCCCTTGACGACCTTTGACACGCGGTTGATGGTCACAACACGCTCGAGGAACTGGCTCTCCGAGCGGTCACGGCCGCCACGCTCGCCACGAGTGCCGCGGTCGCGGCTACCGCGACGCTGCTCACGAGGTTCGCTTCGGTGATCAGAGTTCTGCGCCTCAGCGGCTGGAGCCTCTGTCTGAGCCTCAGCAGTCACTTCCTGCTCCTTCTTTTCGTTGCTCACAGGGTCAGCCCCCCTTCGCGAGCGCCATCGGCGATCGCTGCGACGCGGCCTGCATACTTGCTGCCACCGCGATCGAATACGACGGCGGTAACGCCAGCTGCTTGAGCGCGTTCGGCGACGAGTTCGCCAACCTTGTGCGCCTTAGCGGTCTTGTCGCCTTCAAGGACACGAAGATCAGCTTCCATCGTCGATGCCGAAGCCAGGGTGTGGCCCTTAGAATCGTCGATGACCTGAACGAACACGTGACGCGCAGAGCGGGTCACTGCAAGACGCGGACGCATCTCGGTGCCGACAATCTTCTTGCGCAGGCGGGCGTGGCGGCGAATACGCGCAGCCGAACGACCCTTTGCACGGGTGATGTTAGCGGCCATGGTTACTTACCAGCCTTTCCAGCCTTGCGGCGAACGTTCTCGCCCGCGTAGCGAATGCCCTTGCCCTTGTAGGGCTCCGGCTTCTTCAGCTTGCGGATGTTCGCGGCAGCCTCACCGACTGCCTGCTTCGAGATACCGCTCACCGTGATCTTGTTCGCGCCCTCGACCGAAAGCGTGATGCCTTCAGGAGCGTTGAAAGATACCGGGTGTGAGAAGCCGAGCGCGAGCTCAAGATCTGAGCCCTTCTGCTGCACGCGGTAACCGGTGCCAACAACCTCGAGCGCCTTTGAGTAGCCCTCGGTTACACCGATGATGTTGTTGTTAATGAGCGTACGGGTAAGACCGTGAAGCGCTCGGGACTCGCGTTCGTCATTCGGACGGGAGACCTGAATCTGTCCGTCTTCGACTGTTGCGCGAATGGGCTCTGCGATTACGAGCGAGAGCTCGCCTTTCGAACCTTTGACCGTGACCTGCTGGCCGTCGATCTTGACATCTACACCACCGGGAACGGTGATGGGAAGTTTTCCAATACGTGACATAGCGGATTACCACACGTAGGCGAGCACTTCGCCGCCGACGCCCTTCTGCTCAGCCTCGCGGTCCGTAAGGAGCCCCGAAGAGGTGGACAGGATCGCGATGCCGAGGCCTCCGAGCACGCTCGGAAGCTCAGTCGAACCCGCGTATACGCGGAGACCGGGCTTTGACACGCGCTTGAGACCCTCAATCGAGGGCTCGCGGTTGGGACCGTATTTCAGCGTCATGGAAAGGGTCGTGCCAACGCGTGCTGGCTCTACCTTCCAGTCAGTGATGTAACCCTCACGTTTGAGGATCTCAGCGATCCGCTCCTTCAGCTTTGAGCCGGGGAGCGAAACGTCGTCATGATGTGCGCCATTCGCATTGCGCAACCGGGTGAGCATATCTGCTACCGGATCAGTCATCGTCATGATTGACTCTTCTTTCTCGCCTGGTATCGATGGCCGTTACACGACCACCGACCTGGGTGACACGCGAACAAGGTGCCCAGAATACCTGGGCACCCTCTCCGCTTGGACTATTTAGTTATCGGACTTGAACGGGAAGCCGAGCGCACGAAGCAGTGCGCGGCCCTCGTCATCGTTCGTAGCGGTGGTCACGACAGTGATGTCAAACCCACGCACACGATCAATCTTATCCTGATCGATCTCATGGAACACACTCTGCTCCGTAATACCGAACGTGTAGTTGCCCGAACCGTCGAACTGCTTGTCCGAAAGTCCACGAAAATCGCGGATACGTGGCAGCGCGAGGTTGACAAGCCGGTCAAGGAACTCCCAAGCGCGGTCGCCACGGAGTGTGACGTGTGCGCCGATTGCCTGACCTTCGCGCAGCTTGAACTGTGCGATGGACTTGCGTGCGAGCGTAACCTTGGGCTTCTGGCCGGTGATCTTCACGAGGTCAGCAATTGCTCCCTCGATCACCTTGCTGTCGCGGGCAGCTTCGCCGACACCAGTGTTCACAACGATCTTAACCAGACCAGGAACCTGCATGACGTTGGCGTAGTTGAACTCTTCGCGAAGTGCCGGGACGATTTCCGCCCGGTACTTCTGCTTGAGGCGCGGCTGGGCCTTTTCGGCTGACACAGTGCCAGCTGCTGCAGCAGTCTCAGTCATTAGAGGTCCTTCCCAGACTTCTTGGCGTAGCGCACGCGGACGGACTTTGTCTTCCCGTCCTTCTCAACCTCTTCGACGCGGAAACCAACACGAGTTGGTTTCTTGGTCGACGGATCAACAAGTGCAACGTTTGACACGTGGATCGGAGCTTCGACGGTTTCGAGGCCGCCTTCCTTCGCGCCACGGTCGGACTGGCCGACACGCACGTGCTTGGTAACGTAGTTCACGCCTTCGACGACCAGTCGGTCGGTCTCGGTGAGAACCTCAATGACGCGACCCTGCTTCCCACGGTATCCACCGCGTTCTTGGGTCGGGCCCGAAATGACCTCTACGAGGTCACCCTTTTTGATCTTTGCAGCCATAAGGGCTAGATCACCTCCGGTGCGAGCGAGACGATCTTCATGAACTTCTTATCGCGAAGCTCACGGCCAACCGGTCCGAAGATACGGGTGCCGCGAGGCTCCCCGTCGGCCTTCAGAATGACGGCGGCATTCTCGTCGAAACTGATGTACGAACCGTCGGTACGACGGGTCGACTTGCGGGTGCGAACGATGACAGCTTTTACGATGTCACCCTTCTTGACGTTGCCGCCCGGGATCGCGTCCTTCACGGTCGCGACAATGGTATCTCCAAGGCCGGCGTAACGGCGTCGTGATCCCCCGAGGACACGGATAGTGAGCAACTCCTTGGCGCCGGTGTTATCGGCAACCTTGAGTCGTGATTCCTGCTGAAGCACTGTGTAACTCCTTCACTCAGTAAGCCGAGGCTTACTTAGCCTTCTCGAGGATCTCAACGAGGCGCCAGCGCTTTGAGGCGCTGGTCGGACGAGTCTCGTGGATGAGCACGAGATCGCCGATACCCGCGGTGTTCAGCTCATCATGAGCCTTTACCTTCGATGAGCGGCGGAGCACCTTGCCATACAGCGGGTGCTTTACGCGGTCTTCGACCTCGACAACGATGGTCTTCTCCATCTTGTCGCTGACAACATAGCCACGGCGAGCCTTACGGTAGCCGCGCTGTTCCTTCTCGACCTCAGCCATGTTTAGGCCTCCTTCGTATCAGCGGCGGCATCCGCCTGCTCGGACTTCTTGGTGGTCGACTTCTTTGCAGAAGCCTTCTTCGCGGGAACGGCTGCCGGAGTGATCCGAATGCCAAGCTCGCGCTCGCGAAGAACGGTGTAGATGCGAGCGATGTCGCGCTTCACCTGGCGTACACGCCCGTGGTTCTCAAGCTGGCCAGTGGCCGACTGAAAACGCAAGTTGAAGAGCTCGGCCTTAGCCTTTTTCAGTTCTTCAACGAGTCGCTCGTTTTCAAAGCTATCGAGCTCGGTGGTGGCCAATTCTTTGGTACCGATCGCCATTACGCGTCGCCCTCCTCGCGCTTAATAATGCGGGCCTTGAGAGGTAGCTTGTGGATCGCGCGGGTCATTGCCTCGCGTGCAAGCTGCTCATCAACACCGGCGACCTCAAAGAGAACGCGGCCCGGCTTGACATTGGCGACCCACCACTCAGGCGAACCCTTACCGGAACCCATGCGGGTTTCAGCGGGCTTCTTTGTGAGCGGACGGTCTGGGTAGATGTTGATCCACACCTTGCCACCACGCTTGATGTGACGGGTCATCGCGATACGAGCTGACTCGATCTGACGGTTCGTCACGTAAGCGGGGGTGAGTGCCTGGATACCGTAGTCACCGAAGGCAACAGTGTTGCCGCCCTTGGACTGGCCGGAACGGCTTGGGTGATGCTGCTTCCGGTACTTAACTCGACGGGGAATAAGCATGGTTACTTCTCCGCTCCTGCTGCAGCCGGTGCAGCCTCAGCCTGAGCACCACGAGGCGCACGGCGGCGATCTCCACGCTCACGCGACGGCTTCTGGGCCGCCTGCTCACGTGCGAGTTCCTTATTCGTGAGGTCGCCCTTGTAGATCCAAACCTTTACGCCGATACGGCCGAAGGTGGTCTTTGCCTCGTAGAATCCGTAATCGATGTTCGCGCGAAGTGTATGCAGTGGCACACGACCCTCGCGGTAGAACTCCGAACGGCTCATCTCAGCACCGCCGAGGCGGCCAGCAACCTGAATGCGAACGCCCTTTGCACCAGCGCGCTGAGCGCCCTGGAGACCCTTGCGCATTGCACGGCGGAATGCCACACGAGCAGCGAGCTGCTCGGCGATTCCCTGTGCAACAAGCTGAGCGTCAGCCTCGGGGTTCTTGACCTCGAGGATATTCAGCTGGATCTGCTTGCCTGTGAGCTTCTCGAGGTCAGCGCGGATGCGCTCAGCCTCGGCGCCGCGGCGACCGATCACAATACCCGGGCGGGCAGTGTGAATGTCAACGCGAACGCGGTCACGAGTGCGCTCGATCTCGACACGCGAGACTCCTGCACGGTCAAGCGACACGGTGAGGTGCTGGCGGATCTTGATGTCCTCAGCAAGGTAGTCAGCGTAACGCTGACCCTTCTTGGTTGAGTCCGAGAACCAGCGCGACACGTGGTCGGTAGTGATCCCAAGGCGGAAGCCGTAGGGATGAATCTTCTGGCCCATACCTAGGCTCCCTTCTTGGCGGATACAAGCTCATCAGCGGTCTGAAGTACGACCGTGATGTGGCTTGTCCGCTTATTGATACGGAACGCGCGGCCCTGAGCACGGGGGCGGAAACGCTTGAGCGTTGCACCCTCGTCAACAAAAGCGCGGGCGATAACGAGCTCGTCTTCGTTCAGACGCAGGTTCTCTTTGTCAGCCTTCACACGCGCATTCGCAATCGCCGAAGCGACCAACTTGAATACGGGTTCAGCAGCTGCCTGCGGAGCGAACTTCAAGACAGCGAGTGCTTCTTGAGCGTTCTTACCGCGAACCAGATCAACGACACGACGGGCCTTCTGGGGGGTGATGCGGATATGACGCACGCGGGCGATCGACTCCACCATTTCTCTTCCTCCTTCACGTCACCGCGTTAGCGGCGACGACCCTTCTTGTCGTCCTTCACATGACCACGGAAGGTACGGGTTGGTGCGAATTCGCCCAACTTGTGACCAACCATGGTTTCCGTGACGAATACGGGGATGTGCTTACGACCGTCGTGCACCGCGATGGTGTGTCCCAGCATTGCCGGGATGATCATCGAACGGCGCGACCAGGTCTTGATCACGTTTTTTGAACCAGCTTCGTTCGCTGCAACTACCTTGCCAAGCAGGTGGTTGTCGACGAAGGGGCCCTTCTTGAGACTACGAGGCATCTTCTGCTCCTTACCTGCCGGCTAGCGCTTCTTGTTTCCGGACGGACGACGACGAACAATAAGTTTGTCGCTTTCCTTGTTCGGATGGCGCGTGCGGCCTTCTTTTTGACCCCAGGGACTGACCGGGTGACGACCGCCTGACGTGCGGCCTTCGCCACCGCCGTGCGGGTGATCTACCGGGTTCATGACGACGCCACGAACGGTTGGGCGAACGCCCTTCCACCGCAAACGGCCGGCCTTACCCCAGCTGATGTTGGACTGCTCGGCGTTACCGACCTCACCGATTGTCGCGCGGCAGCGCGCATCGACGTTGCGAATCTCGCCCGAGGGCAGACGCAACTGAGCGTAAGGGCCATCCTTCGCCACGAGGCGAACCGAAGCACCTGCGGAACGGGCCATCTTGGCGCCGCCACCGGGCTTGAGTTCGATCGCGTGCACAACGGTACCCGTAGGGATGTTGCGCAGCGGGAGGTTGTTCCCTGGCTTGATGTCAGCAGCGGGACCCGACTCTACGACGTCTCCCTGGCTGAGCTTGTTCGGTGCCAAGATGTAGCGCTTGGTTCCGTCCACAAAGTGCAACAACGCAATACGCGCGGTGCGGTTGGGGTCGTACTCAATGTGCGCAACCTTGGCGTCCACGCCATCCTTGTCATTGCGACGGAAGTCGATGACACGGAACTGGCGCTTGTGGCCACCGCCGATGTGGCGAGTGGTGATGCGACCCTGGTTGTTGCGGCCACCCGTCTTCGGGAGCGGGCGGAGCAGCGACTTCTCAGGGGTCGAGCGGGTGATTTCAGCGAAATCAGCAACGCTCGATCCGCGACGACCCGGGGTCGTCGGCTTGTACTTGCGAATAGCCATGTTGTGTTCCTTCTCGCCCCTTCTACAGCGCAGCCGTGAAGATGTCGATGGAGCCCGACTTCAGCGTGACAATAGCGCGCTTAGAATCCTTGCGCTTGCCAGTGCCAAACTTCGTGCGGCGGGTCTTGCCCTTGCGGTTCAGCGTGTTGATCTTGTCAACCTTCACGTTGAATACCTGCTCGATAGCAAGCTTGATCTCAGTCTTCGATGCAGTCGGAGCAACCTCGAAGGTGTACTGACCGTTTGCGTCGATGAGACCGTAGCTCTTCTCGGAGACGACTGGGCGGATGATGACGTCGTGTGCAGACTTGTTCAAGCTCACTTCGTGTCCTCCTTAGCGGCGCGACCGGCGACGAACGCGTCGAAGGCCGCCTTGGTGAAGACGAGATCATCGCTGACAACCACGTCGTAGGCGTTGAGCTGATCGTGGAACAGCACATGGACGTTCGGAAGGTTGCGAACGCTCAACACGGTGGTCTCGTCGTCGCGGTCTACGACCACGATGACGCGGTTGCCCGGCGCAACTGACGCGAGGAAGTCGCGTGCAGCCTTTGTTGAGGGCTTTTCACCGATGCCGAAGCCTTCAACAACGTGCAGACGATTCGCGCGAACGCGATCCGAGAGCACACCGCGGAGAGCAGCAGCGATCATCTTCTTAGGGGTGCGCTGCGAGTAATCGCGGGGCACGGGACCGTGAACAATACCGCCACCGCGGTGCTGCGGCATACGGACTGAGCCCTGGCGTGCACGGCCAGTGCCCTTCTGCTTGAACGGCTTCACGCCTGAACCGGAGCGCTCGCCACGATTCTTAACCTTGTGGGTGCCCTGACGCGCAGCTGCGAGCTGAGCGGTGACGACCTGGTGGATCAGCGCGACATTGGCTTCGGCGCTGAAGAGCTCTTCAGGAAGGTCAACCGACCCAGCCTTCTTGCCCTTGGCGTCGAGAACTTCGAGCTTGGTAGCGGTAGCCATGAACTACGCCCCCTTCACTGCGTTGCGAACGAATACGAGACGACCGCGCGCACCAGGAACTGCACCCTTCACGAGGATGAGGCCCTTCTCTGCGTCAACTGCCTGCACGAGGAGATTCTGCACGGTAACGCGCTCTCCACCCATGCGGCCGGCCATCTTCTGACCGCGAAACACGCGACCCGGGGTAGCTGCGCCACCAATCGAGCCTGGCTTGCGGTGGTTACGGTGTGCACCGTGCGATGCTGAGGCACCCTTGAAGTTGTGACGCTTCATCGTGCCTGCGAAGCCCTTACCCTTTGAAGTGCCAACGACGTCGATCTTCTGACCGGCTTCGAAGGTGCCCTCTACGGTGAGCTCCTGGCCGAGGTTGTACTCAGCTGCATCGAGAGTGCGAACCTCGGTGAGGTGACGGCGCGGGGTAACCCCGGCCTTCTCGAAGTGGCCTGCGGAAGGCTTGTTCACCTTGCGCGGGTCGATTGCACCTGCTGCGATCTGCACGGCGCTGTAGCCGTCGACCTCAGCGGTACGAATTTGCGTGACCACGTTCGGAGCCACCTCAATAACGGTAACGGGAACAACATTGCCGTTCTCGTCCCAGACCTGTGTCATACCGAGCTTGGTGCCCAGAAGACCCTTCACATTACGTACTGCAGTCATGTTTCGGATCCCCCTTACAGCTTGATCTCGATGTTGACATCGGCAGGAAGGTCGAGACGCATGAGCGAGTCAACGGCCTTCGGGGTGGGATCGACGATGTCGATGAGACGCTTGTGCGTGCGCTTTTCGAAGTGCTCGCGGCTGTCCTTGTACTTGTGTGGCGAACGGATCACAGCGATCACGTTCTTCTCCGTCGGAAGCGGCACGGGGCCGATTACGGTTGCACCCGCGCGGGTGACCGTGTCAACGATCTTGCGTGCCGAGCTATCGATGACCTCGTGGTCATACGACTTCAGTCGGATGCGGATTTTCTGTCCCGCCATGTGACTCTCTACTTTCTCTTGCGTCATACCGCCGGCTTGTGACCTGCGCATTGGACGTCTTGCTGCGTATCAGCGCCCTGGCAATACGGCACCTTGCGGTGTCATGTGCTGGGTCTCTGTTCACCTGTCAATTCCGCACACACAAAAATGGCCGGACAATTGTCTGGCCGCCAATTGGCGTGCAGGATGTGTTCGCTACCTGCGGCCTCACCGACCCGGTAACCGAGTGGCAATGCACAACCTGGCAGTGATCCGCAATCACGGAGTACTGAACCTGTCTATTCTGACACAGGTATTTCCGTGATGCAACCCGGGCGTGTCGCGTGTCGCGACATTAGATGCGACGGTATGCGAGATCGCGGATTGGGCGATCTTTGGTGATGCCTTTTTGCTCGAAGGCCGTGAGTACACGCCCGTCGAACCGAGGCGCCCACTCCCCTGAAAATTCGCGCTCGAACCCAGGTGCCGCGTCGAGCACCTCGCGCATCTGCTCGGCGTAGTTCTCCCAGTCGGTACCAAGCCTCAGCACGCCACCTGCACGGAGCACTTGGTGGGCAATGCGCGCAAAGTCTTCGCTGATAAGCCTGCGCTTATGATGTCGCGCCTTCTTCCACGGGTCTGGGAAAAATACCCAAATCTCAGAGACTGACCCAGCGGGCAAGTACTTCTCAAGTAGTTCTGGCGCGTTGACCTCAGCGAGCTTCAAATTCGTAAGTCCCGCATCCTGTGCACGAATCACAGTGCGTGCGAGTCCCGCTCGAAACACTTCGACTGCAAGAAAGTTAGTTTCGGGGTGTGCAGTAGCCGCGTGCAGAATCTGGTGACCCTGCCCCGACCCAACTTCTACGATGAGATCAGCTTTTCGTCCGAAGATCTCGAACGGGTCTCCGGTCACACCATCGGCGACGCTCGTCGCAGCTGGCCCATGCTCGATATCGAGTACAAACTCGTCACGTGATTCGTCCCAGGCGCGAATTTGAGAAGGCGTCATGCGCCCACTGCGTCGAACAAACGACACGGGCTTATCGCGGAAGGTACTGGAATCGAAGACCTTCTTGGTCTCAGGTTGTTCACTCACCCGTCTACGCTAACAAACTCGGGATGTGCGCGCGCACTACGATGGTAAAGAGACACCCGCGTGAGAGAGGCCAAGCAATGAAGCAAATTCTGTTAGTAAATGGACCAAACCTGAATCTGCTCGGCACACGCGAACCAGAGATCTATGGGAGCGACACGCTCGAAGACGTGCAGCGACTCGTCGAGCGCGTGGCGAAGGAGTACGGCATCACTGTTCGCGCCATGCAGAGTAACCATGAGGGCGAGATCATTGACGCGATCCACGCAGCCCGCACCGATTGCGACGCGATCATCATCAATCCGGGTGGCCTCACCCACACTTCGGTGGCGTTGCGAGACGCCCTTACGGGCATTGCGCTTCCGTTCGGTGAGATCCACATCTCAAATACCTTCGCGCGCGAGGAATTTCGGCACCACTCGTATCTCTCTGCGGTTGCCGAGTTTGTCATCACAGGAGCTGGAATTCAGGGCTTTGACTTCGCGGTACGGCGCATGGCAAAACTTCTCGCGCGGTAGCCGCAGTTCGGAACCGTCTAAGGCGCTGTCGGAAAGACATTGAACATCTCGGGGTTGTGCGCGTGCACGAGCACCGCAAACACGACCGCGTCGAAGAGCAGGTGGACCGTTACGACATAGCCCAGTGAGCGCGTGCGCACAAAAATGTATCCCTGCACGAGCGCAAACGGAATCGTAAGCAGAGGACCCCAGGCGCGATAGCCGAGTTCCCAGAGAAACGACACAAACACTACCGCCTGTAAGACATTCGCGATCCACACCGGGAAGTGTCGCAATAACACTACGAACACCGTGCATATGAAGAACAGTTCGTCCCAGATGCCCACTGCCCCAACACCGACAAACAGCCGCGCAATGAGATCTTGTGAATCTACGTGTGGCCAGTTCTCGTATACGCCAGACGAGATGAAGTAGTACGGCAAGATCACCCAGCCGAGTACGAGCACGCCTCCCAGCCACCCCCAGTGCAGTCGGCCCCACCTCTGTCGTGGCTCCTCCCCGCGCCACGGGAACCCCGTTGCACGGTCTCGATAGATGTAACGCGAGACCAGATACGGCACAAGTACCGCGCCACCGAGCGCAAGCGTGAAGCGCAACATCGCCGCGTTATCGAGTTCGGCCGCAAGCGGGATCGTGCGAATGATTACGAGTCCGAGCGCGATCAGCGACAGATCCCGCGTGAGGGAGGCCGGGGTTGGCGTGTCCGATACGCGTTGCGGGCGGATCCGCACACCTGCACGGACATCGGCAAGCACCGCGCACAGGATTCCAGAGGCGAGCAGCGCGTATCCCGACCACGGAATCTCAGCGACGAAGAACGCGGGGGCTGCGAGCACTATCAGGAGTGCGGCGATGATGTGGATCGCATGAGACGTTCGCGTGATGGTCACGCTCTCAGGCTAGTGGTCAACCGTGTGACGCACCGGGTACGCTTTCCCTATGAATGCCGAGGCAGCGCCGCACCCCGCCGATTCCCACGACCGCATCAGAGTGTTTGGAGCCCGGGAAAACAACCTCAAGAACATTAGTGTGGAACTGCCCAAGCGTCGCCTCACCGCGTTCACGGGAGTGTCTGGTTCGGGGAAAAGTTCGCTTGTCTTCGGCACGATTGCCGCAGAATCTCAACGCCTCATCAACGAGACCTACTCAACGTTCGTGCAGGGCTTCATGCCCACCCTCGCACGGCCCGATGTCGACGTACTCGACGGGATCACGACCGCGATTCTCGTCGATCAGCAGCGTATGGGAGCAGACCCACGATCCACCGTTGGCACCGCAACTGACGCGAACGCGATGCTTCGCATTCTGTTCAGTCGCCTCGGAACACCACAGATCGGACCCGCGAAAGCATTCTCGTTCAACGTCGCGTCTGTATCGGGCGCGGGGGCGGTCACGCTCGAAAAGGGTGGGCGCAAGACCAAAGAACGCCGCGAGTTCAAGATCGTTGGTGGCATGTGCGCCCGCTGTGAGGGCCGCGGAAAGGTGAGCGACTTCGATCTCACCGCAATCTACGACGAGTCAAAATCGCTGAACGAGGGTGCCCTCAGCGTTCCGGGCTACTCGATGGATGGCTGGTACGGCAGGGTCTTTGGCGGCAACGGGTTCTATGACCCTGACAAACCAATCAAAGAGTTCACTGAAAAAGAACTCGATGCGCTGCTCTACAAAGAGCCAACGAAGATTAAGGTTGACGGCATCAACATTACGTATGAAGGGATCATCCCCCGCATCCAGAAGTCGATGCTCTCAAAAGACCGTGAGGCGATGCAGCCGCACATTCGCAGCTTTGTGGATCGCGCGATCACGTTCGATGTGTGTCCCGACTGCGAGGGCACACGGCTCACCGAGCTCGCCCGGTCGTCGAAGATTGCAGGAACCTCGATCGCTGATGCATGCGCGATGCAAATCTCTGACCTTCACGAATGGGTGAGCGGCATTACGGAACCCTCAGTCGCCCCGTTACTCACGAACCTCCAAGACACTCTCGCTTCATTCGTTGACATCGGGCTTGGGTATCTCTCGCTTGATCGCCCAGCCGGCACGCTTTCGGGTGGCGAGTCGCAGCGCACGAAAATGATCCGCCACTTAGGGTCGAGTCTCACCGACGTGACCTATATTTTTGACGAGCCCTCAATTGGCCTGCACCCACACGACATTCAACGCATGAATGCTCTACTCATCAAACTCCGGGATAAGGGCAATACGGTACTCGTCGTTGAACACAAGCCCGAGATGATTCAGATCGCTGACCATGTGGTGGATCTCGGTCCTGCCGCAGGGTCAAATGGAGGTGAGATCTGCTTCGAAGGCACAGTCGATGCACTTCGAACTTCGGGGACGGTGACAGGCAGACATCTTGATGACCGCGCGCGGCTCAAAGACACGTTACGCGTGGCCACTGGATCGATCAAGGTGCGGGGCGCCGATCTGCATAATCTCCAGAACGTTGACATCGACATCCCGCTCGGAGTGCTGTGCGTAGTGACCGGTGTCGCAGGTTCAGGCAAGTCCTCTCTCATCCACGGGTATGTCGCGAATGGCGAGGGAGTTGTTGCGGTCGATCAGACAGCGATTAAGGGATCGCGCCGCTCCAACCCTGCGACCTACACGGGCATCCTTGAGCCCGTGCGCACCGCCTTCGCAAAGGCCAACGGAGTAAAGCCCGCGTTGTTCTCGGCAAACTCAGAAGGCGCGTGTCCTGTGTGCAAAGGTGCCGGTGTTATCTACACCGATCTCGTGATGATGGCTGGTGTTGCGACCCCGTGCGAGGAGTGCGAGGGCCGTCGTTATCAGGCTGAAGTACTGAAGTATCGGCTCGGTGGGGACGATGCTCAGGGCAAGAACATCGCAGAAGTGCTTGAGATGTCGATGAGTGATGCGCGTGAGTTCTTTGCTGGGGAGTCACCTGCAGGCGCGAGTGCGAAAGTGCCGAAGGCGGAGAAGATTCTCGATCGCCTCGTTGATGTCGGGCTCGGATACCTCACACTCGGCCAGCCACTCACGACGCTTTCCGGTGGCGAGCGTCAGCGGGTGAAGCTCGCCATGGCTATGAAGGAGGACGGAGGCGTGTACGTGCTCGACGAGCCAACCACAGGTCTGCACCTCGCAGACGTTGACCAGCTTCTCGCGGTGCTCGATCGCATTGTTGAGTCAGGCAAGAGTGTGATTGTGGTCGAGCATCACCAGGCGGTCATGGCACACGCTGATTGGATCGTGGATCTCGGTCCTGGTGCCGGCCATGAGGGTGGTCGCGTGGTCTTTGAGGGCACCCCAGCAGATCTGGTGGCAACTGCGCTAACGCTCACGGGTGAGCACCTACGGAGTTACGTCGCCTGAGCGTCAGTTCTGCAGCGCCGCACACGAAACGCACCGTTCCGCGTATGGGCGCACTTCAAGCCGAGCAATAGGAATGTCACGACCGCAGTGAGTGCACACACCGTATTCGCCAGAGTCCCATCTAGCGAGCGCGGCGTCGACTTCGGTGAGCTCCATCTGTGCGCTGCGCACAAGCCCGCTCAGGCGCGACCATTCAGCTGACAGGGTGACACCCTCAGGGTCGTGTTCGTCATCATCGTTGGCATCCGCGCGACTTCCGACAAGCTCCTGAAGCGACATCTCCAGTTTATGTGCGCGTTCGAGTACGTCCTCTTTGACCTGCATCAACAGATCATGAAGTCTGGCGTCGTCACGCGTGCTCATCGCTATCCGCCAGACCCCGAAGCGAGCGAGGGGAGGTCGTTGAGCGCGCCGATGAGCCTGTACAGTTCGCCAACAGCCCGAGGGCGCGGAGTGAGGGTAAGGCGCGCGAGATCCGAGTGCGCACTGCCCTCTTCGGGGCGCACTTCTGCGAGCTCAATGCTGCCCTCAACGAGCATCGCACCGAATCGCTCATTCATATCAGCAAGCTCCGCCCGAGTGGGGCTTTGCCGCACGTACAACATGAGCATGTCGTGTGATTTCTCGTTCTCAGCGACAGGGAACCACCGAAGATCCTGATAGTTGCTCCAGAAGTGTCGCACGTGGGCGACCGCCGTCTCTGCGGAGTCAGTGATGAGGACCCGTTCGAGGTCTCCCGGAGTTGCAAACTCTGCCGCCTCGATCTCATCGATGACGAAGCGTCTGAATCCTTCCCAGTAGCTTCCACCAGCGCGATCAAGCAACACGATGGGTACCGGCACCATCTTCCCGGTTTGTTGCAATGTGAGCAGCTCAAACGTCTCATCCATGGTGCCAAACCCTCCCGGCAGACAGACGAACGCGCTCGACTCTTTCACCAGCATGAGCTTTCGGGTAAAGAAATATTTCATGGCAACGTGCTGAGCGTCATTTTCCAAGAGCATGTTCGGGGTTTCTTCAAACGGCAGTCGAATTGACACCCCCAGTGACTGTGCTTCCCCTGCCCCCATCGCGGCGGCCTCCATGATGCCGGGCCCTGCTCCGGTAACAACCATCCAGTTGTCACTTGCAAATTCGCGTGCTGTGTTCTCCGCAACTGCGAAGAGCAGATCCCCAGGAAGCGTGCGCGCCGATCCAAAAATCGAAACCTTCCTGACGCCGGCAAACGGTTCAAAGATGCGAAAGGCCGCACGCATCTCCTCAAGTGCAGACGCCGTGATCTTCAAGTTCAGACGCGAAGCCTCGTCTGTCCCCATTCCGACCCCAGATTCGAGGATTCGTCGAATGAGGGTTCGCTGCACAGTGATATCGGCGGCGGCGAGCAGATCATCGATGGCATTGGCCGTTGCGGCAGTCACAGGGGTGATCATGGCTCCAGTCTATGGTTCACAAATCTGCGGCCGGAAGACCTGCGCACTAGTGTGGAAGCATGCCCACACGGCGAACACACCTCTCCCCCGCAGCTCAGCTCGATGAACTCACCAAATCCCTCACGCAGTTGCGGGCGTCACATGAGATTCCAGAGGAATTTCCCCCGTCCGTGCTCGCCGAGGCAACTGCCGCGAACGCACCCGAACCTGAACTCGATCTCCGCGAGATTCCATTTGTCACGATCGATCCGGTTGATTCGTTGGATCTCGACCAGGCATTTCACCTTGAACGCGTAAGTGACGGTTTCGTGCTTCGGTATGCCATCGCAGACGTTCCAGGGTTCGTTCGCCCAAACGGTGAGGTCGATGCTGAGGCGCGACGTCGCGGCCAGACATTTTACCTTCCCGATTGCCGCGTCCCGCTTCATCCCCCGGTTCTCAGCGAGGATCGGGCGTCACTTCTCCCAGATGCGGATCGCACGGCGTACGTGTGGACTATCCCGATAGATCGGCGCGGTGCCGCGTCCTTCGAAGGCGCAGATATCGATGCCCCTACGGTGCAACGAGCCCGAGTCCGCTCACGCGCAAAGCTCGATTATGCCTCTGCGCAATCTGCAATTGACGCGGGCACCGCTACCGAACCACTGCTCCTGCTGCAGCAGTTCGGCACCCTGAGGATTCAGCAAGAGCAACTGCGCGGGGGCGCGAGCTTGAATATGGCCGACGAAGAAGTGGTGCGTGATGAGGATGGATACCGCATTGTTCGTGGCTTTCCGCTCGAAGTCGAGGATTGGAACGCACAGCTCTCGCTGCTCACCGGGATGACTGCTGCCCGGATCATGTTGAACGGCGGCGTCGGCATTCTCCGCACAATGCCACCGCCGAGCTCCGATGCGCTCTCAGAGTTTCGCGAGCGTATCAGCGCCCTAGGCCAGCAGTGGGATCCAACCCTTTCGTATGGGGAGTATCTTCGCACTGTGCCGAGAGGCACATCTCACGGAGTCGCCGTGTTGCACGCGGCAGCAAGCCTCTTCCGCGGAGCGGGCTATGCAGTTTTCGGAGTGCCCGGAGAAGACGGCAAGCTTCTCCTGCCGCCCGAGGACTCAGAGCAAGCAGCGATCGCTGCGGCGTACACCCACGTGACAGCGCCGCTCAGACGCCTAGTAGATCGCTGGGCACTCGTAATCTGTGAGGCGCTGAGCGCAGGGACACCGGTGCCAGATTGGGTTCTCCAGAGCTTGCCCGAACTCCCAACGCTCATGCGTTCTTCTTCTTCACTCGCCGTTCAAGTGGGTGCCGAGGCACTCGACCGCATCGAAGCCGCACTGCTCAAAGAACACATCGGCGAGACGTTGCCCGCGGTGGTCGTGCAGTCACGGGACCACGATGCTCGGGTACAGATCGAAGACCCGCCGATTACGGCGAATGCGTCAGGGAGTGGCCTCGCTGCCGGGGATCACATCACCGTGCGTGTGATGAGCGCCGACATCGAGACCGGAGAGATTGAGCTCCGGTCAGAGTAACTGCCTAAACGGTCACAATCTCTGGAGCGCCCGACTCGCGTTCGTGCCCCATTTCTTCAGCAATTCGATTTGCTTCTTCGATGAGCGTTGCAACGATCTCGGCCTCGGGTACAGTCTTGATGACTTCACCCTTCACAAAGATCTGTCCTTTGCCGTTACCCGAGGCAACGCCCAGGTCGGCTTCGCGTGCCTCGCCAGGACCATTGACCACGCAGCCCATCACCGCGACGCGCAACGGAACCGTCATGCCTTCAAGCCCCTTGGTGACCTCGTCGGCAAGAGTGTAGACATCGACTTGTGCGCGGCCACACGAAGGGCACGACACGATTTCGAGGCGACGCTCGCGGAGATTCAGTGACTGCAGAATCTGCAGACCAACCTTGATCTCTTCTGCGGGTGGGGCCGAAAGCGACACACGGATCGTGTCCCCGATGCCTTCGGAGAGCAGGATGCCAAATGCGGTCGCGCTTTTGATCGTTCCTTGGAACGCAGGGCCCGCCTCGGTGACGCCAAGGTGCAACGGCCAGTCGCCAAGAGCTGCGAGCTGGCGGTACGCCTTCACCATGACGATGGGATCGTTATGCTTCACGGAAATCTTGAAGTCGTGGAAATCGTGCTCTTCGAACAGAGACGCTTCCCACACTGCGCTTTCTACGAGCGCCTCTGCGGTTGGCTTGCCATACTTCTCGAGTAGTCGACGATCGAGAGATCCCGCGTTCACCCCGATACGAAGCGAAACGCCCGCATCCTTCGCAGCCTTCGCGATCTCGCCGACGTTGCCATCGAACTGGCGAATATTGCCGGGATTCACACGCACAGCAGCACACCCGGCGTCGATTGCCGAGTAGATGTAGCGCGGTTGGAAATGGATGTCAGCGATGACAGGAATCTGGCTCTTCTTCGCAATGATGTGCAATACGTCAGCGTCGTCTTGGCTTGGCACCGCAACGCGCACGATTTCGCAGCCTGAAGCGGTGAGCTCAGCAATCTGCTGAAGCGTTCCGTTGATGTCGGTCGTCGGGGTCGTGGTCATCGATTGCACCGAAATCTGCGAATCGCTGCCCACACCAACTGAACCGACCTTGATTTGCCGGGTCTTGCGCCTCGGTGCCAAAACTTCTGGGACCTTCGGCATTCCTAAATTCACTGCAGCCACGAGATTGAGTCTACCCGCCCTGCCTGTGGACTCAGTACGTGGGTGCTGCGGGAAGCCCGAAATAGTCCTCGAGGTTCGCGATGCCCTGTGCACGCATATCTCCCGCGACGCCAGTACCGACATACCGGAAATGCCACGGTTCGTAAATAAAGCCGACCGTCGGCTGTTGCCCCTGGTCATAGCGCAAAATGAATCCATACTTATAGGCGTTCGCGCGGAGCCACTGCCCCGTCGCTGTTTCCCCGAAGCAGCTCGAGAGCGCGCACCCAGCACCGTCATCGAGGTCGACTGCGAGGCCGGTTTGGTGTTCCGAATGCCCAGGACGCGCCGAGTAGGTTTCTGCAGCAGCGACCCCGTCGCTCGCGGCAAAGTTGTTAAAGAGGGATACCTGGTATGAGTAGCTGCGGTACCCGCTGATCATAATAAACGGGAGACCGTCAGCAGAGGCCGCTGCGTACATCTGTTCCAACGCCGTTGCGACCTCGGCACGCACCGGCTGCCCGTTCGCGTTTGAAATACCGGCCGGCAGCCGCAGGTCGCCCGGCTCCCAATCGATCGGGGTGAGCTGGCGCTGCTTATTCACAACAACTGTGATCGACGATGGATCGCCTGAGCTCGCCGCACTCTGTTGTTTTTCTGCCTGCTCAGCTTTCTCTGCTTTCACACCCTCAGCATGCTCTGTGCTTGCGGTTTTGAGGGCCGAGACGAGCGCAGTAACCGCGTCGGCTGTCGCAGACAGTTCAGCTTCTGCGAGAGCGGTTTGCGCTTCATTCACCGCCTGTTTCGTTGCATCGCTCGCATGGGTGAGCGTGGAACTTTGTTCGTCAGCTTTCGTGACCACGGTGTCACGTGCGGAGTTCGCGGCAGTAATGAGCGCATCGTGTGCGGTGGCAACCTGCTCGAGCCTCTTCCCTGCCTCAGAAAGCTGCTTCCTTCGAGCATCGACGGCTTCGTTAATGGATTGCGTTGCAGCGCTCAGAGCTGCAGCCCCTTCGGGGTCTTCGACAGAACGCGGTAATTGCACGACCGCTCCGGCGTCAGCATCGTCAAGTTCGGCTCGACCTGTGTCAACCGCTGTCGCAATAACTGCCTGAGATTCTGCACCGATGAGCGCTTCGGGAAGTGCTTCGTTGAATGCCACCACAGCCTCAACCGTGGTGTTCAACGACTCGACTGAATCGGTGAGCTCAGCGAGTCGATCAGCTTCGCCACCGGCCGATTCCCATCGATCCATCGCTGCCGCATGCAAGTCTTGTGCGTCTTTCAGCTCACCGTATCGAATCGAGCCGATCACGCCTGCGGTGACAACGAGAGCCGCCGCCACCCCGCTTGCAGTCCAAATCAACAGTCTTCGACGAATCACCTGACCATTGTTGCACGGTGACAAGTGTTGCGCAGTGACTAGGCCTGCTCTATCCGAACAGTGCGACGGGTTTCACGATGTCGGCATACATGAGCAGTACGCTCATCGCGCCGAGTGCGATCACCACAATGAATGTGACCGGAACCATCTTTGCGGTGTCAACCGGGCCTGGGTCTGGCTTCTTCCGAATCTTTGCCCAGGTTCGTTTCAACCATTCATAAATCGCACCGGCCACGTGGCCACCATCGAGCGGCATGAGTGGCACCAGATTGAACACGAAGAGGGCCACGTTGAGCGAGCCCACCAAGCTGAACATAAATTGGGCTCGAGCTGCGATCGGCGCTTGATCCATGCTCGCGACCTCACCAGCGAGTCTCCCCACGCCGACGACACTCATCGGCCCATTCGGGTCGCGCTCCTCGGCACCGAATGCAGCGTTCCACACGTCAACCATGCGCTCGGGGAGCCTGATGATGACCCCTGCTACTTGTTTGACGTTCTCCCCAACAAAGGCCGGTACCTCAGAGATCGGTTGCGGCACGATTTCAGTTCCGGGCGTCGCTCCGATCATTCCGACCGTCTCGGTGAGCGGCTTACCGTCCGCGTCCTCAAGCGCTTTCCCATCATCACCGAAGAGGTAGCGTTCGTTCGCCTGCGGGGTGAGTGTCAAGTCGAGTGTGGATCCGTTGCGCTCGACCTCTACCGCAAGCGCAACCCCTGGCGAGTCGCTGACCAGTGATCTGAACTGCTCCCAGTTCTCTATCTGGGTGCCATCAACAGCCAGCAAGACATCTCCGGGGAGCAGCCCTGCTTCTGCTGCGGGAGCCGCGGGATCATCTGTGGAACACGTTGTGGCAGTGCTGCTCGCAGGGACCAAGCATTCGCTGAGGTATGCGAGGGTCGTACTACTCTGCGCGACGCCGAACCCACAAATCACTATCGTAAAGAACACAAATGCCAACACGAGGTTCATAAACGGCCCGCCGAGCATGATGATAATCTTTTTCCATGCGGGTAGCCGGTAGAACGTGCGGTCGTCTTCGCCGTGCTCAATCGTCTCCGCGCTCGCCTCGCGTGCTTCGTCGATAAGCCCCGAGATGCCCCGACGTGTTTCGGGTTCTTTGGTGAGTACCTCGGCATCTTCGTCGTGGTGCCGTTTCACGCCCACGGGAGCTTCTTCGACGACTGAGTTGAGAAACCCGGTCGATGCCTCACGCGGCGCTTCCCCTGGCTTCGAGGGAGGGTACATGCCGATCATTGACACATATCCGCCGAGCGGGAGCATTTTGACGCCGTACTCTGTTTCACCTTTTTTACGCGACCAGATGGTGCGCCCAAAGCCGATCATGTATTGCGTCACTTTGACGCCGAACAGCTTGGCAGGCACGAGATGCCCAATCTCGTGCAGTGCGATCGAGATCGCGAGCCCCAACAGCACAATGAGGATCCCCAGCACATAGAGCAAGACGGTAATCACCGAAACAGGTTAGCGCGGAAGGCTGTGAGGACAGGGGAGGCTTCGGTGAACATTTGGCTCAGCACCGAGCCTCAACATTCAACGACGTTCACAGCCAACCCGCCAAGGGACGTCTCTTTGTACTTCGAGTTCATGTCGCGGCCAGTTTCACGCATGGTCACGATCACTTCATCGAGACTCACCCGGTGGGTGCCATCACCCATAAGCGCCATCTTTGCGGCATTGATCGCTTTCGAAGCCGCGATCGCGTTACGTTCGATACAGGGAATTTGCACGAGACCCCCAATTGGGTCGCACGTGAGTCCCAAATTGTGCTCCATCGCAATCTCTGCTGCATTCTCGACTTGTTCCGGGGAACCTCCAAGCACCTGTGCAAGACCCGCTGCTGCCATTGAAGAGGCAGACCCGACCTCGCCTTGGCAACCGACCTCCGCCCCTGAAATCGATGCTTGTTCTTTGTACAGCACGCCAACCGCGGCCGCCGCAAGCAAGAAATCTGCGATGACGCGCTGACGCTCATCCTCTGAGTGAGTGGACGAACCCGGGAGATAGTGCGTCGCATAAAAGAGCACTGCCGGAATGATGCCTGCGGCTCCGTTGGTTGGCGCGGTCACCACGCGTCCCCCTGACGCGTTCTCCTCGTTGACTGCAAGCGCTACGAGATTGACCCACTCTTGCCAGAAGACCGGGTCGCGGTGCGGATCGCGCTCGCTCAGCTGACGATGCCATTCGGGAGCCCTACGCCGAACGTTCAGCCCGCCGGGGAGCACTCCGGTGCGAGCGAGAGCGGAGTCCTTGCATGCCTCCATCACTGCCCAAATATGTGTGAGCCCTGCGTCCAGAGCCTGCTCTTCGTGTGCAACGAGCTCGTTTGCACGCATGACCTCGGCGATCCCCATTCCTGCCTCGTTGCAGTGTTGCAGGAGCTCGGCAGCCGTGCGAAACGGATACGGCTGCTCAGCGAGGGTGTGCTCGAGTGACTCAAGAATCGCCTCTTCGGCACCCTCACGCACGATGAATCCACCGCCAACCGAGTAATACGTCTGCTCATCGAGGGCTTCCCCAGACGAATTGAGAGCAGCAAACCGCATGCCGTTTGAGTGCGTGGGCAAGACGGTGAGCGGTCGCAGGGTGATGTCATCCTGCCCAAATCTGACCGTTGCTGTGTTGGCCGACACTGTGTCGGTACCCAGTCGGGAACCCACTTGAAGCACTCCCTCCGACTGAATCCGCGTGAGTGCGGCCTCAACTTCGTCTGGGAGCACTGTTTCTGGATCCCACCCTTCAAGCCCAAGGAGCACGGCGTTGAGGGTTCCGTGGCCACGACCGGTCGCAGCAAGGGAACCGTACAGATCAACCTGTAGCGAAGCTACCGAGCTCAACAGATCGCGTTTGCAAAGCCCGGCGGTAAAGGCGCGGGCTGCCCGCATCGGGCCGACGGTGTGTGAACTCGACGGCCCGATGCCGACCGTGAACAGGTCGAAGACGCTGATTGCCATGGGTGTGCTCCGCGTTCGCGGCTGTAGCCCTAGCCGACCTCTGCGTCGTTCGCGGTCGCGTATTCTTCCGCAGAGAGCAGCGGCCCCACCTCGGTCACGTCAACGCGGAACAACCATGCCGCGCCATACGGGTCACTATTCACGATGGCCGGGTCATCGACCGCCGCGTCGTTGACCTCGACCACGGTGCCAGTCACCGGTGAATAAAGCTCAGAGACCGACTTTGTCGACTCGATCTCACCACAGACCTCCCCCGCGGTAACCGCCTGACCGACCTCGGGGAGATCGATGTAGACAACCTCACCGAGCGCATCAGCGGCAATTGCGCTCACTCCGATGGTTGCCGGGCCCTCGCCGTCGACCCACTCGTGTTCTTCTGAATAGCGGTAACCCGCGTGTACGTTGCTCATGATGACTCCTATGTATCAAAAAGTGTTGATGTGAAACTAATTTTTACGGGTATAAAACGGGAGTGAGACGACTTCGAAGCCTTCAGGTTTGCCGCGGAGATCCACAGTGACCTGGGTACCAGGTGCGGCGTACTCGGCATCGATCTTGGCGAGAGCGATTGGGTGACCGAGTGTGGGGCTCGGTTGACCGCTCGTAATGTTTCCAATCGAAGCACCCGGACTCCCATCGGCATTCACCGCGTGCACGGCGTAGCCGCTACGACCAGCACGTCGCCCCGAGCCGGCAAGCCCAACGAGCACGCGCTTCGCACCCGCGGTCTTGGCAGCCTCAAGCGCCTCGCGACCGATAAACATCTCAGTTTTCTTGAACGACACAACGCCGCCCAGCCCCGTCTCGAACGGAGTAGTCTCGATCCCGAGCTCGTTGCCATACAGCGGCATGCCCGCTTCGAGACGCAGCGAGTCGCGCGCAGCGAGACCGCACGGAACAAGGTCGAACCTTTCACCCGCGGTGAGCAAGATCCGCCAAATTTCTGCGGCATTTCCGTTCGGCATATACAGCTCGAACCCGTCTTCCCCGGTATACCCGGTGCGAGCGAGGAGCACATCGACGCTACCCACACGAACTGGGATCCACGCGTAATAGGCGAGTTCCCGCACGGCTTCGCGCTGCGCATCGTCCGACACCACTGCGCAAACGATCGATTCGGAGAGGGGGCCCTGAACCGCGATGAGGCTCGTTTCAGCAGATGCGTCGACGACATCCACCGTGAATCCTGTTGCGCGCTCAGCGAGTGTTGCTGCAACAACTCCCGCATTTCCGGCGTTTGGCACGACGAGAAAACGTGACTCCGCGATGCGGTACACGATGAGGTCGTCAATGATGCCGCCCGCGTCATTGCAGATCAGTGAGTACTTTGCCTTTCCGATCTGCATCACTGCGAGGTTGCCCACAAGCGCACTGTTCAAGAAGGTGGCGGCGTCATCTCCCGATATCCACACCTCGCCCATGTGCGAAAGGTCGAAGAGCCCGGCCGACTCACGCACAGCACGGTGTTCCTGAAGTTCGCTGCCGTATTTGAGCGGCATGTCCCAGCCACCAAAGTCAGTGAATGATGCCCCCAGTTTTTCGTGCTCTGCATGCAGTGCAGTGTGTTTCGTCATAGTTGTTCCTCAAACGCTTCGATGGGTGGGCACGAGCAAACGAGATTACGGTCTCCAAAGGCACCGTCAATTCTCGAAACTGGTGGGAAGTACTTGTCGACCCGCAATCGCTCACTCGGGAACGCAGCCTGCTCGCGCGAGTACGCACGATCCCAGCTATCTGAAATAACGACAGCGGCAGGGTGGGGGGAATTCCGCAGCGGAGATCCCTCAACCGAGTGTGCTCCCCCGATGATCTCCTCAATTTCCTGGCGAATCGCGATCATCGCTTCAATGAAGCGTTCGATCTCACCCAGATCCTCTGACTCCGTCGGCTCAACCATGAGCGTCCCTGCAACAGGAAAGGCCAAGGTCGGCGCGTGGAAGCCGAAGTCGATGAGCCGCTTAGCCACGTCCTCGGCAGTGATTCCCGACTTCGAAGTCAATTCGCGCAAATCAAGGATGCACTCGTGTGCGACGAGATCGTCATTCCCCGTGTAGAGCACTGGGAAGTGCTCGCGCAGGCGTGCGGCGATGTAGTTCGCGCTGAGGAGCGCCGATTTGCTCGCGCGGGTGAGCCCGTCAGCGCCCATCATCGCGACGTACGCGTACGAGATCGGTAGCACTCCGGCCGAGCCAAATATGGTGGCAGCAACCGGGATACCGTCTGCGCGCGTGACGTCGGTGCCTATCTGTTCAGTATCTGTCGGACTCCCCGGAAGGTATGGGAGGAGGTGTTCTGCGACCGCGACAGGGCCGACACCCGGGCCGCCACCGCCGTGCGGAATTGCGAAGGTTTTGTGGAGGTTCAGGTGCGAGACATCTCCCCCGAATTCACCGGGTTTCGCAAGCCCCACGAGCGCATTCATATTGGCGCCATCGATGTACACCTGGCCACCGGCTGCGTGCACCTTGTCACACACTTCGCGAACGTCAGCGTCGTACACCCCATACGTTGATGGGTAGGTGATCATAATCGCCGAGAGCGTGTCACGGTGCGCCTCAATTTTCGCGTCGAGGTCTGCCATATCGATGGCACCCTCGTCAGTGTTCTTCACGACAACGACGCGCATGCCTGCGAGTACCGCGGAGGCCGCGTTCGTTCCGTGAGCTGAGGCCGGAATGAGGCAGACATCCCTCTCCGCGTGACCATTTGCGAGGTGAAAGCTTCGAATCGCGAGGAGGCCCGCGTATTCACCCTGCGAACCAGCATTTGGCTGCAGCGAGATTCCGGCGTACCCGGTGATTTCTACGAGCCAGTTTTCGAGGCGGTGAATCAGCTCGCGCCATCCAGCGCTCTGGTCGTTCGGCACGTATGGGTGGATCCCCGCAAACTCGGGCCAAGAGATGGCTTCCATCTCGGCTGCAGAATTCAGCTTCATCGTGCAGGAGCCAAGCGGAATCATGGTGCGGTCGAGCGCAAGGTCGCGGTCAGACAGGCGCCTGAGGTACCGCATCATCTGAGTTTCTGAGCGCACCTGATGGAAGATCGGGTGCGTGAGATATTCACTCTCGCGGGTGAGCGCCGCATCGAATCCATAGCCGTCGAGTGTATTCCCGGATCCGTCTGCCCCGAACACTGCGGCAACGCTGGCCACTGTGTCTGCAGTGCTCGTCTCGTCGAATGACACTCCGACGGTATCTTCATCGACAAACCGGAGGTTCAAGCCCCCGCCCTCGGCCGCTTTGATTATTTCGCGGGCTCGGGACGGAACCCGAGCCCAGACGGTGTCAAAGAATGAGTCATTCGCCGTCTCGATGCCAGCTGCGGCGAGCGCAGCAGCGAACGACCGAGCGAGACCGTGGGTGCGCTCGGCGATCGCCTTGAGCCCATCTGGTCCGTGGTACACGGCATACATTGACGCGGTGATCGCGAGCAGTGCCTGGGCGGTACAGATGTTGCTCGTCGCTTTCTCACGGCGAATGTGTTGTTCGCGGGTCTGGAGCGCAAGACGGTAGGCGGTGCGGCCTTGCTGGTCTTTCGATACTCCGACAAGGCGACCGGGCAGCGAACGTTCAAGCCCGGCGCGTACGGCAAGGTAGGCCGCGTGCGGCCCGCCGAAGAAGAGCGGAACACCGAACCGCTGAGTGTTTCCAACGGCGACATCCGCGCCCTGCTCCCCTGGCGGAACAATGAGCGTAAGCGCGAGCAGGTCGGCAACAACCGTGACCATCGCACCGCGATCTTTCGCTGATTGGATAGTCGAAGCGTGATCTACAACAGCACCATCGTTGCCTGGCTGCTGCAGCACGATGCCAGAGATCGGGCCATCGGGCAACCCCACTGAAAGATCTGCAATTTCAACCTCAAAGCCAAGCGCCTCAGCGCGACCCTGCACCACCTTGATGGTCTGTGGGAACAGGTTCACGTCGAGCACGGTCTTTGCGTCTGCCGCGGCCTTGTTCGCCCGGCGCATGAGGAGCACTGCCTCGGCGGCCGCCGAGCTCTCGTCGAGCATCGACGCGTTCGCGATCGGGAGAGCCGTGAGGTCTGAGACCATCGTCTGGAAATTCAGAAGCGCCTCGAGTCGACCCTGAGAAATCTCGGGCTGGTAGGGCGTATATGCGGTGTACCACGACGGGCTCTCGAGCACGTTGCGTCGGATCACCGGAGGTGTGTGGGTTCCGTAAAAGCCCTGGCCGATGAGCTGCGTCTTCACAACATTTTTGCTCGCGAGCGAGCGAAGCTCAGCCAGGCTGTCCTCTTCGCTGAGCGCCGGCGGGAGATTCAACGTGGCGCCGCTGCGAATTGAAGCCGGCACAGCCGTATCAACGAGCGCATCAAGACTGTCATATCCGAGCACAGTAAGCATGGTGCGCTGGTCTTCAGTAGACGCGATACCAATGTGACGGTTCGCGAACGAAGTGGAAGGTGTGGAATAGCTTGTCAAAGGTGGATCTCCGAAGTCGGGGCCGCAAGCGACCGGCTGGTGATCCTCCCCGCTCTGTAAGTGACCTGAGAGATTCGGTGTGGCGTCACTGATGACACCACAACCTTGCACCGTCGGTGAGCGGATTGCCCGCTACTTTTCAGAGTTGCCTGTGCATGCGGTACGTGGGCCTGAGAGTTTCCCGGGGAGGGTTTGCTCCTACGGCGCCGGGGTTTTCACCCGGTCTCTCCCGCGATGCATAAGCGGCGTATTCAGTTGTCTCGTTGATTCTAGCTGAGGTAACGCACGACCGCGAGGCCTACTTTGATTTCGCGTCAAACAGCTTGTGCGCTTCAGCGCGAGCCCACAGCTCGGCTTCCGCAAGCGTCTCGAGTGTGAGCTTCTGCGGCGCCTCGTGGCGATCCACCACCTCGCTCACCGTGTCAACGATGGCCGGGAAGCTGATCTTGCCGTCGTGGAACGCATCGACCGCTTCTTCGTTTGCCGCATTGAACACTGCGGGGTAGGTTTCGCGCTTGCGCCCCACGTGCTTCGCGAGCGCGACCGCGGGGAACGCCTGCTCGTCGAGCGGCTCAAACTCCCAACTCGTTGCCTTCGTCCAATCGAGCGGTGCACCAACGTTCGCGAGGCGATCTGGCCAAGTGAGACCGAGCGCGATCGGTAGCCGCATATCGGGGGGTGAAGCCTGAGCGATCGTGGATCCATCAATAAACTCAACCATCGAATGCACGATCGACTGCGGATGCACCACGACGTCGATATCGCCATAGGAGACACCGAACAGGAGATGCGCCTCGATAATCTCAAGCCCCTTATTCACGAGCGTTGCAGAGTTCGTGGTGACGACGCGGCCCATATCCCAGGTCGGGTGCGCGAGTGCCTGCTTCGGGGTAACCTGTTCGAGCTCCTCACGGCTGCGACCACGAAATGGCCCGCCGGAGGCGGTAAGCACCAGTCGGCGAACTTCACTCTGCGCTCCCGAGCGCAGAGCCTGCGCGATTGCCGAATGTTCAGAATCGACCGGCACGATCTGACCAGGCTTCGCAAGCCTCGTGACGAGGTCGCCACCAACAATGAGTGACTCTTTGTTCGCGAGCGCAAGCGTGCGTCCGGCTTCGAGCGCCGCAATGGTGGGGCCGAGCCCGACCGAACCCGTGATGCCGTTGAGCACGACGTCAGCCGGCACGTCGCGCACAAGCTGCACGGCAGCGTCGATGCCGAGCCCGGTGTGCTCGACATTGAACTCCTCGGCTTGCTCGCGCACGCGTTCCGCGTTGCTGCCCGCGACGAGTCCCACCACTTGAAAGCGCGTCGGTTGACGCCTGATCACGTCGAGTGCCTGCTCGCCGATCGAACCTGTGGATCCTAAAATAACAACGCGCCTCATGCAACCATTCTGCATGAAGCGCGTTGTCGAATGACTATTCGGCGTGAACTGTGCCCAAAATATCGAGCACGAACACCATCACGTCGTCAGGCTCGTGCCCGTTCTGCACCAGCCACTCCGCGCCATATCCGCCGTCTTCCGCGGGGACGACCGAGATGACCTGCGAACCGACCTTCTGGCCTTCGAGCGCCTTCTGGAAGCCACCAATCACGCCATTCGTCGTGAAATCTGTCGGACCGCCACGAGCCCAGCTCGAGTCGAACTCTTCTCCGGTGCGCCAAATCACGCCGCGATAGTTGACGTATACACGGTCACCCGGCTCGACGGTCTCACCATCGCCCTCGATGACAGTTGCAGTTTCAAGGGCCGTCGGGGGCTCCACACCCTCGGGCATTGAAATGGTCGGTGCGCCATCTTCTGCAAGCACGACCGTTGGGAACGTCTCGGGTGCTGCCGCAGCTTTGCCCTCGGCCTTCTTCAAAAGTTCACTGGGCTCCAGAGTTCCTGGCTCTCCCGCCGTAACCTCACCGAATTCCATCACGATGACGACGGAATCTTTCTCGGTGAAACCTTCGACACCCAACCCGTCAGCAGGATTCTCCCCGAACACATCTGCGTACGGCGCGATAATTGCGGTCTGCTGGCCCGGTGTCGCACAGCGCACACCGTCGTATGCCCACGAAGCGAGCTGAGCCTCATCGACAGGGATCGGGCTCGTTGGGGCATGCTGAATGTTTGTTCCGTCTGCACCGCTAAACATCGACATCGAAATCTCGATGGATTTGCCGGCCTCAGCGGGGTCGCCCTCGCCTTCCTTCAGCACGGAACGCTCGGTCTCTTTCACCGTAACCGGAGTCTTCGAAGTGAGTTCTAGGTCGGTGCCAACATCGCCCTTGACCTCGATCGTCTTGCTCGCGTCGCCCGGCGCGAGGCAGCTCTCGCCCGACGCGTCTTTTGCGGGCCCTCCTCCTGCAGAGCAGCCGGTGAGCAGCAGCGCGGTCGCTGCGAGCGGGATGAGAACGCGGGAGAGTTTCACTGAAATCCTGTCGGTGGTTTGGGTGGCGTAGGTTTGCGGCGAAGTGGATCGCCAGACATTCACTGTACTTCTCAGTCTGAAGCATCCGGGTGTCTTGAGCCTGGGAGCACCCCGCATGCTGGCGCATTCACTGCACCGGTTTTGAGCGTGCGGCGAGCGCCGCCGCGTAGAGATCCTTTGCCGAAATACCCGACATTGCCCCAATTTCACGGGTCACGTCTTTGAGTCGATCGCCCGCGGCGACTCGCAGGTTCACCTCGAAAAGTGCGGATTCGAGCGTCACTGTCTGTGCGGGCGCCCCGCCAACGACCAGCACAATTTCTCCGCGAACTCCATCGGCGGCCCACTCCGCGAGTTCACGAAGACCGCCCCGTTTCACTTCCTCATACATCTTGGTGAGCTCTCGGCATACTGCGGCCGGGCGATCCGCCCCGAACGCCGTCGCCAAGTCGTTAAGCGCCGAGGCCACACGCGAGGGAGATTCGAAGAACACGAGCGTGCGTCGCTCGGTCGAAAGCTCGGAGAGAAGTCGGGTTCGCTCCCCCGATTTTCGCGGCAGGAACCCCTCAAAGGCAAACCTATCGGTGGGAAGCCCTGAGACAGCGAGCGCGGTGATCACTGCTGAGGGGCCAGGGATGACGCTCACCTTCACACCGGCTTCGGCTGCGAGTTGCACGACTCGGAAGCCCGGGTCAGAGACTGTCGGCATTCCGGCATCGCTCACGAGCACAACGTCCTCATGCTTCGCCCGCTCAACAAGATCGGCCGCGCGCTCATGCTCGTTGTGGTCATGCAATGCGACAAACTCGGCGTGCGACTCAATTTCGAGCAGCCTGAGCAGTTGGGCGGTGTGTCTCGTGTCCTCCGCTGCAATGACTCGTGCGTGCGTGAGCGTCTCGCGCAGCCGCAGAGAGGCATCGCCGAGGTTTCCGATGGGCGTCGCCGCGAGCAGAATCATGTCTCAATGCTACGGGTAGTTGAGCGTCAGATAGGCTAGGTCGGCTATGCACGATTCTGCCCCTGCCCCCACGCTCATCTCGCGTACCGGCATCGCGTACTTCCCGCTCGCGCTCGTCGCACGACTTCCGTTCGCGATGATGGTCGTTGGTGTGCTCACTCTCATTGTGTCCGCACGTGGATCACTTGAGCTCGGCGGTCTCGCATCTGCAATGGTGGGTATTGGGTCAGCGATCGTGAGCCCGTTCGTTGGCGCTGCGGCAGATCGGTTTGGGCAGCGCATCGCATTGCTCATCACCGCAGTGACGCACAGTGTCTCGCTCGTGGCGCTCGCGTGGATCGCGTATACGCCGGCCTCGAATGTTTGGATGCTTGCTGTCGCGTTCTTTGTGGGCGCTACGAGCCCACAGGCTTCACCAATGTCGCGGTCGCGCCTCGTGCTCATCATTCAGCATTTCTTGCCGGTCGAGCGCCGCCCTCGAACGCTCTCGCGTGTGCTCGCCTACGAATCAGCTGCCGATGAGGTCGTCTTTGTCTTTGGCCCCGTCATCGTTGGTATTCTCGCCACGATGTTTGGTGCGCGCACGCCCATCATTGCGGCGGCAGTGCTTGCGCTCATTGTGATCTCTGCCTTCGCGCTCCACCACACGAGCGCGCCGCCAAAATCTGCTGCCGAGCGTGCAGAGACGCTCGCTCCCGCCTCAGAACTTGCCCGGCCCTCTCTGCTCACTGTCGTCGCAGGCATTACCGGTGTCGGCCTCGTATTTGGCACAACGCTCACCGCGCTGACCGCTTATACGCAGTCCCTCGGTCAGCCCGAAGCGGCAGGGCTTCTTTACGGAATCATGGGCGTTGGCTCAGCGATCCTCGCATTATTGGTCTCGATGTTTTCCCCGAAGTTCACGCTGCGTTATCGCTGGCTCGTATTCGGGTTCCTCATGCTCGTTGGTGAAGCCGTACTCGCAACGTCTGATTCGTTGACGCAGATCGTAGTGGGTCTCGCCATCACGGGGTTCGGGATCGGCCCACTACTCGTCACCCTGTACGGCCTCGGCGCAGCGCGCAGCCCCGAGGGGCGTTCGGCAACCGTGATGACAATGCTGGGTTCTGGGGTCATCCTCGGTCAGTCGCTCGCATCAGCGGTGACTGGGTATCTCGCAGAGAATGTGGGAGTTGCTTCGGCTCTCACCCTGCCCTTCTTCGCGGCTGCATTCACGCTGCTCGCGGGCATCGTGAACTGGCAACTCACGCCGTCAGGCACAGGGCGTGACTCATAGGCGAGTGGGTATAGACCGGTCACTTGGCTTGCCGACCTCCACAGGGCAAACCGCCAGCACGTATTGAAGCAACATCTGTTCAAGCATGACTTGGGCGTCGGCGATTCGCCAAGAGCGTAGCGAGGTTCGGGGTTCTCCAGGCAGGTTCGATACATCGGGTGGGAGAATGAAGGCATGCACGCTTCTCTGACCTCGCCGCTTTCTCCTACCGAGGTTGCCGAGCTTCGGGCTGGATTCCCGTTCTTTGCAGCTATTGATGCGACGGGAGAGTCCGCCCCGGCGTACCTCGATTCGGCGGCGACCTCACAGCGACCAGCGGTCGCGCTCGACGCAGAGCGAGCGTTCTTAGAACACTCGAACGCGGCCGTGCACCGAGGCACGAGCGGTGCCGTGGGAGCCGCGACCGGCGCATTCGAGGGTGCCCGGGCACGTGTCGCGCACCTCGTTGGCGCCGAGACTGCTGAACAGATTGTGTGGTCAGAGAACGCCACTGACGCACTCAATCTCGTAGCTCTTGGCATCGGCGAGGCGAATCTGGGGAACGGCGTCGCGGGCTCGGAGAGATTCGCTCTTGAAGCAGGCGATGAGATCCTCATCACCGAGGCTGAGCATCACGCAAACCTTGTCCCCTGGCAACGTCTCGCTCAGAAAACTGGTGCATCGCTGCGGTACATTCCGGTGCGAGAAGATGGCACGTGGAGTATTGACGATGCGCGTCAAGCCGTCACTGACCGCACCCGAATTTTTGCGTTTGCGCACGTGTCAAACGTGACTGGATACGTTGCTCCCGTACGAGAACTCACCGAAATTGCCCATGCAGTCGGTGCCGTAGTCGTGCTCGACGCGTGCCAATCGGTGCCGCATATTCCAGTAAATTTTGCGGAGCTCGGCGTAGATTTCGCCGCGTTCTCTGCCCACAAAATGCTGGGTCCCAACGGTCTCGGTGTGCTGTATGGCAAGACCGAAATGCTCAATGCGTTGCCTCCCGCAAGAACCGGTGGGTCCGCGATTACCAAGGTGACCATGGAAACTACCGAGTTCATGCCTCCTCCCCTCAGGTTTGAGGCAGGCACGCAGCCGGTTTCGCAGGTTGTAGGTCTCGGAGCTGCGGTTGACTTCCTCACAGGCGTGGGTATGGATCGCATTGCAGCTCGCGAACACGAGCTGGTTGAGCGCCTGGTCGCAGGCCTCAATGAGATTCGTGGCGTGCGTGTACTCGGGCCCACTGATGTGTCTCAACGCGTGGCGCTTGCAGCAATTTCGGTCGAAGGGCTGCATGCCCACGACGTTGGCCAGTTTCTTGACGAGCGCGGCGTACTCGTGCGCGTCGGCCATCACTGCGCTCAGCCCCTGCATCGTGCCCTTGGCATGGCGTCGTCAACACGGGCAAGCGTGCACCTCACGAGCACTGACGACGAGGTGGATCAGTTTATAGACGCCGTACGTGGCGCGCAGAAATACTTTGGTGTGGAGGTAACAGCATGAGTGGGCTCGACAGTCTGTATCAAGAGGTCATTCTTGACCACTCCAAACGACCATTCGGTAAGGGTGAGCTCGAAGCAGTAGAGGGATTTCTCACTGCCTCGCATCACGAATTCAACCCGAGCTGCGGTGATGAGATCGACGTCTCAATCGCAGTAGACCCTGGCAATGGCGAAATCGCTTCCATCGCGTGGCAGGGTGAGGGATGCTCCATCTCCATGGCATCTGCATCGATACTCTCGCAGATGCTCCGCGACGAGCATCTCGACAGCGCGGGCGCGCAACAGCGCATCGATGCCTTCCGAGAGATGATCCACGGAAAGAACGTGTCGGAACCAGACGAGGAACTTCTCGGAGATGCCGTCGCGCTTCAGGGCGTCTCAAAGTTTGTCATGCGAGTAAAGTGCGCAATGCTTGCGTGGGTAGCCCTCGAGGCAGACCTCAGACAGGTCGAGGCCGCGCGCTAAGAGCCTGGGGCCTCGAGGTCGGTTCCAAGCATCGTTCACACTGAGCACTGAAGGCGTTCTATGAGCGCGTGAGTGTGCATAACTAACATCCACGCCCGAGACGGCGCATGCTCGAAGCATGACTTGTCCAGTACCACTCTTCCCGCCCGCTTCAGTTCCCAATCACGACGACCCTCCAAAACAAGTTCTTCGCTGCGGCTCCACCGCAGACTTCCTTGCTGCACTCCCGAGGCTCGTTGGCTTTACTGCGTCTCACAGCCTGTTTGTGGTGTTTTTCTCTGGTAACCGTTCAGGTGCAACGATGCGGGTTGATCTCCCGCAGAGCGACAGCGCTCGCGACATCTCCGAGTTTGTCGATAACGTGTGTGAACTCGTGCAAGGGGTTCGTCAGCAACACAGCATGAGTTCCCCCGCTCTTGTTATCTCCAGCGCACACACGTTTGCAGAGCAAGGTGGCCTTCCGTGGCGCCTCCTTGCTCGCAGGCTCGAACGACGTCTTACACGCGACGGCAACCGGGTGCGCGAGCTCTGCTGCATCGCGCCCGATGCTTGGGCGAGCTATCTCGATCCGACAACACCGATACTTGGGCGATCACTCGAAGAGATTCACACGAGCGGCGTCGCATCAACGGACGAGCAGCCACCGCTTGAGTCGCTTGGAGTGTTTCCCGAGCCAGCCCTGGAAGCCGCCGAACGTGTCGCGAGCCTCCTGCAGGACTCTTTTGTTGAGACCAGCGCTGAAGCAAACGCCGAGGCGACAAAACGGAGCACCACAGCGATCGTCAGTGGTATTACTGACGCGGCCTCCTCTTCCTCACTCACACAGGCTGCAATCGTAGAGATCATCCGGGTGGCGAATTCCGCCCGGGGCTGGACCGCACTCTTTGATGTACTTGCAGCAACCGCCGCAAGTGCCCGGGTGGCGCACACACTGGTTCCACCGGAGGACACGCATGCCAAAGCACAAGATCACGCCTTAGCGGCCAGTGCAGCGACGCGATTGCAGTTGGCCTCCGAGCGCCTCGTCGATGCTGTATCGCTGTGCCCTGAGCCACTGCGGCCGAGCGTTATCGCCATATGCGCGGTGGCCTGGTGGCTCCGGGGGATGCAGTCTGTTGCGCATCGCCAAATCGAGCACGCGCGCGAGATTGATCCCGAACATGAGATCGCCGAAATCACCCAACGCATCATCAATAGTGAGTCGTACCCAATGATTCGGACGTCGTGATCATCGTGCCGCATTGTGGAAACACGCCATCAAACTCGACACGTGTCGCTGAGAAGAATAGATTCATCAGCAAGTTCCGTTGAGAGGTCATAGATGCCAACGTCGTCACCATACCCACACCTATTCACCCCGATCACCCTTCCCGTACTTCAGTCAGGGACACCGGTCACTCTTCCGAACCGGGTGATCATGGGGTCAATGCACATGGGGCATGAGGAGCTTTCAGGCGGGTTTGAACGACTTGCAGCATTTTACCGTGAACGCGCAGCAGGAGGCGTGGGGCTCATGGTCACCGGCGGCATCGCTCCGAACGAAGCCGGACGCCTCAAACCCGGGGCTGCAACGATGATGACGGAGGAAGATGCGAAACCTCACCGCGTCGTCACACAAGCGGTGCATGAGGAAGGCTCCCTCATCGCACTACAGATTCTCCACGCAGGTCGATACGCAGCGCACCCGGATGCCGTAGCACCAAGCCCCCTCCGGGCACCGATCTCTCCGATCACTCCGAAAGAACTCACGGACGCCGAGATCGAAGCGACAGTCGAAGACTTTGTGCGATCGGCCAAGCTCGCACAATCCGCGGGATACGACGGCGTTGAGATCATGGGGTCGGAGGGGTACCTCATCAATGAGTTCGTTGCACCAGAGACGAATCACCGTACAGACCGCTGGGGCGGCGACCTCGATGGAAGGCTACGCTTTCCCACCGAAATTGTCAGTCGAGTGAGGCAGGCTGTCGGGCCGAGCTTTATTATCATTTATCGGCTTTCCATGCTCGATCTGGTGCCCGGAGGGTCAACCTTGAACGAGGTCATCGAACTCGCCACCCGAGTTGAGGCTGCCGGCGCGACCCTCATGAACACGGGCATCGGATGGCATGAGGCGCGCATTCCTACGATCGCCGCTTCGGTGCCACGTGGGGCGTTCTCTTGGGTCACTCGAGCACTCCGAAACACAGTCTCGCTCCCACTCATCGCCACCAATCGCATCAATACTCCAGATGTTGCCGAACAGATTCTTGCCTCCGGAGACGCAGATCTTGTGTCACTCGCCAGGCCGTTCCTTGCCGACCCCGAGTTTGTACAGAAGGCACAGGTCGGTACTCCTGAGCGAATCAATACCTGCATTGCATGTAACCAGGCCTGTCTCGACCACACCTTCACAAATACGCCTGCCACCTGTCTCGTGAATCCGCGCGCCGGCCACGAAACAGAACTCATCATCACTCCGACTGACTCACCCAGGCGAATCGCCATTGTCGGAGCCGGCCCAGCGGGAATGTCGTGCGCGGTCACCGCAGCCGAGCGTGGTCATTCGGTCACGCTGTTCGACGCCGCCGACACCATCGGCGGTCAGCTGAATATCGCAATGCAAGTCCCCGGAAAGAGCGAATTCCGTGAAACACTGCGTTATTTTAGCGTGCGCCTCGCCGAAACGGGCGTTGAGGTGAGACTGGGCGCTGCGGCTGACGCGACACACCTTGTAGCTGAGGGATTCGATGAGGTAGTCATCGCGACAGGCGTCACCCCTCGACCACTCAATATTCCCGGCGCCAACCATAGCTCGGTGCTCAGTTACATTGATGTACTGCGAGACAAGGTCACTGTTGGGAAGCGCGTCGCCGTTATCGGCGCTGGCGGCATCGGGTTCGACACCGCAGAGTTTCTCACCGAGCCGCTCGGCTCCCCAGGGCTCAGTGGTGAACCTGAGAGCACTGCGGCGTTCCTCGAACACTGGGGCGTCGATGCAAACTACACGAAGGCCGGCGGGATGACCAGGCCGGCCCCTGATGCCCCCGCACGCGAGCTCGTGATGTTGCAGCGCAAGGATAGCAAGCTTGGCGCAGGCCTCGGGAAAACCACTGGGTGGATCCACCGAACTGAGCTCGCTCGTCGTGGTGTGCGGATGGTAGGTGGGGTCGAGTACGAGCGGATCGATGATGCAGGGTTGCACATTATTGTCGATGGTGAGCCACAGACGCTTTTGGTCGATTCGATTGTCGTGTGCGCGGGACAACTCTCACGCAGAGATCTCGCAGACGAACTTTCCGGTCTCGGTATTGAGCCACATCTCATTGGTGGAGCCGATGTTGCTGGTGAGCTCGATGCGAAACGTGCGATCGATCAGGGCACCAGGCTCGCAACGCGGTTGTAACTAAGGTTCCTGGTCGCACAGGCTCTCCGGCGCGGCGGCTTCGGGCGACGCCTCCCGCGCTCGGAGCGTGAATAGCGGAACAAAGATCTGGCACAGCGGTCCGATGAGGAAGGTTACGGCAACCGTACCGATCCCGACCGTACCTCCGAGAAGCCAACCAATAGCCAACACGGAGACTTCGATGCCAGTGCGGGCAGCCCAGATGGGCAATCCAGTGCGTGCATGAATACCAGTCATTAATCCGTCTCGCGGCCCGGGTCCAAGTCCTGCTCCGATGTATAGTCCGCTGCCAACGCCGAGCAAGAGCGTTCCGGAGGCAAGCATGACCAATTGCCACCAGAATGAGTCGAGCGATGAAAACACGGCGAGCCCAATATCCGCAAAGACCCCCACGAGAAGAGCATTCGTAATTGTACCGATGCCAGGCCGTTGACGAAGAGGAATCCATAACAGAAGCACGAATCCACCAATGATGATGGTGATCGTGCCGAAAGAGAACGGCAACTGTTTACTCAGGCCCTGCGTAAGCACATCCCAGGACACAGCACCCAAATTGGCGTGAATAATAAGGGCGATTGCGAATCCGAAAAATACAAGTCCGATGAAGAGTTGACTCAACCTTCGGGCTGGCCGATCGCGAAGTTTCTGCACGGAGTCAGTGTAGCCCTCCGGTCATGGTTCTACCACAACGGCGAGTGGTCTCACTTCCCGACCAGAGTGGTGTAAATTTAAAGCGACAACAGCATAACGGGGTGCCACGTGAGAAATTCTGAAACTGAATCATATTCATCGGCGGAGCCACCCAAGAACCCTCGGTTCCAGGCGAGCCTGATGAATGACCAGGCGCTCGGCTCGCTTATCGAGATACTGCGCGACATGGAGCCTGGCGAGCAACTGCCGAGCGAACGCGAGCTTACACAAACTTTGAATGTGAGCCGCAACACGCTACGCGACCGCATCGGCAAGCTCGAATCGATGGGGGCGCTTTCCCGCAAGCAGCGCCAAGGCACGTTCTACACCGGCGTGCAAGCAGAACAAACCAGCGATGTATTAACCCTTGGGCTCATGTTCCAACAAATGACGCTCGAGTCACTCATATCGGTGCGTCACGCGCTCGAACGACAGGCTGCGATCGAAGCCTGCATGAACGCGAGCGCTCAGAGCCTCGCAGAGCTTGAAGCAAGTGTTGAAGCAATGCGGCAAACGGTCGACGGAAGAAAGCTTCTCGAAGCTGACCTGGCATTCCACCGGGCATTATTCAAAGCTTCCGCTTCTCCCGCACTCCTCTTTTTCTCACAGATGTTGCACACTGTTTTACAGGGCACCCTGCGACACCTCACTCTGGCGCAAGACTTCGAGACGATGCGCAGCGTGCACGCAAATATTTTGGATGCGGTGAAAGCCCGCGATACTACTGCCGTAACCGACGCGATTGATGCGCACTTCGATTGGCTTCATCTGCTTCGCGAAACAGAACAGGCCGCGCGCACAGCATAAGCTGCCCGCACGGCCGGCACTACTTCGCAGCAGTTACTGTGCAGCAGCAGGTGGTGCAGAGCTTTGCACAAGACCACCGTCGACTGGAATGCACACACCATTCACGTAGCGCGATTCGTCTGAAGCAAGGAAAAGCGCAGCATTTGCTACGTCGAACGAGTCACCCATCTTGCCGGTCGGCGAGAGCGCATCGCGCGCCGCAACCATCTCCTCAACAGTGTCGTATGCACCACTGATCTGTTTGTAGATCATCGGAGTGTTGATGTAACCAGGAGCAACGGTGTTCGCACGGATACCCTTGGAGGCATATTCAAGCGCAATGTTCTGTGTGAATTGCGTCACTGCGCCCTTCGTAGCTGAGTAGCTCGGGTAGTTATACCCGATGTAGCGCATGCCTCCTACGGAGCCAATGTTGATAATGCTTCCTGAGCCCTGTGCAAGCATATGTGGAAGCACGTGCTTGCACGTGAGAAACATGCTTGTGAGGTTGACGTTGAGCATCAGGTTCCACTCTTCGAGCGGCTGCTCGATCGGTCCACCCATGCGCGCGATACCCACGTTGTTGTGAAGCACATCGATACCACCAAACTCCGTGACCGTACGTTCAACTGCCGATGCCACCGAGGCATCGGCAGTCACGTCGCCGACGATACCGAGTATCGCCGGCGTGATGCCGAGTAGCTCGCACTCTTCGCGCACGCGCGCCACCCCACCAGCAACCGCTTCTTCGTTCATATCAACGATCGCAACGCGCGCGCCTTCACGAGCGTAAATAATTGCAGCTGCGAGACCATTGTTGATCTCGCCACCAACCGATCCACCCCCAAAAATTAGGCAGGTTTTGTTGTCGAGTCGATTCATATTGAGGCCTTTCTCAGAGTATTTGGGGAGAAAAAAGGAGGGGATGGCTCACGCCATCCCCTCCTTTTACTGGATCAAGCGAGGGTGCGCTTGACCGCTGCGATGATGTCGTCCTTCGACGGAATCACCGCTGCTTCGAGTACCTGTGCGTACGGAATCGGTGCGCGTGCGCCGCCGACACGTACGGGGGCTGCGTCGAGCTTGTCCCAAGCCGCTTCCACGGTCTGTGCGACAAATTCTGCGCCCCAACCGTAATCGCGAACGGCCTCGTGACCAACCACAAGGTGGCGGGTCTTACCGACCGATGCGTACACCGCGTCCATGTCGAACGGGTATAGCGTGCGCGGGTCAATGACCTCGATCTCGATACCCTCTGCAGCGAGCTCTTCAGCTGCCTGCAACGAGTACGACAAGATCTGCTGTGTCGCCACGACAGTCGCATGGGTGCCCTCGCGAGCAATGCGTGCCTGACCAAACGGAATCGCTTCGGTGCCAACGGGCCCACGATCGTAATACTGGTTCTTGTGTTCCAGGAAGATCGTTGGGTTGTCGGATGCTGCTGCGGTGCGTAACAGACCGTAGGCGTCGCCCGGAGTACCCGGGACGACAACCTCGAGGCCTGGGATGTGCGCGAACAGCGTTTCGAGTGACTGTGAGTGTTGCGCAGCCTTGCCGATACCAGATCCGCCATTGCTGCGAATCGTCACCGGCACATCGAACTGGCCACCGAACATGTATCGGTTCTTCGCTGCCTGGTTGATGATGCCATCAAAGCCAAGGAATGCGAAGTCGGAGTACATGATCTCGAGGATCGGGCGAGTACCGCGAGAAGCAGCGGCCGACACTGCAGAAAGCAGTACTTCCTCGCTAATAGGGGTGTCCATCACGCGATCGGCGCCGAACTTCTTGAGCAGGCCGCGGGTGACACCATAGGTGCCGCCACCGGTGCCCCAGGTCGTGATGTCCTCACCGAGCACAAACGACTCGGGGTGGTCTTCCATGATCTGGTGCATTGCGCCGTTGAGCGCGCGCCAGGTCACCATATCTTTCGGTGCCG
>JBQEBC010000009.1:0-63770 GCA_052106035.1 Leucobacter sp. | reverse complement strand
TGCCTGGAACCAATCTCACCCGCGTTGAAGCTCAGGAACGCGCTGGAATTGTCCACAGCGAAAGCTACGAGGTTGCGCTTGACCTCACCGAAAGCCCCGAAACATTTCGGGCCGACACCACGGTCCGTTTCACTGCAGAAGAAGGCGCGTCAACATTTATCGACGTCATTGCCGAGTCGGTTGAATCGATCGACCTGAATGGCGCTCAGCTTGACCCCACAGAGGTCTTCGCCGATTCACGTATTCAGTTGCCGGGACTCGCCACTGAGAACACCCTGCGCATTGTTTCAACGATGCGCTACATGAACACCGGCGAAGGGTTGCACCGGTTCGTTGACCCCGCAGATGACGAGGTCTATCTTTACTCCCAGTTCGAGGTGCCCGACTCACGCCGCATGTTCCCGGTGTTTGAGCAGCCTGATTTGAAGGCCACCTTTCAGTTCACGATTACGGCTCCTGCACGGTGGAAGGTGGTGTCGAACCAGCCGACCCCAGAGCCCACAGCTGCTGGCGAAAAAGAAGGCGAGGCAATCGCCACGTGGGCGTTTGGGCCGACGCCTGTCATGTCGAGCTATATCACCGCGCTTATCGCCGGCCCATACCACGAGGTGCGCAGCGAGCTCACAAGTACAGACGGCCGCGTGATTCCTCTCGGCGTCTTCTGCCGCGAGTCGCTTGCCCCGTACCTCGATGCTGACTACATCTTCGACAAGACGCGTGAGGGATTCACATTCTTTGAGAATGAGTTCAACTACCCGTATCCGTTTGATAAGTACGATCAGCTTTTTGTACCCGAATACAACATGGGTGCGATGGAGAACATCGGTGCGGTGACATTCACTGAGGCGTACGTGTTCCGCAGCCAGGTCACCGATGCGATGCGCGAGCGCCGCGTTGTGACCATACTCCATGAGCTAGCACACATGTGGTTTGGCGATCTCGTCACCATGCGCTGGTGGAATGATCTGTGGCTCAATGAATCGTTCGCTGAGTACATGTCGACGCTTGGCGTCGCCGAGGCAACCGAGTGGTCAGATTGCTGGACCACCTTTGTGGCGAGCGAGAAGTCATGGGCATACCGTCAGGATCAGCTGCCTTCTACGCACCCGATCGTTGCCCCAATTCGTGATCTCGAAGACGTGCTCGTGAACTTTGACGGCATCACCTACGCCAAGGGTGCTTCGGTGCTCAAGCAACTTGTGGCCTGGGTGGGACGCGAACCCTTCATGCAGGGTGTGCACGACTACTTTGTAAAGCATCACCACTCCAACACCGAGTTGCCGGATCTCATGAGCGAGCTTGAAGCCCGCAGCGGTCGCGATCTCACAGAGTGGACAACAAAGTGGCTCGAAACGGCAGGGGTAAATACGCTGCGTCCCGAGTTCACGCTCGATGCTGATGGCAAATATGCGTCATTCACAATCGAGCAGAGTGCGGCTGAGGGTTTCCCGACGCTTCGACCGCACCGCGTCGCGGTGGGATTGTATGACCTCGAGGGTGCCGTGCTTCGCCGCACGAAGCGTATCGAACTCGACGTTGACGGTTCGAGCACCGATGTGTCGGAACTCGTCGGCACCCAGCAGCCCGCGTTACTGATTCTGAATGATGATGACTTAAGTTACGCGAAGATCCGCCTCGACGAGCGTTCACTTGAGACCGCAGCCTCGCAGCTCGGCTCGATTGAAGATTCTCTCGCTAGGTCACTTGTGTGGGGCACGCTTTGGGATGCGACTAGAGACGGCGAGTTTTCGGCAAGCAAGTTTGTCGACATCGTGTTGAAGCACGTTTCGCATGAGACCAACTCGACCATGCTTCGAACGGTTATTCAGCAGCTTGTGTTGTCTGCTTCGAGTTATGTCGCACCCGAAAGACGTGAGGCAACACTTTCGAAGGTTGCTGATGCGCTCTGGCAGCTTGCGCTCGATGCGAAGCCGGGGTCTGATGGCCAGTTCCAGTTCGTGAAGTCATTTGCGAACCTCGCTGCAAGCGAGGCGCAGCTCGACACCGTTCTCGAGCTGCTTGATGAGCGCACGCCGCTCTCGGGGCTCGACATCGACACTGACCTTGGGTGGGAGCTGCTCATTTCTCTCGCCGCAGGTGGTCGCGCCACCGAGGACGAGATTGATGCAGCGCTCTCGGACGATCGCACTGCGACCGGCAATCAGTCTGCCGCTCACGCCCGTGCGGCGCTGCCGACTGCCGAAGGTAAAGATGCCGCCTGGGCCTCTGTCTGGGCCGAGGAGAACAAGCCGAATGCCATCGTGCGTGCGACTGGGCTCGGTTTCTTGCGTACGCACGACCGCTCGCTGCTCGTGCCGTTCTTGGATCGCTACTTCAATGAGCTGCTGGCTGTGTGGGAATCTCGCAGTTATGCGATTGCCGAGGAGCTTATCGACGGCTTTTACCCCTCGCCGCTCGCAAACGAGGAGCTCAGGGCCGCGACTGCCATGTGGTTGGACGCGCATCCAGATGCGCCCGCTTCCCTTCGAAGGCTCATCACTGAACATCTTGCAGGGGTCGAGCGAGCACTCATCGCACAGGCCGCCGACGCGAGCATCTGATGAGGTTTCTTCAAGCAGAAGACGTGGTGGAGGCCGCGGGGTCAGCGTTTGTCACGTTTCTTGCTGCGTGGCGCACACCGCTCGTAATTATTGCGATCATTGTCATCGCAATAGTTGCCAATTGGCTATTGCGCAAACTTTTGAACCGCACGGTCACCCAGGTCGTAAGCCGAGTGAAGCGCTCGCAGAACGTCGATACCACTTCAGAGATTCAAGCGGCACCGTATATCCATGCGCGCGCCGTGCAGCGCACCCGCACGCTCGGTTCTGTCGGTCGCGCTGTGATCACGATCTTGATCGCAATCACAGCGGGCCTGCTTATCCTCAACCAGCTCGACGTGAATCTCGGTGCAATACTCACCTCCGCAGGAATTGTTGCGGCAGGTCTTGCCTTTGGTGCGCAGAACATCGTGAAAGACGTTTTGAACGGCGTCTTTATGGTGTTTGAAGATCAGCTCGGGGTTGGCGACATCGTCACTGTCGGTGAGATTACCGGCACGGTGGAAAACGTCGGTATCCGTGTCACGCAGGTGCGCAGCATGGATGGCACCCTTTGGTTTGTACGAAATGGTGAGATCCTCACCCTCGGCAATTGGTCGCAGGGCTGGGGCCGCGCACTCATCGACATCACTATTGACACGCATCAAGATCTTGACCAGGTCACTGAGGTTGCGCTCGATTCTGCACGAGCACTCCTCAGGTCTGATCGTTACGCTCGCAAGGTAACTGGCGAGCCCGAAGTCTGGGGGCTTGAAAGCGTGTTCGGTGATCGCGCGACCCTGCGTCTTGCCGTGCGCACGCGCCCCGAGGCTCAGTGGGAAGTGCAGCGCGGCATTCGCGCCGAGTTGATCCGCAACTTTACTGAGGCTGGCGTGAAGCTCGCCGACGAGTACCCGAAGTTTCCCGGAGGAGAGAAGTGACTGACGATCAGACCCCTGCCCCAAGGCTCACACTTCGCACGGGCGAAACTGGTGCTGCTGTGACTGAAACCGTGTGGGCGCAGATCGGTGGGGAAGAGACGTTTGACAAGATCGTGCGCGCCTTCTACCGAGGTGTGCGTGAAGACCCGCTACTCGCCCCCATGTACCCACAGGATGATTGGGAAGGTGCGATTTACCGGCTGCGCACATTCCTTGAGCAGTATTGGGGCGGCCCTACAACGTATTCGGAGGAGCGGGGTCACCCGAGGCTTCGTATGCGTCACGCGGCGTTCCCCGTAAACCCCGAGGCGCGGGACCGATGGCTGCACCACATGAATGCAGCTCTCGACGAGGCAGAGCTTCCTCCGATGCACGACGCCGCAATCCGCGACTACGTTGAACGCGCTGCCCACTCACTCGTCAACCGATTCGACTGATCGGTGCAGTGCCAGGCCCGTTTAGTAGTGATAACGGGCCTGGAGAATAATGAGGTCAGCACCATTCACAAAGTAAACGAGTCTGTGCTCATCGGTGATGCGTCGTGACCAAGCACCTTGAGCGCCATATTTCAACTGTTCTGGCTTGCCGATGCCTTCAAATGGCTCTCGCAGGCACGCGTCGATGAGTGTGTTGATGCGCTTAAGCACGCGCCGATCGGCAGTTTGCCAGTGTTTGTAATCTTCCCATGCAGATTTATCCCAAACGAGGCGCATTATTCGTCGCTGTCGAGCTCGTGTTCTTCGAACACTCCTGCACGTGCACGCTCATAGGAGTCGAGCAACCTGCGCGCGTTGGCGGGTGAACGAAATAAGTATGCCGTTTCCTGCCACGCTGCGTACTCCTCAGCAGGCATTAACACAGCGTTTCCCTTACGCGACACGATCTCAACAGACTCACGGTCTGCATTCACGCGCTCAATCAGAGGAAATAGTGTCTTACGTGCTTCACTCGCGGTGATTGACATGATCCACCCTCCTCGAAAACTTGTACCGGATTATTGTACCACTCTAGTTGATGTGAAATCCGGAATCCGATCCCTAAAGCTAGAAGTCTGAGAGGATGTGATGGAGAACTCAACGTTGAGGGAAGATCTTATGCGTACTCGGAAAGCTACTTGGGCTGGTGTAGCCGTGTTCTGTGTGCTGGTCGCAGCGGGATGTGCGACTTCTGAATCGGGCTTTTCTGATTTAGAGTCGGAGCCCAGTGAAGCTGATGTGCTGCCCGCAGTGATTCTCGACTCAGTCGGGCCAGAATCCCCAATGGATCCGGACTCAGTTCGATTCGTAAAAGATTATGGTGGAGTTTCATTTTGGGTAGCGGCGGGTAAGAGCACCGCGATTGGTTGTCTGATCGTTTACCCAAACGATCAGGAGTGGGTCGTTGGTTGTGGTGGCAGCATCGGTGAAACGAAACTCTCGGGACCTTCAGGAACGTACAGTTTGGTGCCTGACGGTACGAGCCCATCCAAGGAAAGTGCTGTTCAGATTTCCAAGAATGTCTATTCACTTTCAGATTAATGGCACATGACTGGCGATCTTTGCGCGTTCGCTGCAACGAAACAATGGTCTCATGTGGCATCACCTGCCCTACTATCTTGATGAGTTCATTCTCCGATTCGAGCCAAGTTGAGTTTCTTGATGCGATACTGTGCCCATGGAACTCCATCTCACCGACAACACTGAAGCTGACGCACTTCTCACGAAGAACCCACTTGCACTTCTGATCGGCATGCTGCTCGACCAGCAAGTCGCAATGGAAGTCGCGTTTGCTGGGCCGCTCAAGATTCAGCAGCGCGTCGGCGAGATTTCGGCAGCATCGATCGCAGCAGTGGATCAAGATGTTTTCACCGCTGCATTCAAGCAAACACCCGCGGTGCACCGCTTTCCGGGTTCGATGGCGGATCGTGTGCAGTCGCTCTGTCGGGAGCTTGTGAGCGAGTGGGACGGTGACGCTGCATTAATTTGGACACGGGACTCCCCCGATGGGAAAACCGTGCTGCGACGTTTAAAGTCGCTTCCCGGGTTTGGCGAGCAGAAGGCAAAGATTTTTCTTGCCCTGCTCGGCAAACAGTGCGGGTTCAAAGGAAGCGGGTGGCGTGCGGCTTCGGCACCATACGGCGAAGAAGGAACCCTCATGAGCGTGGCCGACATCGTCTCTCCCGAGACGCTTCTGCAGGTCCGAGAATCAAAACGAGCGGCAAAAGCAGCCGCCAAGGCCACGAAGTAGTCGCGAGGCGTAGTAACCTCGATACGTTCGCTTTTTTGGCGTTCGCCTCCGTAGCTCAGGGGATAGAGCAATGGCCTTCTAATCCATTGGTCGCAGGTTCGAATCCTGCCGGGGGCACAAATTTATACACAAAGCAAAGCTTTGTGCTATTTGTGCCCCCAATCGCCACGGCGATTGCCCACGGAGCGTAGCGCAGGGCAGGGCACTGAATATGGCACGAAGCCTCGCTTCGAACATAGCCTTCGCGTCAAACCGAAGAAATTTTAACCTTCACGGCGAGCTTGTCTTCTGTCGTTGAGCTGGAAGCATCTCTCGCAAAGAGCACTGCGAACGCGGTCGTCACTGGCATCGAGAGCACGAGACCTGCTGCACCAATAAGGGTGCGGATTATTTCCTGGCCTATCTGTTCAGAGGTCACGAGATCAACGAGATCACGCGGGTACGTATAGAGCAACAGGAGCACGATGAGCATCGCACCTCCGTAAGCAAATACCAGCGTATAGATACTCGACGCAATATGGTCTCGCCCAACCCGCATTGCGGAAAGGTAGATCCGTCGCTTTGGAAGGTGAGGGTTCAGTTCGCGCATCTCCCACACAGCAGACGCCTGCGCCACTGTGATGTCGTTCAAGATTCCTAAACCCGCGATCACAATTGTTGCGGTCAACACGTCGCTCATCTGTAAACCAGGGGCGGCCATCAACAAGCTGGCGTCCTCCGTCGATGCGATACCGGTAAAGCGCAACCAGCGAGTGGCGAAGAATCCGGCGATGGCAGTAAACAGAATCCCAAAGATTGAACCAAATAACGCTGCGGTGGTGCGGTGAGAGATGCCATGCGCAAGGTACAACACGATCACCATGATGCCAATCGCTCCGGTAATCGCGACCGGTATCGCAGGCTTGCCCGCAAGTATCGCAGGCAAAACGAATGTCACGAATAACACGATCGCAGCCCCGACGCCGACGAGCGCCAACGCTCCCCGAACTCTTCCCACCGCGATGACGATGAGCGCGAAAGCAATCGCAATCGTCAGCATCTTTCCACCGCGTGGATGCCCATAAAACGAGTAGATCGTTTCGGCCCCGTCATCTGTGTTCAGTACGCGCGTGACGAGTTCGACGGTGTCGCCTTCTCGAAATGACTGGGTACTCGTACTCAAGTTGTCGACGCTGAAGGTGATCGTCTGGCCTATTGGGAGTTGGGCTCGAACAATCAAGCATCTGTCTACGTCAGATTGCGGGGTGGCCTCGTACCCTGCCGCCTGGTCTAAGGAGGGATTCTGAGCTTGCATGCACGATGTCTCGTTTATCGCAACAACTCGCGCCGTTACGATCTCAACATCGTCTTGAGGACTCTCGATTTGTTGGGCGACCTGCTCCGATTCCGGCCACAGATAAACAGTTGCAGCCGCCGTAGCAAGCAAGATCAATCCCACGACCGCCATCAGTAAAATGCTGATCCTCCGACGGCGATACGGCCCCACGTCAGAAGCGTGCTCGCTCGCGGATGCACCACGCCCAAAGCCTGCACGACGGAGTTTCATTGGAGCAACCACCTCAAGATTTCAACAGCAACTGCGGGAACCGATCATCTTTCCTCCGCAGAGGAAAGCCCCGCACATCTCGGACGCCCGAGCGCTTGCGCTACTCCGCAAAACTCGTCAGACACTTACACGATAATGATAACCACTCGCATCAGTAAAACGGGAAAGGCATCCCGAAAGTTGGAGTGATGTTCTCAATAAAGTAGCCACACAGTTGTGACTCCGTAGCCCCAAGATTCCTATAGACTCCGAGCATGACCAAACCTACGTCTCGCAATGCAGCGAACCGCGCGCTCTCGTTGGTGCTCGGGGCAGGAATCGTCGCCTGGCTACTGTTTGTGCTGGCAATTCTCAGCGACATTATCATTGACACTGGGCACACTTGGGGAGAACTCAGCGGCCCGGACGCAGTTGTCACCGTGCGCCCTTCGACCTACCTTTTCTTCGCTGCTATCGCGGTGTTCACGCTGGGCGGGCTTCTTGGGCGTCGACAAGCGTCACGGCTGCAAGCCAGCGCACGGCCCACTCGCCTTGCGCGGGCGGTGCTGCTGCTCGCGAGCACTGTGTTGATCATCGGCATGGTGCTTGCCGCTATCGGTGCCATCACCGTATTCATGTCGAATTTCTTCGAGGGGACCGGCAACGACGGCGTCTTTGATCGCATACTGAATTCGTACTTGCCGATCGTCCTTTACACCGCGCTGGTTGTCACCGTAATACTCACCGGTTTTGTATTCACGCGTTCACATGAAGGATCCGAAGACGACGCAGATTCGATGCAGGAAGAGCGTGAAACTGCGGCTACTTCCACGCCCGGCGAGGCGACAGGTCAGCGCGCCACAGCGCTCGCCTACACGCTGCCCATCGTCGCGGTCGCGGTTGCGCTCATCTTCGGGCTCATTGTCTATGACGTTACACAGACTGCGCTCGAGGCGTGGATCTGGGTCATCGTGCAGTCCCTCATCGCCGTGGGTATCATCGCGGGCACCGTCTTCGCCGCACGAGCTCTCGCCGCACACACCCGGTCAGGTTCAAGGCCCGCTGCCGCCAGCGTGGGCGCGAAGAATATGAATTTCGTACTCTCAATCATCTTCGTCGTTGCGGTCACTTCGATGTCGCTCGGGTACGGGGCGAGCGCCCTGGAGTACCTCCGCGTACAATCTTCCCTCAGCATCTCGGCATACGTCGACTCTGAGCCCAGCACAGACACCGAGGTAGACCCCGAAGACGTGACGCTCAGCATCAACGGTTACGACTTGGAACGTGGCTCTGATGCGGTCATCTCGCTGGAGCCAAACGGTGAAGTGCTGATGACCGCTCAAGTTGACCGCAGCGGATCGCTCTGGCGCGATGTCACGCTGCCAACAGACATCGCGGCCGGCGACCATGACGCCACGGTTCAGGCAGTCAGAACTGATGGCAGAGAGCTCTCAATAAGCTTGCCAATGACCACCTCCGATGAGGGAACGGTGCGATTCACAGCAGAGCCGTATGCCAGCGTAGACGATGAAGACTCGAGCCTTGCGCCACCAACGGTCAGCTGGTTCCTGAGCGACCTCGCGCCAGCTGCAATCCTGCTCCTGCTCGCGGTCACAACGCTCTATCTCACCGTGAACCGCCGCAACCGCGGCAAATAGCAGCGCTACGCCCCCAAGGTTGCATCTTCAATGTTCACACGTAGGGATTCGGGCCGTGGACTGTAAACGTAGTCACGATGGCTTTCCCTTTCCTCGCAAATAATGTGCCCAATCTATGATCCATTTCTAGGTGACGCCTTGACTCAGGTCAAGACGGCAGCACCACCTGGTCGGGATCGGCTCCCGAGACATGCCGGCGTGCGTGGGTGATCGCCAATTCGAGGTCGTCAAAGAGATGGTTTGGATGCCGCAGCGAGTGGATCGCACCGAGACGTTCTAAGACGCGCAGATGTTCTGGTCTGATGCCCTTGACGAGGACAGTGATGCCTCGTCCTTCGAGTGCGGTGACGAGCTCGCTGAGCGCGCGAGCCCCAGTAGCGTCGACAAGCTGCAGCTGTGACAGACGTAGAACAACAACGTCGATACCTCGGTGGGCGCTTATACCTCGGAAAATCCGCTCAGCTGCACCGAAGAAAAGTGATCCATCAATGCGAAACACCGCAATCTTTTCATCGTCAGGTACTGCGGGCCCTGGAATATCCTCCCGCTGGAACCCGCTCGCGTTACTCAGCGTTCGCAGCGCGAGAAAAGCGGCAACCGCGATGCCGATCCCGACCGCAATAATGAGGTCGAAACTGACAGTAATGATCGCGGTGATCACGAACACGATCGCGTCGGATTTGGTCGACCGCAGTACCTGTTTAATGATCGACGGTGACACCATCCTGGCGGCCGTGACCATGAGCACCCCGGACAACGCGGCAAGTGGAATCGTGGATACAACCTTGGCCGCAAAGTACACCACGGCGAGAAGCGCAAGTGAGTGCACGATCGCGGCAACGCGTGTTCTGGCACCCGCCCGAAGGTTGACGGCGGTTCGCGCGATGGCACCGGTGGCGGGCATACCTCCGAAGAACCCTGCAGCAATGGACGCCAATCCCTGCCCGACGAGTTCGCGATCAGCGTTGACGGGCCCCGTGTCTGACATCGATGCGGCCACTCTTGCGGAGAGCAATGATTCGATTGCCGCTAACGCCGCAACCGTAAACGCGGGCCCTACAAGTCCCGGCACGCTCTCCCACGCGATCAACGGCATCGCAGGTAGCGGCAATGATTGCGGCAATTCGCCAATGGTCTTCAACGGAAGTTTCATGAGTATCACCACGATCGTGACGATCACGATCGCTATAAATGACGCAGGCAACTTGTCACTCACTCGGCTGAGAGCCAGCATGATTGCAGCAACGATTGCAACAACAACAAGTGGGACAACGGCTGCTGGCCAGCTGGCCGCCAGCACAGATTCCATCGCTGCAACGACAGCATTCGTGCTGTGCCCATCTCCACTAACACCCACCGCGGCGGGTACTTGCTGCAGAAAGATGATCACGCCGATCCCTACGGTGAAGCCTTCGATCACCGGCCAAGGAATATAACTCACCGTCCGCCCAAAACGCAGCACTCCTGCAAGGACCACGAGTGCCCCCGCCATGAGGCTGACGACCGCGACTGCGCCGACGCCATGAATAACCACGATTGGAGCGAGCACGACGACCATCGCACCCGTGGGCCCCGAGACTTGAACATTTGATCCGCCAAACACTGCTGCGATGAGGCCAGCGGCAATCGCTGTAATGAGGCCGGCCTCTGCGCCGACGCCCGAGCTCACCCCGAACGCTAGCGCCAAAGGCAGCGCGACGATTCCGACCGTAATGCCCGCAATCAGATCACCGCGCCAGGTTCGCCGGAGATCACGGTAATCTTCACGGTTTGGGAGCAGAGTTCTCAGTGACCAGGAGGAGGCGTTCATCGCGCAGAAATAATCTCGGGCAGGTTACTTGCCGCGGACTGCTGCCGCTTCGATGTTTGCAGCAGCTCCCCCAACAACTGCCGGGTGACCTGTAACAGGTCAGCAACTTGTGGAAATGCGAGCCGGTAATAGACCTCGCTCGCGCGTCGCTCGGACACCACCAACCCGTAGCGGCGGAGCACTGAAAGGTGTTGTGACAAGTGCGAAGCTTCGAGCCCTGTCTCCGTGATCAAGGAAGAGACGGGGCTCTCCTCTGTGTTTGAGAGGATCTCGAGCACTCGTATCCGGTACGGGTGCGCAAGGCCCTTAAAGAGGTTCGCCTTAATCTCATATAGCGGACGCTCACTGCTCTCTATCGCCATGCGCAAATCCTCACGTCATTCACATTCGCCCGCATAATTACGGATTGATAAAGTCATCATATCGAATCGGCAAGGGCAGCAATTGGGCAGAATGGATATGATCGCCGAGTGACAAGCCCTTTCGCCTCAAGCAGAGTCAAACTGCCGTTTGAGGTTTGGGCTCTCGTTGCAGGAGGGTTCACCGTCGCGCTCGGCTACGGCGTCGTCGCCCCGGCAATCCCCCAGTTCGCGCTCGAATTCCAGGTGTCGAACTTCGCAGCCTCCGCAATTGTGAGCGCCTTCGCGCTCATGCGTCTCGTCGGGGCTCCTCTGGCTGGTTGGCTCAGCGGAAAAATCAGCGAACGCAATCTCTACACTGTCGGAATTCTCATCGTCGCTGCGTCAACGGGTGCTGCCGCATTCGCAATGACCTACACACAGTTTCTCGTGCTGCGCGGCCTGGGCGGGATTGGCTCGGCGATGTTCTCCGTTGCAGCGACCGCGTTGCTCATCGAGGCAAGCCCGTTGCACGCGCGAGCACGGGTTGCGAGTGTGAACGCCGGTGGATTTCTGCTCGGGGGCCTGCTCGGGCCCGTGTTGGGTGGAATTGTCGCGGGCTTCGGCATACGCGCAACATTCGTGTTCTACTTCTTTACGCTTGTCGCGGCAGCAATCGTCGTCGCGATAGCGTTGCGCAGTAAGCGAGCACGAGCGTACGTACCAAAGGGTGCTCCGACGCCGGCAGAAACAATGACGCTGCGTGAAGCGCTCGGCTTCAAACAGTACCGTGCGTTGTTGCTCTCTTGCTTCACGTTTGGTTGGTCATCGTTCGGTGTTCGCGTGTCACTCGTGCCGATCTTCGTGGCGGTGGTGTTCTTAGGGGATGCGACGATGGCAGCTTGGGCGCTCGCGGCGTATGCGGCCGGGAACGCGCTCTTCATTCTTCCGTCGGGCCGATGGAACGACACCGTTGGGCGCAAACCGATGCTCATTAGCGGAATGATCGTGCTCGCAGTCTCATTCCTTGTCTTCCCTGCGTCTCAGAACCTGTGGGTCGTCATGGCGATTCTCACGGTCGCTGGCATCAGCTCAGCACTCGTGAACCCCGGCCAGCAAGCCGTGCTCGCAGATGTGCTCGGGCCAAAGCGCGGCGGTATGGTCGTCTCGACATACTCAATGGCGAGCGACCTTGGTGGCGTACTGGGGCCGCTCGTTGCGGGTGCAGTGGTCGACCTCGCTGGCTTCGGCTGGGCCTTCGGCATCACGGCTGCGCTACTCGCACTGGCCGCCATCAGCTGGTCGTTCACCCCCAGCTCGCGGGACCTCGCCGAGCAGCACTGACGATCCACTCATCCATCGCGGCTAAGAATCGCGCGGATGCTCGCTTCAGGGGTGAGGTCGAGGCGCCTCAGTAGTTGTGCATTCAATGCGACCACCACAGTGGAAAGCGACATCAGCACCGCACCGACTGACATTGGCAAGATGAAACCGATGGGCGCCAGCACCCCTGCCGCAAGCGGAACAGAGATGAGGTTGTACCCCGCGGCCCACCACAGGTTTTGCTTCATTTTGTGGTAGGCAGCGCGCGAAAGCTCGATGATTGAGAGCACGGAGCGCGGGTCAGAACTCGCAAGGATCACCCCGGCAGACGCGATCGCAACATCAGTGCCAGCGCCGATCGCGATGCCGACATCGGCTTGAGCAAGTGCGGGCGCATCGTTCACCCCGTCGCCCACCATGGCAACCTTTCGGCCCTCACGTTGCAGTTCGGCGACCTTTGCCGCTTTGTCTTCGGGTCGCACTCCCGCAAACACGCGGTCGATGCCGAGTTCGCGTGCGATCTTCTGAGCCACGGCGTCGGCATCTCCCGTGATCATGACCACCTGCGCACCTACTTCGTGCAACGCCTCCACGGCATCGCGAGACTCCGGACGAATTTCATCGGCTAGCTTCAGCCCACCAATCATCTCCCCATCGCGCACGACGTGCAGAATGATCGCGCCCTCCTCGCGCCAAGCATCGGCGGCACTTGTCTCAGGCTGCGTCACTTCTTCAAGCAGTCGGGGCCCGCCGACCCGAATCTCAGTTCCGCCAATGGTTGCCGTCACCCCAACTGCGGGCGAAGACGAGAAACCAGTGGCTGGCTGAAGTCGCAGTCCGCGTTCTTCTGCCGCAGCGACAATTGCTTTGGCCAATGGGTGCTCGCTATCCGCTTCTGCGGCAGCGGCAAGCCCGAGCACGGTGTCCGCGTCGAGCGATCCTACTGCTTCGATCCCGGTCACAACCGGCTCACCCTTCGTGAGCGTGCCCGTCTTATCGAAAAGCACCGCGTCGACCTGTCGCATCGATTCGAGTGCGAGTCGATCCTTCACGAGCACCCCACCGCGGGCGGCACGCTCAGTGGCAATCGAGACCACGAGCGGGATCGCGAGGCCAAGCGCGTGCGGGCAAGCGATCACGAGCACGGTGATCGTGCGCATCACCGCAGAATCGGTGTCGCCGACGAGGGTCCACACGAGTGCCGTAATCACTGCCGCACCAAGAGCGAACCAGAACAGCATCCCTGCAGCCTTGTCGGCGATGCGTTGAGCGTGAGACGAAGAGTCTTGTGCTTCCAAGACCAGGCGGTTAATACCCGCGAGCGCTGTGTCATCCCCCGTCGCGGTCACCCGGACGCGCAGCCCCGAATCTGTCGCCACGGTTCCCGCAGTCACCTCATCACCAACACCGCGAGATGCGGGACGAGATTCGCCAGTAATCATGGACTCATCGATGTCCGCTCGACCGTCAACGATTGTTCCATCCGCCGGGATACTTCCGCCCGGCCTCACGATCACAACGTCATCGACGCGAAGCTCTGAAGGATCAACGGCAACGATCTCTTCTCCCTCAACGCGCTCTGCCTGATCAGGCAGGAGTGCTGCGAGCGAGTCGAGCGCCGAGGTTGTCTGTTCGAGTGATCGCATTTCGATCCAGTGCCCGAGCAGCATAATGATGACGAGCAGCGCCAGCTCCCACCAAAACTCCAACTCGTGATGCACGATGCCAAGCGTGGCCGCCCATGACGCGAGGAACGCCACGGTAATTCCAAGCGCGATGAGCAGCATCATTCCCGGCTTACGAGCGCGAATCTCGCTGACTGCACCCGTCAGGAACGGCTTGCCGCCCCACACATACATCGAGGTGCCGAGTATGGGTGCGATCCACGTGGCCCAGCCGGATACCTCGTACCCGAGCAGCATGCCAAACATCGGCGAGAACACAATTACGGGCAGACCGATGATGAGGTTGATCCAGAACAAGCGGCGGAACTGGGCGACGTGATCTCCATGCCCGCCGTGACCACCATGACCGTTGTGACCACCATGCTCATCGTGACCACCATGGTTATGGTGCTCAGCGTGCTCCTCATGGGAGTCTTGGCCACTGTGTGAGTCATGACCACTATGGTCGGTGTGCTCAGCTTCGCTGTGCTCGTCATGCGCATGCGATTCGGTGTGATGCTCGCTCATCTGTGCAACCTCTCAAGGTAGGCGGAGTCAGGTTCAATCCGAAGGTCTCATACCAACATATACCCCCTGGGGGTAGTTGACAAGATACCCCCAGCGGGTATTGTTTTTGATATGGACACAACTTCAACTGCCGTTGATGAGCACGTCAACCACGCATACACCACCAATAAAGATGCGCTTCTCAAGCGCCTGGCACGCATCGAAGGTCAGGTGCGAGGAATCGGCCGCATGGTCGATGACGAAAAGTACTGCATCGACATCCTCACCCAGATCTCGGCCATTAATGCTGCACTCCACAAAGTGAGCCTCGGCCTGGTCGAAGACCACATCTCGCACTGTGTCGTCGATGCCGCGGCCCAGTCACACGCCACCGGCGATCAGTCCTTCGTGAACGAGAAAGTTTCAGAAGTCACGTCTGCGATCGGCCGCCTGCTGCGGTGACAATCTGTCACCTCCCAGTCCCACACAGATCAATTCACCCCAACTAGAGGAGACCCACCATGAGCAACGACTCAGGCTGCGGCTGCGGATGCAGCGGCAATGCAAATGACACACTCACGATCGAAAATGCACCCACGGAGGCAAACATGAACCAGAACGACATCACCCTGCAGATCAACGGCATGACCTGCGGGCACTGCGTCTCCTCAGTCACGGAAGAACTCAGCGAGGTCGCTGGCGTAAGCAACGTCACGATCGATCTCAACGTGGGCGGCGCGTCTGTCGCCACCGTCACCACAACGGCCCCCGTCGAGGCTTCAGCCCTCGAGGCCGCAGTCGCAGAGGCTGGCTACACGCTGGCCACGAGCGACGCCTAAGTATTCTGCTGCCCACACCGATTGGGCACACCCACTACATCGTGGGCGAGAAAGAAATGGAATCATGAGCAACGAGACCACACTCCCCGAGCACTCGAGCACTGACAACGTGCACGTCGGCAACTCACGAACAGTTGAGCTCGACATTCAGGGCATGACCTGCGCCTCGTGCGTGGGCCGGGTTGAACGCAAGCTTGGCAAGATCGAGGGCGTTGAGGCGCTCGTGAATCTGCCCCTGAATTCAGCGCGCGTCACTGTGCCCGACTCGGTTACCGATGAGCAACTGCTCGCGACCGTCGAGTCAGCCGGGTACCACGCAAATCTCAAGGCGGATCCGCACGCCGCCGCCGCAGAAACTGCGGAAGAGGATGGTACGGCCGCTGCCAAGAAGCAGCTGGGCACCGACCACACTACTGGGCACGGCGGAAGCAATCTGAAAACTCGGCTCATCGTTGCTGCAATTTTCACGGTGCCACTGTTTGTGATCTCGATGATTCCTGGCGCTCAGTTTCCGCACTGGGGCTGGGTCGCACTCGTGTTGGCAACGCCGGTCACCTTCTGGTCGGCTTGGCCGTTCCACCGGGCAGCAGCGATTAATGCGCGGCACTTCGCATCGACGATGGACACGCTGGTGTCAATCGGCGTGTTGGCCGCCTACTTCTTCTCGCTCTGGCAACTCATTAAAGACCCGAACCTCACCGCTCATGTCGGAATGAAGATGACCGAGCATGCGCTCTACTTTGAAACTGCCGGTGTGGTTGCGACCTTCCTGTTGCTTGGCCGTTGGCTCGAAGAGCGCGCGAAGTCTCGTGCAGGTGATGCATTGAAATCACTGCTTGACTTGGGCGCGAAGGAAGCCGTCGTCTTGCGCGAAGGCGTCGAGGTCAAGATCCCTGCATCAGAGCTCGTGCCGGGAGACGAATTCGTCACCCGCCCTGGCGAGAAGATCGCGACCGACGGGTTTGTTGTGACAGGCCATTCCGCCATTGATACCGCCCTCGTCACGGGTGAGTCAATGCCGGTCGAAGTAGGGCCCGACGACACCGTCATCGGCGCCACCATCAACACCTCGGGTCGGCTGCTTGTGCGGGCCACCCGCGTGGGCAAAGACACGACCCTTGCGCAGATGGGCCGCCTCGTTTCTGAGGCACAGACAGGCAAGGCACCCATTGCCAGGCTCGCAGACCGCATCTCTGCGGTATTCGTGCCAATCGTGCTGGTCATCGCGGTGCTCACGTTTGCGCTCTGGTTCCTCATCACCGGCGACATCAATTCAGCCTTCACCGCGTCAGTCGCGGTCCTCGTGATTGCGTGCCCATGTGCTCTCGGATTGGCCACCCCAATCGGGTTGCTCGTCGGCACCGGGCGCGGTGCACAGCTTGGGATCCTGATTCGCGGCCCCCAGGTGCTCGAAGACACCCGCAACATTGACACTGTGCTGCTCGACAAAACCGGCACGATCACCGAAGGCAACCTTGCAGTCACCTCGGTGGCACCCGCTGATGGATTCGACAAGAACGAACTGCTGAGCCTTGCCGGCGCTGCTGAATCTGGTTCTGAGCACCCAATTGCTCAGGCCATTGTGCATGCGGCTTGTGAAGCGGCTCCGCTCGTGGAGCCTTCCTCGTTTAACTCTGCTCCGGGCGGTGGCGTCAAAGCCGCGGTCGGCACCCACACAGTGGTTGTTGGGCGTGTCAGTTGGTTGCAGGAGAACGATGTCACTCTCACTGACGCGCACCTGGCGGATCTTGCGGCGGCCCAACAGGCCGGCGCGACGTCGATCCTGGTCGCGGTTGATGGAATCTTTGCTGGGCTCATCAACCTCACTGACACGATCAAGGAGTCTTCTGCCGCTGCGATCGCCAAGCTGAAGGAGCTGGGGCTGCGCCCAGTTCTTCTCACCGGTGACAACGCCGCAGTTGCCGGGCGAGTTGCCGCCCAGGTGGGCATTGCTCCTGAGGACGTCTTTGCAGACGTCTTCCCCGATGGCAAGGCTCAGACGGTGCGCGATCTCCAGGCCCGGGGCCAGGTTGTCGCCATGGTCGGTGACGGAGTAAACGATGCTCCGGCACTCGCTCAGGCAGACCTCAGTGTTGCGATGGGCTCAGGCACTGACGTCGCGATCGAAGCTGCCGACATCACCATCATGGGGAACGATCTCAGTCAAGTCGCTCAGTCGATCGAGCTGTCACGCAAGACACTCGGCACGATTAAGATGAACCTCTTCTGGGCGTTTCTCTACAACACCATAGGCATCCCGATCGCAGCGCTCGGGTTCTTGAATCCGATGATCGCCGGTGCCGCGATGGCCGCGAGCTCAGTGCTCGTCGTCGCGAACTCGCTGCGCCTGCGCAGCTTCGGCAAGCGCCAGTAGACGAGTTTGCAGAATGCCCGCGGGAGTTCCTGCGGGCATTCTTTGGGTCAGCCCAACGTCAGCTCAGTGCCCGCGCTTGATCCACTCATCGAGATTCGGCGCCTCGGCCCCGATCGTCGTCGTGTCGCCGTGTCCGGTGTACACCAGGGTGTCAGCGGGAAGCGTGAGCAGGGACGCCTTGATCGATTCGATAATCGTGTCGAAGCTGCTGTACGACCGTCCGGTGGCTCCCGGCCCACCTTGGAAGAGCGTGTCTCCCGTGAACACTGCGTTCAGCGCGGATGCGACGAAACAGGTGGATCCCGGCGAGTGGCCCGGTGTGTACCTCGCCGTGAGCTCAACTCCAGCAACGCTGAATGATTCTCCGTCAGCGATTTCTGCGTCGGGCGCGTCCGCATAGATGCTATCCCAGAGCATCCGGTCTGCGGGGTTCAAGTGCAGCGGGGCACCCAGCAACGTCGCGGTCTCTCGCGCCGCCCGAATGTGGTCGTCGTGCCCGTGAGTGAGCAGGATCGCGAGAACCTTACGCGTGCCTACTGCCTCGGCGACCGCTGCCGCGTTGTGCGCGGGGTCAATGACGATAACTTCTGCGTCGTCCCCCACGATCCACACGTTGTTATCGACGTCCCACGTGCCACCATCAAGCGAGAATGTTCCGCTCGTGATGAGATGTTCAATGCGCGCGTTCACAGTTCCACCGCTCACAGCTCAACCACCGAACGCAGCACATTGCCGCCTGCCATCTTTATGAATGCTTCTTCAACGCCGTCGAGTTTGATGCGCTCAGTCACGAACCCTTCAAGGTCGAGTCTGCCAAGTTTGTACTGGTCAATGAGCATCTGGAAATCACGGCTCGGCAGGCAGTCGCCGTACCAAGATGACTTCAGTGACCCGCCCCGCCCAAACACATCGAGCAGCGGCAGCTCGAGCTTCATCTCGGGCGTCGGTACGCCGACTAGCACCACGCGGCCCGCGAGGTCACGTGCGTAGAACGCCTGCGTGTAAGTCTCTGGCCGCCCCACCGCATCGATGACGACGTCTGCACCAAAGGTCTCGGTGAGTGCGCGGATCGCCTCGACCGGGTCGGTCTCCTTCGAATTAATGGTGTGCGTGGCACCAAATCGCTTCGCCTGCTCGAGTTTCGCGTCATCGATATCGACCGCGATGATCGTCGTGGCGCCAGCGAGCTGGGCACCTGCGATGGCGGCCGTTCCCACGCCGCCGCACCCGATCACAGCGACGGATTCGCCGCGCTGCACATCTCCCGTGTTGATCGCAGCACCAATTCCGGCCATGATGCCGCACCCCAGCAGGCCGACCGCCGCCGCGTCTGACTCTTCGTCGATCTTCGTGCACTGCCCGGCCGCAACGAGAGTCTTTTCGGCGAACGAACCAATGCCGAGCGCAGCGCTCAGCTCAGTGCCGTCTTCGAGCGTCATCTTCTGTGTCGCGTTGTGTGTCGCGAAGCAGTACTGCGGCTGCCCTTTCGCACATGCGCGGCACTGGCCGCAGACCGCGCGCCAGTTGAGGATCACGCGATCCCCAACCTGCACTTCAGTGACACCCTCACCGATCACCGCAACGCGTGCGGTCGATTCATGCCCAAGCAGGAATGGAAAGTCATCGCTGATCCCGCCCTGCTGGTAATGATAATCGGTGTGGCACACACCGCACGTGAGCACGTCCACAACTACCTCGCCGGGCCCAGGGTCAGGAACAATGATGGTTTCAACTGTCGCCGGCGCGTTCTTCTCACGAACAACCACACCCTGCACTCTATATGCCACGAAGACACCTCTCTTTGTACGCGATGCTGGCGCAGACGAACGCCTACTCCAACCTTGAGCCCAGGCTACCCGTTGACCATCGCCATTGTCTGTGCCGCGTATCGCTCACCGGCGACCCCGACACTTCTCGCGAGGGCATCGAGATCAGCGAGCTCATCTGCGGAAAGCGCGAGGTGTGCTGAAGCTGCGTTCTCTGCGATGCGGCTCGTTCGACGGGTTCCCGGAATCGGCACGATCCACGGCTCTTGTGCGAGCAACCAGGCAAGCGCGATTTGACCAGGCGTCGCGCTCTTACCTTCAGCAAGCAGCGTTACCCGCTCGATCAGCGCTTGATTCGCGGCAACATTTGCCGATTCAAAACGCGGCAGACCATTTCGCATGTCATCGGCTGCAAACACCGTGTCCGTTGACACCGCACCCGTGAGAAACCCTCGCCCGAGCGGGCTGAACGGAACAAACCCAATGCCAAGCTCGGCAACAGTGGGCAAAACTTCGGCTTCTGGGTCACGTGTCCACAGCGAGTACTCACTCTGAACCGCGGTCACCGGGAACACCGAGTGTGCTTTGCGAATGGTGGCGGCAGATGCCTCTGACAATCCGAAGTGGCGCACTTTCCCCTCTGCAACAAGTTCCCCGACTGTGCCGGCGACATCTTCGATTGGCACCTGGGGGTCAACACGGTGCTGATACAGCAGGTCGATCGCGTCAGTTCGTAGACTCTTCAGCGATGCCTCAGTGACCTTGCGAATGTGATCTGGTCGCGAATTCAGCCCGACTGATTTGCCATCTTGAATGTTCATGCCGAACTTCGTCGCAATGACGACTTTGTCGCGCATCGGCTCGAGTGCCTCACCGACGAGAATCTCGTTTACATACGGCCCGTACACCTCAGCGGTGTCAAAGAATGTGACGCCCTGCTCAACCGCAGACCGCAGCACCGCGATCATATCTTCGCGGGTACCGGGGTTAGGGCCATACGACTGCGACATGCCCATACAGCCGAGTCCGATCGCCGAAACCTCAAGTCCCTGCCCAAGTGTGCGCGTGTGCATGTGGCCGCCCTTCGGTCTTCATTGACGTAATACACGTCAGACTATCGAAGAACGAGCCTCACCCGACTGTTTAACCTTCTTCGAAGTGATCCACGCCCGGCATCCAGGTGAGTCCCGGCTTACCCCAGCCGCGCTTGCGCTCAATCTTCTGGGCAGCACGGTTCTCGGGGTGCACGAGACGATCCACATAGAGCAGACCCTCAAGATGGTCATACTCGTGTTGCAAGATGCGCGCGAACCAGCCGCTCGCCTCAATCTCGAACGGGTTTCCATCAATGTCTTGGGCACGAAGCAGCGCGCGAGGTGAACGGCGCAGCGCGAAGCGCTCGTCTGGGAAAGAGAGGCACCCCTCGACTTCATCGTCCTCTGGCAAGCCCGGCTCAAGCGGAGCAATCCAGAGCACCGGATTGATCGCGACACCCTGTGGGGCGGCCTCGTCTTGGTCGTCATACATCCACACGAAAATGCGTTTGCCAACGCCGACCTGCGGGGCCGCAAGCCCCACGCCGGGCGCCGCGACGGTCGTCTCGTACATATCGTCGACGAGCGTGCGCAAACCCGCATCGAACTCGGTCACTGGGGCTGCGGGGCGGTGAAGAACGGGCTCACCACAGATGGTGATCGGGAGAATTGCCATGAGCACTAGCTTAACCGGCGTGAGTAGACTGTGTACGCTGATCCACCCACCCATAAGGAGTCACCGTGTCGAATGCCCCCGCAGAACAGATCGTCTGGATCGACTGCGAAATGACCGGGCTCGACACTGACAATGACGGCTTGTGCGAGATCGCCGTCATTGTTACCGACTTCGACCTCGCCCCGCTCGACCCCGGATTCGAAATCGTCATCAACCCCGGCGAGGCGGCGCTTGCGAACATGGGTGAATTTGTGCGCGATATGCACGAGACTTCGGGGCTACTCCCCCGCATCGCCTCTGGCGCATCGCTCGCAGATGCTGAGGTCGCGGTCATCGCATATGTGAATCGTTTCATCCCCGAGGGGCGCCGGCCGCTCGTTGCAGGCAATACGATCGGTATGGATCGCCGGTTCATCGCGAAGTACATGCCGACCCTTGAGGAACGCCTGCACTACCGGTCGATTGACGTCTCCACGATCAAGGAGCTCTCTCGTCGCTGGTACACGCGGGCATACTACGGCTCCCCCGAAAAGCGCGGCGGTCACCGGGCTCTCGCAGATATCGCCGAGTCTATTCAGGAACTCGCGTACTTCCGCAGCACCGTCATGATTGAGGGTCCCGGGCCAGACACGAAGGCGTCAAAGGCGGTCGCCGCAGCAGTTTCAAAACAGTACGGGGCACTCATTTACGGAGAAACCGTGACCCATAACGAAGCAACCTCCGAGTAAGCACTCGGCGTTCTATGAGTCGTCTTTCCTCGAGTTCGCGATCCGAATGAGCTTCCGAAGAACGTCGGTGTCGATGTCTTCGAGCTTGCGCACATAGACGCACCCTGCGCCCTCGGTGTACTTTCCGAGGTCGGGCAACATCGCCGCACCTTCGGGCAGATCTTTGAGCCCATAGAGCGACAACTGTGCCTTGCGAGGAGAGAACCCGGTCTTCATCCATTGCCCCGTCGTGCGCGAGTTTGCCGGAGACACGTACCGGTAGCTTCCGTAGCCCACGATGCTCGGCCCCCACATCGATGGATTCTCGCCTGTTTCCTCCCGAAATATTGCGGCGAGCGCGATTCCGTCTTCACGGCGTTTCACCGGCATGACAGCGGCGAGGTACTCGTCAACGTTCACATCGGTGGGTTTAGTTTTTGGTTCAGCCATGTGGCCATTATGACAAGATTCAACACGGCTCAAGTGAAACCCGAGTGAATTGGCGACGGGTGCCGCCGTGAGATATGATCGTGGGGTTGCCTTTTGGGTTTCGACCTGTAGGGACAGCATGGTGGGCGTAGCTCAGTTGGTAGAGCACCGGCTTGTGGTGCCGGTGGTCGCGGGTTCAAGTCCCGTCGTCCACCCCAGTGTGGCGAGGTTCAAATCTTCACCAAGGAAATTATTCTTGGAATGGATTTGAATCTCGCCATTTTTAGTGTTTCTGGGATTTAAACGGGCCTGGCTCAACTCACGTGTGAGGTAGTGCACAGCGGGGTAGGCGTTGATTCCGTGGGGATGTCGGTCGATGGATCCAATTCGGAGCGCCCGAGCGGGCCGCCCACACCCGCGTCCCGGGCCAGAAGCGCCTCCTCGGGCGTTGTGATGCTCGCGAGGACCGTATAGTGCCTGCGTTCTGCAGTGCTGCAATATCGGCAGGATCGGGCAAACTGAATACCAGCGATACCACTGGCACCGGGTGCTCGGTCAGAAGAGCAAGCTTCTCGTTCCACCAGTCATCGTCTGCGACAGGTGCCGGATCGAGTTGCACACCCAGTTCTTTGGCTTCTGACCGTAACTCTTCCGCGTATGCCTCAAATGTCGCGTTCTCAACGGTCTGGGTGGACAGCCTCGGACAGACTTTGCATTACCTCAGTCGTTGACAGCTCGTACGGCCCGTGCCGGTGAACCTAGAACAACGGTGCTCGCTGGTACATCTTTGGTTACTACGCAAGCGGCGGCTTCGACTGCGTTGTCACCGATAGTGACGCCCGCCAGCACCGTGACATTTGCACCGATCCATACATTGCGCCCGATGGCGATGGGTGCCGGGTGCATGTCAGCGCGTTTAGCCGGGTCGAGATCGTGGTTGAGTGTCGCTAGGACAGCGTTGTGTCCAATCAGGCAGTCGTCGCCGATGGTGATGCCGCCCTGATCTTGAAACTTGCAGCCCGAGTTGATGAAGACATTCTTGTCGGGCGTGATATTTCGTCCGAAGTCGGAATAGAACGGCGGGAAAACGGTCACTGAATCATCGACCTCTGCGCCGATCAGTGGAACGACGTCGCGCTATGCTGCCTCCCTTCGCCGAGTGCTACGAAGGTAGTTAAGCTGAAGGTATGCCTGATCCTGTCGAGTTCATTCGCACTGCCCCTTTGGGGACACGGATGACCGTGCGCAAGCGGATCCCAGACGGCTTCACTGACGCTGTCGGCTACCTGCGGGAATGCAACGACGATGAATGCGTAGTGGAAACGCGGCGTGGATTGGTCACCATACGGCTGGATGATGTATCCGCTGCGAAAGCTGTGCCTCCACCACCGCCGCGTCGCGCGCCCCGGCACTCCTTCGCGTCCGAATCGTGATCGGTTCGGTCGCAGCCTCAGTACCGCTCAGATTCAAGGTTGAAGCGCTTTCAGATGCAACTGGCGCTATCGATATTGCCAACGAAACAGGAGCAGCCCCGGCCAAGAAGGCTTAGGAAACGTGTGCGCCGAGCAGTGCGAGAAACTCGTCGGCCATTTCAAGTTGATTGGCAAGTTTCTCTCGTCGTTCCTGCGCGTCTTGACGGAAATCGCTCAAAGTTTGGTGAGCTCCTTCCGGGTCAGCGTTTGATGAGGAGGTGCTCCCGAGTGCGCGTAGCAGGTCTCCCATTTGTTCGAGCGAGTAGCCGAGCGGTTTCATGCGCCGGATCAGCATAAGGCGGTCGTTGTCCTCCTCCGTGTACAGACGGAATCCCCCCTCGGAGCGGCCCGATGGCGCGAGGAGTCCGATCTCGTCGTAGTGGCGGATCGTGCGCAGCGAGAGGCCGGTACGCTCCGCAAGCTCGCCAATGTGCATCATCCTGAGGTCAGGCATAACAATGTTCTCTCAACTCGCATGAACCCTTACGTTACGTTAGTGTTTGTGAGTGTACTTCATTCATTTGAGTACTTTCTGCCCGGTTCTGGGCCCGCGCGATTTCGCCCCTCAAACGTAGTCCCAGCATTCGTGAAGAAGACGCACACTTGAATCTCGGAGGATCCTCATGGCCTTTGCCGCATCAACCACGGACGAGAAGGCCCGCTACCGGCCTGAGCCCTCGGTGCGCACCGCGCTGAAGTCGCCGCGCCTCTTGACCCGCGAGGCACTCGCCGGTCTCGTAGTTGCGCTCGCGCTGATCCCTGAAGCGATCTCGTTCTCGATTATCGCGGGCGTCGACCCGAAGGTCGGCCTGTTTTCGTCGTTCATCATGGCGATAACAATCGCATTTGTCGGCGGCAGGCCCGCGATGATCTCGGCAGCAACGGGAGCCGTCGCGCTCGTCATTGCTCCCGTTGCGCGCGATTACGGGATGGACTATTTCATCGCAACCGTACTTCTTGCCGGCGTGCTACAGATCGTCTTGGCGGTACTCGGCGTCGCAAAACTCATGCGATTCATTCCGCGCAGCGTCATGGTCGGCTTCGTGAACGCGCTCGCGATCCTCATTTTCGCGGCGCAGGTGCCTCATCTCATTGGCGTGCCCTGGCTCGTCTACCCGCTCGTCGCGGTGGGGCTTCTGATCATGGTGTTCATGCCGAAGATCACGAAGGTCGTTCCCGCACCGCTCGTGTCGATCGTGATCGTCACGGCCGCCGTCATCGTGTTCGCAATCAACGTGCCCACCGTCGGCGACCAGGGCGAACTCCCGAAGAGCCTCCCGGAGCTGTTCATCCCGAACGTTCCCCTCACCTGGGAGACGCTCACAATCATCGCACCGTATGCCCTCGCGATGGCGCTCGTCGGTCTCATGGAATCTCTGATGACTGCGAAGCTTGTCGATGATGTGACCGACACCCACTCGAACAAGACCCGTGAATCCTGGGGGCAGGGCGTCGCGAACATCGTTTCCGGGATGTTCGGCGGCATGGGTGGCTGCGCGATGATCGGGCAGACGATGATCAATGTGAAAGTCTCGGGGGCGCGTACCCGCATCTCCACGTTCCTCGCAGGCGTCTTCTTGCTGATCCTCATCGTGGTACTCGGAGACGTCGTCGCAATCATCCCGATGGCCGCGCTGGTCGCCGTGATGGTCATGGTTTCGGTCGGAACGTTCGACTGGCACTCGATCAAGCTCTCGACTCTGAAGCGCATGCCGAAGAGCGAGACGGCCGTCATGGTCATCACGGTCGCTGTTGTCGTCGCGACTAATAACCTCGCGATCGGGGTCATCGTCGGGGTGTTTGTCGCCGCGATCATGTTTGTGCGCCGCGTCGCGCACCTCGTGAATGTGGATCGCGAAATCACGGAACACTTCGGTGTCGAGACCGCGCACTACACCGTCGAGGGGCAGCTGCTCTTTGCCTCGAGCAACGACCTCACCACACTGTTTGAGTACACGGACGATCCTGAGCGTGTTGTAATTGATCTGTCGAACTCGCATATTTGGGACGCGTCGACAGTCGCGGCATTAGACGCGATCGTCACTAAATACGACCAGTACGGCAAGAGGGTCGAGATTATTGGGATGAATAAAGACACCACCGAGTTTCATTCCCGACTTTCCGGCGGGCTGGGTGCAGGCCACTAGTTCACAGCAGAGACAGTGATAGCATGGCGTGATGGCTTCGAATTTGTTCCGTTCGGTGTTTACACACGCCCAGTGGGTGCTGCCACACACCGGCACGAACGGATACATCTCGTCCTGGGGCGCCATGCTCTCTGGCACCACTCCCGCCGTCATCGCAGCGTAATCACCGCTCGGCAGCCCTCGCACGCGTAGCGACGACGGCACCACTTTCGTTCGAGGCGGTCTGACTTGCTCGCGAATGACCCTGGGAGAACCAATGGCGCCCACACCTCAAACCACCACAGACACTTTTCCGCGCTACGGCACATTTGTTGAAGCCCGGCGCATCGGTACTTTGTTGCGGAAAGAGACCGTCGGCGGCGTGCTGCTCGTCGGCGCCGCACTGATCGCAATCATTTGGGCGAATTCGCCCTTCGCTGACTCCTACTTCGCGCTGCGCGACTTCGAAGTTGGCTATGAGCCCTGGCACCTTCGCTTGAGCCTCGGCGCATGGGCAGCAGACGGGCTGCTGGCAATCTTCTTCTTCATGGTCGGCCTCGAACTCAAAAAGGAGTTTGTCGCTGGCGACCTGCGCCAGTTCCGCACGGCAATCATGCCGATCGCTGCCGCAGTCGGGGGTGTGGCTGTGCCCGCAATCATCTACGCCGCGATTGTGTGGCAGAATCCCGAACTGAGGCAGGGGTGGGCGATCCCGACTGCTACCGATATCGCGTTCGCGGTGGCGGTACTCGCGATCATCGGTTCCCATCTGCCAGCCGCGCTGCGCATCTTCCTGCTCACGCTCGCAGTGGTCGATGACCTGCTCGCGATCAGCATCATTGCCATTTTCTACACCGACGATGTCGCTTTCGTGCCACTATTGTTCGCATTCGCAGTGATCGCGATCTATGGGTTCATCGCGCAGCGATATCGAGGGTTCTTCGGGATGCGCCCGTTCGCAGCTTGGCTGATCTTGCTCCCCATAGGGGTAACAGCGTGGGCGCTCATGCACGCCTCTGGTATCCATGCCACCATCGCCGGCGTGCTTCTGGGCTTCATGATCCCCGTATTGCACCGTAGAAAAGACCCTGAGATACCGGGAGAACGATCGGGGCTCGCTGAAGAGTTCGAGCACCGATTCCGGCCACTGTCTGCAGGAATTGCCGTGCCAGTGTTTGCATTCTTCGCCGCTGGCGTGTCCGTCGGCGGCTGGGAAGGCATCCAAACAGCGATGACTCACCCACTCACTTTCGCCATCGTCGCAGCCCTCGTGCTTGGTAAACCCATTGGGATCGTGACAACGACCTGGCTCATGACGAAGATCATGCGAACCAAACTCGACCCCGATCTGAGATGGGTCGACATGATTGGTGTCGGCTTCCTCGCCGGCATCGGGTTCACTGTCTCGCTCCTGGTGGCGGAGCTCAGTTTTGCCCCCGGTTCTTCAGAACACGACTACGCGAAGGTGGCGATCCTCTCCGCTTCCGTGCTCGCCGCGGTACTTGCGTCAGTGCTACTCGGAATTCGCAATCATCAATACGGACGCATCCGACACCGTGACCGTACTGATGCGAACCAAGATGGCGTCCCTGACGTCTACCAGGGCGATTGAGGATCGCAGCCACGAACCTGACCGCACACTGGTGGCGAACTAGTCAGAACTTGCAATGGCAACACCCTAGTGGCCTCCGTGACCACCTTCGCCGATGTCGTCTGCGGGCTTGCGAATGAACGGGCTGAGCGCGACGGCTACGAGCGAGATGATGGCCGCGATCAGGAATGCCATCCGCGCACCCGGTGCGCCCGCAACAGCGGTCGACAACCCTGCATGCTCACCTGCGTGCAGGATCGAAGAGTATGCGACAGTCAGCAGCGCCACACCAGCGGCTCCGGCGACCTGTTGAATCGTATTCAGCGCGGCAGATCCGTGCGAATAGAGATTGCGCTGCAGTGATCCAAGCGATGCCGAGAACAGTGGTGTGAACGACATCGCGAGTCCAATAAACATGGCCGTCTGTGCGATCATCAGCAACCACCACACCGTGTTCTCGCTCACGGTCGAGTAGAAGAACAGTGCGGCTGACACCAGTATCGTGCCTGGGATCAGCAGCGTGCGGGTACCTCGAGCGTCGTAGACACGTCCCATCACTGGGCCCAACAGCCCCATCAGTACCGAACCAGGCAGCAGGATCAGACCAGACTGGAATGCGTCGAGACCCACGACATTCTGCAGGTACTGCGGCAGCAAGACGAGCGTGCCGAACATCGAGAGCGCAACGATCCCCATCACAATCACGGCGATCGTGAAATTTCTGGAACGGAACACGCGCAGATCGAGTAGTGCGTCGTCGATACGCTGCAGTACAAGCTGGCGCCACACGAACAGTGCGAGCGAGACACCGCCAACGACCAGTGAGATTACGCCAATTGTCGACCCATTAGACTCGGCGCCGCCGCCGAACTGGCTGAGTCCGTACACAACGCCGCCGAAGCCGAAGGCGGCGAGGACGAGCGATAGCACATCGAACGGAGCGTTCTTCGTCTCGCCGAGGTTCGTCATCCACTTCACACCCATCAACAGTGCGATAATCGCGATCGGAAGGACGATGGCAAACAGCACACGCCAGTTGAATGCCTCCAGCACTGCGCCTGCCAGCGTCGGGCCGAGTGCGGGGGCGAGTGAAATCACCAGACCGACGCGACCCATCATGCGCCCGCGTGACTGCGGCGGAACCACATTCATCATCGTGGTCATGAGCAGCGGCATCATGATGCCGGTGCCTCCTGCCTGAATCACGCGCCCGGCAAGCAGCACCTCGAATCCGGGAGCAAGCAGGCACACCAGGGTACCGAGGGTGAACGATGTCATCGCAGCGATGAAGACCTGGCGTGTCGTAAACCGCTGCAACAGGAAGCCGGTAGTCGGGATCACAATCGCCATCGTCAGCATGAATGCACTCGTGAGCCACTGCCCGAGTTCAGGTGGGATGCCCAGGTCTGCGTTGAGGTGCGGAATCGCGATGCCCATCGTAGTCTCATTGAGGATGGCAACGAAGGCGGCTACCAGCAGTAACCAAATCACCCGCATGTCAGAGGGCGCTATCAGCGGCGCCTTCACAGTGGGAACTGAACCGGTGGAAGTGGTGGCCAAAACGTCTCCTCAGAAGATAGGTGTGTACCACCGACGAAGCCGACAGTTACGGCATCCGCTCATGGACGACGTTCAAGCCTAACGCGAGTTCGCGCACGTGTATTCCTTCTGGGGCGTTTCACGACCCGTATCCAGGTCTTCAAAACCGCGGAAGCCGCGCATAGGCTGTCGACATGACCTTTGCAAATGTTGGAAACCTGGGCGTGAAGCCCGGAAAACGCGCTGAGGTTCAACTGCGTCGGCAGAGCAGATTGCTGTGGGTGACGGTTGCCGGTTTCATACTGGGAGCCCTAGGTGGTGCCGCCATCCTGCATGGAGAGGCACGGCCGTTCGCCGGTGCGGGGTCGGTCATCATTCCCGTCGCTCTCGTCGCTGGAATCATCGCCGGAGCCTCTTTCGTGGTGAGCACACGCCTACACCGGCCAGGAGAGACCGTTCCGATGTTCCGCTGGCAGGCACTCGTTTCAAACATCTCATCTGCGGCAGTGACCATCGCGATCTTCTCGGTGACTGGGCTCGGAGTACTGCTCACCGGTCAGATACTGGCATCGGGGCTCCAGGGTCTCGAACTGTCGACGCTCGGGGGCGCACTGCTCACGGGCGTAGCCGCGGCCGTTGGCGCCAGAGCAGCGTTTCGCGCGGGTACTGACCTGAGCCCAGGCGCGCTCGCCGGTGTCGGCCTACTCCCCCTCGACCGCGCACCAGTGCCGCACCTCATTTCGGCGTTCTCTGCGGTAGCCTTGCTCGTCCTCGCGAGCACACTTTCAACCTTCGAACTGCCTGAAACACCGCGACTATTAAGAGGGGTGACTGTCGGATTCGTTGTACTTGTAGCCGTCATCGTGCTCGTCTCCTTCCCACTGCACCTGCCGATGACAGCCGTGGAAGGAATCGTTATGGGTCTCGCGTTGCTGTGGCTTACGACGTTTGTGCGTGTGCTCGATGTTCTCTGCCCGGGCACATCCCTCCCCTCCACGTCGCGGCACCCATTAGGGAAATGAAGTAGCGTTCCCGCTCAGGATGCGCGGTTACAATCAAAGCATTGTGTCTTTCTTATCCCCTGCATCCCCGTACCGACTGCGCATTCGCCCGGTCGGATCGATTTCGACGACACTCGTACTCGTCGGCACCGCGGTACTCGCTCCGTTTTCGATTCCGAGCGCGACTGCAGCTGACGGGCAGATCATCTTCGCACCTGACGACCGTCAGATGCTTGTGTCGACTGATGCTGACAACTCAGTGATCGATCTCGATGTCACGCTCGATGAAGATGCGCCAAGCAAACCAGCTACTCCTGCGGCAGAATACACACTTGAGCAGTTCATGTTTAGCGGATCGGTCAACTGGGGCGGCTACCGGTTCACGTACTACAGCCAGCAAGTGTTGCCGGGTGGCGGCCTCGCAATTCCAGGGAGGCATGTGAATGCCGGAGGCTATGTGAGCGACAGCGACGGGTACATTGTGCTTGCTGGATCAGCTCCGAAGGGAACGGTCTTCGAAACGCCGTTTGGCCACCCCGGCAAGATCTACGACCGTGGCACGGTCGGCAACCATCTCGACGTGTACATTAAGTAGCTGCGATTCCGTCCCAGATAATGTCCATCGCAGCACCGCAACGTTCGAGCGTATCAATATCGCTGAGATCTGCACCGCGGGCAACGATCTGGTAGTAGTAGACGCCCGACAGCAGGTCGAGTACCGCTTCGAGATCGATGTCAGCACGTACTTCTCCACACTTGCGCGCCCGCTCGAGGATCGCAAGTAGGGCTCCCGTCGCCTCGAGACGTGCCGTTCCCAGTATTGGTGCTGCAGGTCGGGATCAGCGAGGGCAAGCAACATGCGTTGCCGGAGTCGACCCTCTGGGTAGCGTTCTGTCGTGCCTTGTTCAGGTCTCGGAAACCCAAATCGCAGCGCTTCTCGAATCGATAGGTGCTCTGGCGGATGCACCACCACGCGCCCCACATCGAGGGCCGCCGCGATGAGCGCGTCGAGCGTGTTCCAGCGCCGATAAATGGCAGCGCGGCTCACCCCGCTTCGCTCGACCACTTCGCCGGCCGTCACCGGCAAACCTGCATCAATGAGATCGATGACTGCTTGAAGCACTCGTGTTTCAAGTGCGGCGTCCCGAGGCCGTCCGGGACGACGAACTGTCGCCCCGGTACAGTCCAAGATACTTACTGCCCCCGTCACATCAGACCCCTGCGCGCTCGCGCAGTTGCCCGATCAGCCCTTCACCGAGGCTGCAGCCTTCAGTGGCGCAAGCGGATCCCCGTGACGTTCACGCAGCACGTTGAGGGTCTTTCGCATCGCGTCATCCTCCCCCGGGTCTTTCACCGCAAGCTTCGCCCCTGCACTGAGATCGAACCCTGCCGCCTCCATGACGCGCTGCAGATTTGGGCGAGTGCGCTCCATGATTGCTTGGGTGTTCGGGTGGGTGAGCTCGTAATTTGCGACGATGACGTCGTCATCTGCACCGAGTGCCAGAAGCAGCGATGCCGCAAGCACGCCAGTCCGGTCGCGTCCGGCCGCACAGTGAAACGCGACCGCCCCGGGGGCGTGCGCCAAAACGGCGAGCGCGGTGACAATCTGTGCGCCGGCATTCTCAAACAGATTGGGATAGAACTCTGCCATTTCCGGAGCTCTGCCTGGGTCGCTCCTTGATGCCAGACCAGTTCCCAAGTCCGCCACAAACGGGACATGGTGGTACATCACGGCGTGATCCATCAGTGTGCCGCGACCCATGGCCTGCACCTCCCCTCGCGAACGAAGATCGATGACCGCCGTAAGACCGTTCGCTACGAGTTCTTCAGCGCTTTCATTCGGAATCGTCGTGAGGTCGTCCGAACGGATCGCAAATCCTGGCGCGATTGTGCCGCCCGCAACAGGGAGGCCGCCCAGGTCACGAAGGTTGACGGGCTTGCTGAGTTGAATTGAGTCGATCATGTGATTCTCCTTCTAATAAAGGCGCTTGCCTGGTCGATGACAGTCACCACGACGATGATGCAGATGATGATCGCGCTTAGGTGCCCGTAGTCGTACAAGCGCATGGCAGTCGTGAGTTCGAGGCCAATGCCTCCGGCGCCCACAAGCCCTAAGATCGTTGCGTTTCTCACACTGCCTTCAAAGAGCAGCAGCGTATATGAGACTAGAAGCGGAGCGGCCTGCGGCAGCACACCGTATTGAATGACCTGTCGGTGCGAAGCCCCCACAGATTTCATCGCGACGATCGGACCCTGGTCAACAGACTCCATCGCTTCCGCATAAATCTTGCCAATTGAACCGATGGATCCAAGAGTCATCGCGAGGATGCCTGCGAACGGGCCGAGCCCTACTGCCGACACGAACATCAATGCAAACACCAGGTCGGGTACCGCCCGAATAATATTCATGACCCACCGGGAGCCGAAGTAGAGCCACTTGGGAGACAGGTTTGAGGCCGCGGCCATCGCGATGAACAGCGACAGTATCGCTCCGAGCACGGTCGCAACGAACGCCATTTGCACGGTCTCGATGAGCAGCTCGATGATGAGCCCAATCTTCGCGAAGTCAGGCGGAAAGAGCCTGCCGACGAACCCGACCATATTGACCGTTCCATCAGCGAGCTTCTCAAAGTTGAATCCAACGCCTTGGAATGACCACAGCAGGAAGACACACGCCACGACCAACCCTGCCAGGAATCGTGCCCGAGGCACAGCAACCGCGCGTTCGAGCTGGGCGCGGATCGCCGGGTCGAGCTGCTTGTTTTTCTTGTTCTTCTTGCCCTTTTTCGACTTCTTCTTTTCGGGCTTTATATTCTTTTCAGGTTTAATGGTCATCGTCATCGTTTTGCTCCGTTCCGTCATAGAGCACGTCAAGCTAGGCGGCGTCGAACGTCGCTGTCGGCGCAGAAATGAGCATCTCGCCGTGCTTCAACCCAACAATGCGATCGCTGTGCCTCAGCGCAAGCGGAAGCACGTGCAAACTCATGAGCACCGGGATTCCGTCTTCCCGAGCAATGCTCCCCAGTAGTTCAAGAACCGAGTCTGAAAGCTTCGGGTCGAGCGACGCTACTGGCTCATCAGCAAGGATGAGTTGGGGGTTCTGCATGAGCGCCCGGGCGATGGCGACACGCTGTTGCTGCCCGCCGCTCAACGACCGGGCGGGTTCCTTTGCCTTGTGCACGATTCCGACTCGGTCGAGGAGTTCCAGGGCGCGCTTGCGCTGCTCGCCGGTGAATCCCCCGACCAAATTGAACGGACCCGATGCGTGCAGCGCGCCAGTGAGCACGTTCGTAAGCACGCTGAGCCGGCCGATGAGGTTGAACTGTTGGAAGACCTGCCCGGCACTTGCGCGCAGTGAGCGAAGCTCTCCCCGCTTCAAGTTCGTCACGTCGAAACCTGCGACTCGCACCGATCCACTCGTGATCGGCGCGAACCCGGTGAGGCTTCTCATGAGCGTGGACTTGCCCGATCCTGATGAACCGAGCAGCGCCACGATCTCGCCGGGAAAGAGGTCAAGATCGACACCGTCGAGCACGAGGCCGTCGTCAGAGTTGTATTCGACCGCGAGCTGGCGCACCTGCACCTTAGGCAGCATTCTCCGAAGCTCATTCTCGGTCGGAACCTGCGTCTCCTGGAGTTCGAGTTTCGACATTAGTCGAGATCCGAAATGTCGACGCCCGCGACCGCTGCGACGTCAACGAGTGACTGGAAGATGCTGGCGTCTGGGCTGAGCGTTGGCTCTGAGCTCAGAATGCCGAGTTCGCCGTAGACGCCAAGCACATCAGCGTTCTTCTCAGAGAAGACGGCTGGGAGCGCTTCGAGTAGTGCTTCACGCTTTTCGTCGCTGATGGTCTGGCTTGCAATCACTGCCATGCTGATATCCATCGGAATTGACTCGCCAATGAAGCGAATTTCACCTTCTTCAAACGGGAAGTAGTCGGTGCCCGGCATCTGGGTGAGCGACGTCGAGGTGCATGTCGCGTCGATCTGGCCTTCCTTCACCGCGAGTGCGGTGCGGTCGTGACCGCCAGCAAACATTGACTCGTAGTCAACGTCGCGCTCGAGCCCAACGCTGTCGAGCGCGTGTACGGGCATAAAGAAGCCTGAGCTTGAGCCGGGGTCTGCAAACCCGACTGTCTTACCCTTGAGATCTTCAAGCTTCTGAATCGGTGAGTCCTGGAGTACGTAGCACTTTGAGACTGGCTCAGGCGACCCGGGCCAGGTGAGCAACGCATCGACCTCACCGGTATTCACGGCGAGCGCACTCGGGAACGCACTCATGAGCGCGATGTCGGTGTGGCCGGCACGCACGGCTTCTACAACACCGAGGTAATCGGGAGCGTCAGTAACTTCGACCTCCATGCCGGTTTCTGTCTCGATGAATTCCTCGAGAGCAACCCACGGGTTGACCGTTGTGGGGTCGTCACTTGCTGGCAACGTGACGACTCTGATGACGTTTGCTTCGGCATCGTCGGCGGCGGCTGTGGTGCTGGTGCAGCCGGTGAGTGCAACGAGCCCTGCAAGTGAAATGGCGCTGAGACTGAGGAATGAGCGAGTCTTCATGAGCGAAGCCTTTCGGGGTATGGGTTTTGCCTGAGAGTTCAAGGTTGAAACTCGGGTGCGACTTCCAACACCACTGGGTTAACGGGATCAACATGTCGCACAATTACGAGAACGCCATACTTGTAATAAACATGAGGTGAACAATCCATGTCGCCGCGCAGCGCCTCGGGCTAGAGTCGATTCATGGACACACTTGAACTCTTTGATCCCGCAGACATTCAGCGAGTATTGTGCGTCGTCGCACACCCGGATGACATGGAATATGGTGGGTCGGCGGCAGTTGCCGAATGGACCGCGCGTGGCATCGAAGTCTCGTATCTCTTGCTGACCGCAGGTGAGGCAGGCATTCGGGATTCCTCGCCCGCAGAGGTGGCCCCGCTCCGCGCTGCAGAGCAACAGGCCGCGTGTGATGAGGTTGGCGTCTCCCGCCTCACTATCCTCAACCTTCCCGATGGCCTCGTCGAGCACTCGCTTGAGACCCGCGCGGCGATCGCCCGCGAAATTCGCACCGTGCGCCCCGATGCGATTATTACCATGACCTGGAACCTCGACGCAGGCTGGGGGCTTAACCACGCAGATCATCGCGCGACCGGCCTCGCGGTGGTCGATGCGATCCGTGACGCCGACAATCCCTGGCTGTTCCGAGATCAGCTCACCCATGAGGGGCTCACCGCATGGAAGGCGTCTTGGCTTCTCGTCACCATGCATGACCCTGGTCACGCGATCCCAGTTTCCGAAGCATCACTCGAACGCGGGATCCGCTCACTCGAAGCGCACACCGCATATCTCGCGGCGCTGACCGACCACCCCACCCCACGCGATCTCATCACCGGGATACTGACGAGCGGCGGCGAGCGCTCCAACGTGCCCTATGCGCTGCCGATCCACGCGTACCGTATGTAAGAGCAGCGCCTGCGCCTACTATGACGGTATGGCTGAAACACCAGAACGCACCGAAACACCCTCCATGCGTGCAGACCGAAACTGGACCGAGCTCACACAGGAGCTTCGTGTCTCGCAGACTGGCGTGCAGATTCTTACCGCTTTTCTGCTCATGCTGCCGTTTCAGCAGCGGTTCTCAGAAATCACCGACGGGCAACGCACCGTTTACCTTGTGCTTGTCGCGCTCTCGATCGTTACAACCGTGCTCATGGTCGCGCCGGTAAGCCTGCACCGTTTCCTCTTTCAACTCGGTCGCAAGCCGCGCACCGTGCAGGTTGCGAATCGCCTCACGGTGACGGCACTCATTTTTCTCGGGCTCACCTTCACCGGCACCGTGGCCTTTGTGTTCAGTGTGGTCTTGGGCGGAATAACAGGGTGGATCGCGGCGCTCGCTACGGGACTGGTGATTGTGTGCCTGTGGCTGCTTCTCCCCTGGCGTGCCCGGTCAAAAGTCGATCCGGATGTTGAGCTCGCCTCCGCTCGCGCACATGAGGCGACGGAATAATCGGAAAATTCGGTGTGGCTAAGAATTCCCAGAGAATCTTTGCGCAAGCCGTTAGGGTGAAAGCATGCCTGATGTGTCGCCCGAAGAGTTTGAGTCGATGGTCGCCGACGGCCTCGACTCGCTTCCCGACGAAATGTTTGAACACATCGATAATGTGATTTTTCTTATCGAGGATCGTCCGGAGGACGGCAGCGATGTGCTCGGCGTGTACGAGGGGTTCTCCCTCGCTGAGCGTGACACGTACGGATATGGCGAGGAGCCAGACCGCATCACGCTCTTTCGTGAGAATCTAATGAATCACTCCGCTGATATGGAAGAGCTCACACGCGAAATTCGTATTACCCTCGTACACGAGGTCGCACATTTCTTAGGGATCAGCGAGGAACGGATCCACGAATTGGGGTGGGGATAATGGCGAATCACAGCTCAGGCGCCCAACGCAGCCCGCACACCGACGGTTCTCTCGCGGTGGCCCCTGAACGCCCCTGGCGAGTGGTGGTCTGGGACGACCCGGTAAACCTCATGTCGTACGTGAGCTACGTCTTTCGCGCGCATTTTGGTTTCTCAGTCGAACGCGCAGAAGAACTCATGATGCGTGTGCACAACTTCGGGCGCGCCGCCGTTGCTGAGGGTGCCCGTGAGGAAATGGAGTTGCATGTCGAGGCGATGCACGAATACGGCCTGTGGGCGACCGTCGAGAGGGAGGATGCAAAGTGAAGCACCTGTCGAACGAGGAGACAGCACAGTGAGATTGCAGCCAGCCGAGGGCGGCATCGAGATCCTCTTCGATCCCGAAGAGGCAGGCATGCTCGATCAGCTCGTACGCCAGCTGATCATGCTGATGGAAAGCCACAGCAGCACAGCGCTTGATCCCGATCCGCTGTTCGCAAGCCTTGAGGTGGGTGGGTCTGATGAGATCCCTGACGACCCTGCGCTTGCGAGACTCTTCCCCGATGCGTTCGAGGAGGCGGAGGACGCGTCTGCATTTCGACGTGTCACTGAGCAGGGGCTCATCAACCGCAAGATGCAGGACGCGATGCAGGTTGTCGGAGACCTCGACTGGTCGATGCCGCATACCTCCTCTGAGACGGCGGTGAACATTACCCAGTCCTCGTTTCCCGCGTGGGCACGCACCGTCACGGCTGTACGCCTGGCGATCGCGGCACGCATCGGGCTTAAAACCGAGGAGGATCACGAGCGGCTCATCGATGAGGAGCCGACGCGTGGAACGGTGCTCGTGTTCGACTGGCTCGCTTCCCTGCTCGATGCAATTCTCGCGCTTGGGGCCGCGAGCGCGAACGAAGCTGCCGATGAGGGCTCTGCCGACGGCTAACCTGGGTCTTGGAGCGAGCGCGGATCCACAATCTCTTCTCGACCACCGAGCAACCGCGCCGAGGTGAGACCCGCGTTGCCAAACTTGCCACGCACCTCGTCAACGGCACTATCGACCGCCCGCATCTGCTCGTCTTCGCTCCAGAGCGCATTCGAGTTGCTTCCAGCTTCTTGGAGCTGTTCAGCGCGCACGCCAATGAGACGAACCGGTCTCGGCGGCTGTCCACCTGGTGCAATCCCGTTGAAGAGTTCGCGCGCCGTCGCATAGACCCTCCCGGTGGCATTCGTCGGCTCCTGCAACGTGCGAGATCGGGTTACTGTTTCGAAGGATTCCCAGCGCACCTTGATTGCGATCGTGCGAGCCTCAAGATCCGCGTCACGCAAACGCTCCGAGGTGCGGGTCGAGAGCCGCAGGAGCTCGCGCTCCAACATATCGGCGTCAGAGACGTCGGCCGCGAAGGTCTCCTCGTGCCCAATGCTCTTCTCAGTTCGAGTGGTCTTCACGTCTCTCGAATCACGGCCGCTAGCAAGCTCATGCAGCCGTACCGCGCTCGCGTTCCCAACGATCCTCCGAAGTGAGTCGAGAGGCTCTCGTGCGAGGTCTTGAACGGTGTAGATCGCACGGGCTTTGAGCGTCCGCTCGGTCGCCTGGCCTACGCCCCACATCGCGCTGATGGGAAGCGGGTGTAAAAACTCGAGCGTGCGCTCGGGTGGTATTTCAAGAATTCCGTCAGGTTTTGCGCGTTGCGAGGCGAGCTTCGCCACGAACTTGGTACCGGCCAGCCCGACTGATGCGGGCAGCCCAGTTTCTTCGCGAATGCGTTCCCTGATTTGCCGCGCAATTTCAATCGGTGCCCCGAAGATCCGTATCGACCCAACTACATCAAGAAATGCCTCGTCGATGCTCAGAGGCTCCACGAGTGGCGTGAACTCTCGAAAAATTTGCATGACCTGCTTCGAGGCCTCCCGGTACTTCGCGTACACCGGAGTCACGAGCACAAGCTGTGGGCAGAGCTGCTTCGCGCGCGCAACCGGCATCGCAGAGCGCACGCCAAACTGCCTCGCCTCATAGCTCGCGCTCGAGACGACAGAACGCTGTGTGTCGTGTGCCGCGGCAACGGGGAGACCTATGAGCTCGGGTCGTTCCAAGAGCTCAACTGAGACGAAGAACGCGTCCATGTCGACATGCAGCATCGACGCCTCAGTTCTCTTCACATTCACCACCCGTCCATTGCACCACATCAGCAGTGTCACTTCAGCACGCGAACCCTGCGCGTTTCCTTGAACGAGGCGATAGCGTAGAGACTGCAGCGAAGACAGCGTGAGCACGACAGACGAGAACAGGTGATGCGCATGAAGAATCAGCAAACCCCCAGAGCTCGAGTTGCGTCGTTGACTGGTCGCCCGAGTGCCGATGTACTCATTATCGGCGGCGGCATCAACGGCATCGCAACATTCCGTGAACTCGCGCTCCAAGGAGTCGACGTTGCGCTTGTTGAACGATCAGATTTCGTCTCTGGAGCATCTGCAGCTTCTAGCCACATGGTGCACGGCGGGGTTCGCTATCTTGAGAACGGCGAACTCAGGCTTGTAAAAGAGGCGGTGCAAGAACGCAATCGTCTGATCCGCAACGCCCCGCACTACGTCAAGCCGCTTGAGACGACGATTCCGATCTTCTCGACGTTCTCAGGAATTCTCACGGCACCGTTCAGGCTGCTCGTCACGCACGGCCGCGGCAAACCGCGCGAGCGCGGAGCGCTACTCATCAAAACTGGGCTCATGATTTACGACACATTTTCGCGGGCTGGTGGTCGTGTGCCGCGTCACCGTTTTCACGGACGGGAGAAATCACTCAGGCAGCTCCCCCGGTTGAATCCTTCGATTAAATACACGGCTACCTACTATGACGCGTCGATGCACGACCCTGAACGGCTCGCACTCGATGTGCTCTACGACGGGCTCGCCGCGGGCGCCACGCAAGCCCATGCTCCGGGCGAGATCTCGAGCGACCAGACAGCCCGCGCTGCAAACTACGTGTCGCTCGTGGGGTTTACTGACGGCCAGGCGGTCCTTCGCGACGAAGAACTCGGCGTCGAGTTTTCATTCGATGCCCGTGTCATTGTGAACGTGAGTGGAAAGTCAACTGATCTCACGAACGAGGCGCTGGGGCGGCCGACCGCTTATATGGGGGGAACCAAGGGCTCCCACATTGTGCTCGATCACCCCGAACTCTACGACGCGACTGCGGGTCGAGAACTTTTCTTTGAGCACTCTGACGGGCGCATCGTGCTCATCTATCCGCTCAATGGCCGGGTCATGATTGGAACCACCGATATCAATGTAGATCCACGCGAAATCTCAGTATGCACCGATGAAGAGATCGAATACTTCGTCGACCTCGTTCAGCATGTCTTCCCCACGATCACTGTGAGCCCTGAGCAGATCGTATTCACGTTCTCGGGTGTACGGCCACTGCCAAAGCACGACGATACGCTTCCCGGCTTTGTGTCGCGCGACTATCGGATTGAGCCGGGGTGGCTCGGCGACGTGCGCACCCTCAGCCTCGTGGGAGGCAAATGGACAACCTTCCGCGCTCTGGCGGAGCACCTGGGCAATGAGACACTTGCGTTTCTCGGCTGGTCGCCCACTCGCATCGCGAAACGCACGCAGACCAGAGCGACCCCTATCGGCGGCGCTATCGGGTTTCCCACGGGGAGAGCGGCAAAGAAACTGTGGATCGCGAGAAATGGTGCTGGCCACAGTCGAACACTCATCGAACTCCTACTCGCGCGATATGGCACGAAGGCTGCCCCGATCATTGCCGCGTTACCGAAACGCCCGAGCGAACTCGTTCATGCTCCGGGATACTTTGCCGAGGAGCTCGCATTCCTCGCGAAGCACGAAGATGTGCTGCATCTCGATGATGTGCTCCTCAGACGAACCTCGCTCGCGTTTCGGGGTGGGCTCACGAAGGATTCCCTCGACGAGATCGCAGCCGCGGTCGGAGGCGAACTCGGTTGGGACCCCGCACAGCAAGACGCAGAGGTGCAACGCGCCACGCAGATTCTGTTGGATCTTCACCGCGTCACACTCGGTGAAGAGGGTGTCGCCCCAATTGCGGCAGCACCCACCTCGAGCAGGGGCAAGTGATGGCGAAATACATCCTCGCGATCGACCAGGGCACCACGTCAACCCGCGCAATCGTGTTCGACAAGGCCGGCCACATCGTTGCTACCGGCCAGCAGGAACACACCCAGCACATGAAGCGCGCCGGTTGGGTGGAACATGATGCTGCCGAGATCTGGCGTCACACTCAAGAGGTCCTCGGCACAGCGCTCGGCAGGGCCAAGCTGAATGAGAGCGACATCGCCGCTATCGGGATTACGAATCAGCGTGAGACCACCGTGGTGTGGGATCGGGAGACGGGCGAACCGGTTGCGCCCGCAATCGTCTGGCAAGACACCCGCACACAGGAGATCGTTGACACACTCGCCGCAGGATCAGACCTAGGCGTTGACCGGTTCAAGGATCTCACCGGGCTGCCACTCGCCAGCTATTTCTCGGCATCAAAGATCGCGTGGATCCTCGAACATGTCGATGGCGCGCGTGCGAAGGCAGATGCCGGCAAGCTCGCATTTGGCACCACAGATTCGTGGGTGCTGTGGAACCTCACGGGCGGAGTGAACAATGGTGTGCATGCCACCGATGTCACCAATGCCTCGCGCACGATGCTCATGGATCTCAAGACGCTTGAGTGGCATGATGAGCTACTCGAAGCGTTCGGTGTGCCGCGGTCGATGCTCCCGGAGATCCGCTCATCTTCGGAGGAGTTCGGCATCGCTGGCGAAGCATCGCTTCTGCGCGGCACCCCGATCGCAGGCATTCTTGGAGACCAGCAGGCAGCGACCTTTGGGCAGGCCGCATTCGAGGCCGGGGACTCGAAAAACACCTACGGCACCGGGTGCTTCCTCATGTTTCAAACCGGTGAAGAGATCGTGCATTCGAAGAACGGGCTCATCACCACGGTCGGGTACAAGCTCGGTGATGGCCCCACGCACTACGCACTCGAAGGGTCCATCGCGGTCGCGGGGTCACTCATTCAATGGCTGCGCGACCAACTCGGGCTCATCAAGTCGGCACCCGAGGTAGAACAGCTCGCTTCTTCCGTCGACGACAACGGCGGTGTGTATCTCGTGCCGGCGTTCTCAGGCCTGTTCGCACCTTACTGGCGGCCCGATGCGCGTGGCGCGATCGTGGGTCTCACGAGATATTCGAACCGTGGCCACATCGCGCGCGCCGCACTCGAGGCGGTTGCCTACCAAACGCGCGACGTGCTCGATGCGGTGAATGCTGATGTACGTGCCTTACATGGCGCGTCGCTCACTGAACTGCGAGTTGACGGCGGCATGGTGGCAAACGACGCCCTGTTGCAATTTCAAGCGGACATGCTCGGGGTGCCGGTGGTGCGCCCAGCGGTCACCGAGACCACCGCCCTCGGCGCAGCGTACGCAGCGGGACTCGCGGTCGGGTTCTGGTCGGGGCTCGATGAGCTCCGTGAGAATTGGAAAGAAGACCAGCGCTGGGAGCCACAAATGGATGAGGCAGAGCGGGAGCGTCTGCTTCGCCAGTGGCGCAAGGCGGTCACCAAATCAATGGACTGGGTCGACGACGACGTGAGCTGATGCGGGCACAGGCAGCGCTCGGAGAATTTCCTCGAGGGATGCAAGCTCTGCAATTACTGGCGCGAGGATGTCGGGTGACACCTCGGCAAGCTTGTCTGCCCAGTGTCGGCGGAGGGTGGCGAGCGTTGCCTCTGCAAGTTCGGTGGGGGCAAAGCCCACCCCGCGGTTGCCCTCATTAGGTGGCACCTGCTGTAATAAGCCGGCTTTCTCCAACTGCCTTGCCATTGCACTCACATTGCTGCGTTGCAACCCGGTGAGTGTTGCGAGGCGCGTCGCCGTCGCTCCGGGTGATCGGTGCAATTCGCGCATTACGGTGATCTCCGCGTTCGTCAGTGGAATGACACCTCTCGCAGCTGTACCGCGAAGTTCGATTCGGTGCGCAATCGACAAGATGACATCTGCCAATTCCGCAAGAGGATCTGCGTCGATTTTCTGAGCGGGGTGCATGAATCGATTCTAATGGTGTATAGTTTTATACACAAGGGGATTGGTGATGGTCGTGGCCATGTTGATCCGTGCAGTTCCTTCTGCCACGTTCGGTCCTTGCGTTCTGCGCACCTCGCTGGGACCCAACTCGGGTCGTTGTCGCGCGTTCAACTTCACTCATTCGCGAACGAAAGCGCTCCCCTTCATATGACGCTGCCAATCACAGCACCAATGCCCTCTGCCCAAAACTCACTGCGCGGTAAGCCCATAGCCACTCTTCTCGCGGTCGCGATCGGCCTCTTCATGGTGAGTCTCGATTCGACAGTGGTCCATATTGCCAACCCCACCATCGCCGCAGACTTGGGAACGAGTTTCGCAGAGCTGCAGTGGATCACGAACGCGTATCTCCTCGGCCTCGCCGTGTTCCTGATTCTCGGCGGAAAGATCGGCGACCGCTTCGGTCGACGCCGCATGTACATCATCGGCGTCATCGCATTTGCGATCACCTCGGTCGCGATCGGGTTGGTCGGCACCACAGCGGGTGTGATCGTCTTCCGCGCCTTGCAAGGTGTAAGCGCGGCGATCCTCATGCCCCAGACCTTATCTCTCCTCCGCGCGACGTTCCCGCGTGAAAAATTCGCTATGGCGGTTGGCGCTTGGGGCGGCATCTCGTCCGTCGCGATCGCGGCCGGTCCGATTGTCGGTGGCGCGCTCGTCGCAACACTCGGATGGGAGTACATCTTTTACGTCAATGCACCTATTGCGATCATCGGTGTCGTCTTCTCCGCAATCGTACTCAAGGAGTCAAAAGCTCAGCGAGAGGCGGGGCACTTCGACGTGCTCGGCGTGATTCTTCTTGCTGCGGGGCTCGCGAGCCTCATCATCGCAATCGTTGAGGCTGCCTCCTGGGGATGGGGCAGCTTCCTCACGATCGGCACATTCGCACTCAGCGCCGTGTTCCTCGCACTCTTTATATTTGTCGAGACGAAGGTCGTCAATCCGCTCCTCCCACTGTCACTCTTCAAGTCAGCGGGCTTTACGCTCGGCGGTGTCGCGATCGCCACCAACTTTTTCACGCTCCTCGGGGTGACGTTCTTCCTGACGCTGTACCTCATGAATTTGCGAGGGAACGACGGCCTGCTGGCAGGGATCATGCTGCTTCCGCTCTCAGGCGTCTCGATCTTCGCCTCACCCATTGGGGCGATCGTTGCACATAAAATCACTGCAAAGTGGACCATGGTGACTGGGTTATTACTCATTGCAGTCGCGCTCTCCGCGCTCATCAGCGCAGGAACTGCCACTCCCTATATCGGGCTCGCAATCCCCTTCGTCGTTTTGTCGTTCGGAGTCGGGTTCACGATGACGTCGGCAGCAGATTTGATCATGGGTGGCGCACCTGTGCACCACGCGGGAGTAGCCGGTGGATTCCAAGCAACCATGCTCCAGCTCGGCGGTGCACTCGGCACCGCCGTGTTCGCCGCGATCATTTCGGCGATTGTAAACGCTCAGGCCCCGGCCCACGGACTCACTGGAGATGAGACGGGCGCACTTGCGCAGGGTCTTGCGCCCGAACGTCTCACCGCAACCGACGTTGCCGATGCGCAAAACGTATTTCTCTCGGGCTTCCACTCCGCCCTCATCGTTGGCGCGGCAACTGCATTTGTCGTAGCAATGCTTGTGATGATCTGTGTGCGAAACCCGCGTCAGCACCAACCCGTTATCGAGGCCACACTAGCGGGCGCTGGTGCGACTTCCGCGCCGACAGCAGTATCCGCCACTGACCAGTCCCACTCTGACACAAACACCGGAGTCCGTGAGGTCGTGAACGCCTAGTACATCGGGTTCTGGCCCGAGGAGATCTGTTCCTCGGGCCGAACCGGCTCTGGAGGGGTGCCATCCCCAAACGGCTCTCCCCCGAGCTTTCCGCGGTCATGCGCGTCGAGCCAGTTGCCAAGTTCCGGCCCCGCTGGCACGATCTGCGTGGGATTTACATCTTCATGCGTGATGTAGTAATGCTGTTTGATCTGGGTGAAGTCGATTGTGTCGCCAAATCCCGGAGTCTGGAACAGGTCACGCGCATAGCCCCACAGGTGTTCCATTTCGATGAGCTTGTTACGGTTCGTCTTGAAGTGGCCGTGGTAGACGGGATCAAATCTCGCGAGGGTGGTAAACAGTCGCACGTCAGCTTCTGTGATGGTGCCACCCATGAGGTAGCGGCTCCTCGAGAGACGATCCTCGAGCCAATCAAGGGCATCCCACAGCCTCGCGTACGCGGCCTCGTAAGCGTCTTGGCTTCCCGCGAAACCGCACCGGTATACGCCGTTATTCACCTCGGTGAATACACGTTTAATGACGCCCCACATGTCGTCCATGTGTTGCGCGGGCAATAGATTCGGGGCACCGTCGCGGTGGAACTCGCGCCACTCGGTTGAAAAATCAAGGGTGATCTGCGGGTAATCGTTCGTCACGACTCCACCAGTGGGAATATCGACCATCGCGGGCACTGTGATGCCTCGCGGGTAGTCAGGGAACCTGGCGAAGTAGTTTTGCTGCAGACGTTCAGTTCCAAGCACTGGATCGATGCCGCCCTCATCTAAGTCAAACGTCCACGAGCGCACGTTGTGCACGGGGCCCGGGCGCCCGAGCGAGATAGCGTCTTCAAGCCCAAGGAGCCGTCGCACGATCACGGTGCGGTTCGCCCAGGGGCACGCGTTCGCGGCAACGAGTCGATAGCGACCGGGTTCAACCGGCCACGCCTGTGCGCCCTCGCTGAGCCCGAATCCAATTGAGCCGATACTCGACTCCGGCGGTGCAGGCAACGCACGCACCGCCTCAGGGTCGGCGACGATCCGATCTTCAATGTAGTTCGTATCGCGGGTGAACTCACCGCCGGTCACATACGCACCCTTGGTTGAGAATTCTCCGCTGGTATTCATGTCGCTGTCACCCATGATCTGAGTCTACGTCGCAATCAATCACGACTCGCGGTGTCAGAAGTAAAGCGCCGATATTTACGCACCGATACTGAAGCTCAGATCTGTAGCTCGCCCATTTCGTCCCAGCCTGATCCCTCTACCTTGCGCGAGACGATTTTCGGTGTGGTCGCAAGCAACGGCCGCATCGCATCGAGGCCCTCTTTGAAGTGGGGAGCGTTCACATGCGCACCCGCTGCTTCATCATCGAGAAACGCTTCGATGAGCGCAAACTCGTTCGGGTTATCTGCGCTGCGGAACCAGTCGAACCAGAGGTTCCCTGTTTCGGCGCGTGTCGCCGCGGTGAACTCAGCGGTGCGCTCGAGGAAGACGTCTGCAAATTCAGGTTTGACGTCATACTTCACGACAATAAAATACATTGCTACTCCCCTGCTCGTTCGAGCACGAGCTCACGTACGCGGGCGGCGTCTGCCTGCCCCTTCATAGCTTTCATCACTGATCCAATAATCGCACCAGCTGCCTGCACCTTGCCGTCGCGGATCTTCTCGAGCACATCGGGCTGCTGCGCGAGCGCCGCATCCACCGCTTCGATGAGCGCCCCATCGTCAGACACGATCGCGAGCCCACGGGCGTCAACGATCTGCTGAGCGGTGCCCTCACCGTCGATGATGCCTTGAATCACCTGGCGTGCGAGCTTGTCGTTCAGTGTGCCGGCATCGACGAGTGCAACCAGCTCCACAATCTGCGCGGGCGTGATGAGATCAGACGGCGTCACTGAGCGCTCGTTTGCGATACGCGCGATTTCGCCTGTCCACCACTTGCGTGCGGTCTGCGGAGGAACACCTGCAGCTACCGTGGCCTCGATGTCTTGTACCAGACCGCCATTGACAACATCGCGGAATTCGAGCTGCGAGAAGCCCCAATCGGCGCGCAGTCGGCGACGACGAAGCGTGGGATGCTCGGGCAACTCGGTACGCAACTGCTCAATAAGTTCACGCGACGGTGTGAGCGGAGCGAGATCTGGCTCTGGGAAGTACCGATAATCGTCAGCGTCACTCTTGGGGCGACCTGGCGATGTCTCACCGGTGTCCTCGTGCCAGTGGCGCGTCTCCTGGGTGATCGATCCGCCCTCAGACAGAATCACTGCTTGGCGCTGAATCTCGAACCGAACCGCGCGCTCGATCGAGCGCAGTGAGTTCACGTTCTTTGTTTCAGTACGCGTACCGAGCACGCTCATACCAGCGCCCTCGTTGCCACGCGGTCGCAACGACACATTCGCATCGCAGCGAATGTTGCCACGCTCCATACGCGCGTCTGAGATACCGAGCGCAACGACGAGATCGCGAATCGTTGATACGTACGCCGCGGCAATCTCTGGGGTGTCCTCCTCGCCACCAAAGATTGGGTGGGTAACGATCTCAACAAGCGGAACACCGGCGCGGTTGTAATCGACAAGTGAGTATTCGGCACCCTGAATGCGCCCAGTGGATCCACCGACGTGGTTCAACTTACCCGCGTCTTCCTCCATGTGGGCGCGCTCAATCGGCACATGCACGACCCGGCCCGAGGCGAGCTCAATCTCGACTGATCCGTCGTGGGCGATTGGATCATCGAACTGCGAGATCTGGTAGTTCTTACCCATATCAGGGTAGAAGTACTGCTTGCGGGCGAACCCAGAAACCTCTGCGATATCGCAGCCGAGCGCAAGCCCGAGACTCATCGAGTACCTGACGGCCGTCTCGTTGAGCACTGGCAGGGATCCGGGAAGACCGAGGCACACTGGCGCCAGGTTGGTGTTCGGCTCAGACCCGAACACGTTCGGGGCGGTCGAAAACATTTTCGTCTTCGTGTTGAGTTCAACGTGTACTTCGAGCCCGATCACCGGTTCAAACAGTTCGAGCGCCTTCTCGAAGCTCATGAGCTTAGTTTTAGCCATTACGCACGCGCCTTTCCAACTTCAGTGAGCACAGGGGCCTGAGCCCAGAACGGGCGACCGTCTCGGGCGGTAATGAGCGATTCAATCGCTGCGGCAGCGCGGTACAGGCGAGCGTCCTCGAACGCAGGCGCCATGAGCTGCAGACCCACGGGAAGCCCGTCTTCTGCGGCGGTACCGACGGGCAGACTCAACCCAGGAATTCCTGCGAGGTTCGCAGGAATCGTCGTCGCATCGTTCAAGTAATCCTGCATGGGGTCGCCGGCGTGGGCTCCGATCTTCCAAGCAGTCGTCGGCGCAGTCGGCGACGCGATGACATCGACTTTGTCAAAGGCACTCGCGAAGTCCCGCTGCACAAGCGTGCGCACCTTTTGGGCGCTTCCGTAGTACGCGTCGTAATAGCCAGCAGAAAGCGCATACGTGCCAAGAATGATACGACGCTTGACCTCTGCACCAAACCCGGCCTCGCGCGACGCACTCATCACACTTTCAATCGTGCCGCCGCCTTCTGGCTCGACGCGTAGACCGAAGCGCACCGAATCAAACTTCGCCAGGTTGCTCGAGGCCTCTGACGGGAGGATGAGGTAATACGCAGCGACCGCGTACTCGAAATGAGGCGCATCAATTTCAACGATCTCGGCACCCTGCGCGGAGAGAAGCGCAAGGGATTCCTCAAACCGTGCTTTGACACCGGGCTGCACCCCGTCGAGCATGAGCTGCTTCACAACACCGACACGAAGACCCTTCAGGCTTTCCGGGTTCACCCCGTCGCGCGCAGCGGCAGCCATCGAAGGCCACTCGTGCACGAGAGAAGTGGAGTCGTGACGGTCATGACCAACGATGACATCGTGCAGAAGCGCGGTGTCAAGAACGGTGCGCGCACACGGTCCGATCTGGTCGAATGATGAGGCCAGCGCGATCGCGCCGTACCGACTCACCCCGCCGTAGGTGGGCTTTGCGCCGACCGTGCCTGTAAGCGCGGCAGGCTGGCGGATCGATCCACCAGTGTCAGAGCCCAGCGCGAGTGGAGTCTCAAATGCGCTCACCGCTGCGGCCGAGCCGCCACCTGACCCGCCAGGAACACGATCAAGCGCCCAGGGGTTATAGGTTGCGCCATACGCCGAGTTCTCGGTCGATGAGCCCATTGCAAACTCATCCATGTTCGTCTTGCCGAGCGACACCAAACCTGCAGCGCGAGCTTTTGCCACAGCAGTGGCGTCAAAGGGGGAACGGTAGCCTTCAAGCATCTTCGAACCCGATGTGCTCGGCATGTCGGTCGTAACGAGCACGTCCTTCACTGCCAGTGGCACACCAGCAAGTTCGCCGAGCTGCTCCCCCGCTGCGCGGCGTGCATCGACTGCACGCGCAGCGTTCAGTGACGCATCTTCGTTCGTCGCAAGGAACGCGTGCACCTCACTCTCGACAGCAGAAATACGGTCGAGGTGTGCGCGGGTAGCTTCCTCAGACGAAACCTCGCCAGCCTGAAGCTTCGCAGCAAGTTCAGCTGCGGTGAGCTGAATCAATTCACTCATGATCTCGTTCCCTTACTGCTCTTCGCCCAGAATGGACGACACACGGAACATGCCATCAGCAGTTTCGGGTGCGTTCTGCAGCGCCTCTTCGCGCGTCAGCACGTCAGAAACCTCATCGACGCGCGTCACGTTGCTCAACGGAATGGGGTGACTCGTAGCCGGCACATCGTTGGTTGCGACCTCGCTGACCTTCGCAATATTCGTGAGGATCGAGCCAAGCTCAGAGGTAAGCGTCTCGATTTCGGTCTCGGTGAGTGCGATCCTGGCAAGCCCGGCGAGATGTTCCACTGATGCAGTGGTGATCTCGCTCGGCGCTGCATGAGTGTCTGGCATGCTGCTCCATCAGAAAAAAAGGGGGGTTCGGTGAACCAGACCATCCTACCGGCTAGTCATGTGCTCCATGCTGAGGTGTACCGCGTTCAAGTCTTCCGAAGCCGTTCAGGCGGCTACGCGAGTTCCGTCTGTGTTCCAGAGCCCCGAGCATCCGCGGCGATGGCTGTCTACGATATGCACGTCGACCACGCCAAGCGCACTCATCAGCGCATACATCGTTGTTGGGCCAACAAATTTGAACCCAACTCGCTTGAGTGCTTTCGCCAGCGCCAGCGACTCCGGTGATGTGCTTGGCACCTCAGCGTCTGTGTGCGGCGTGGGTGAAGTCTCTGGCATGTGATTCCACACAATGTCAGAGAGCGTTTTGTCATCGCGGTGAAGGGCCACCATCGCCCGCGCATTCGCAATGGTCGCTTCAATCTTGCTTCGGTTGCGAATGATAGAGACATTCTCGAGCAGCCGCTCAACATCGGTCTCTGAATATGCAGCAACGAGTTCGGGGTCGAATCCATCAAATGCTTCACGAAATGCGTTGCGCTTGCGCAGAATCGTGAGCCAGGAAAGACCCGATTGGAACGCTTCGAGCGTGAGCCGTTCGAATACGCCCCGCTCGTCGCGCACGGGCACCCCCCACTCGGTGTCGTAGTACTCAGTGAGGAGTGGGTCTTGCAGCGCCCAGGCGCTCCGAATAGGTGACTGATCAAATGTTGACACGACTCTCGACTCCTTATATCTGGGTGCACGGCCCGTACCGTGGCATCCTCTCAAGCAAAGTTCGTTCAGGTTATCCGGGAATGTCGAGCCCCAAGTGCGGAATCAAGAATCTGTGGATAGTTCGTCGAGACCTGATGGCCCTTTCGTCACCAACACCGCAAACTGTGCTGCGTTGAGCACGGGAATCCCGAGGTCTTCCGCTTTCGCAAGCTTTGATCCGGCACCGGGCCCTGCTGCCACAAAGTCAGTCTTCTTCGACACGCTCGATGCCGCCTTTCCCCCAGCCTGAATGATGGCCTCTTTCGCGCCATCTCTGGTGAATCCGTCAAGTGTCCCCGTAGCAACGACGGTGAGCCCTGAGAGCACACCATCCGCTGATGCCGTCGCACCCGGTCCCGAATGATCTGGGGTTGCCCATTGCACACCGGCGGCCGCCCATTGTTCGACAATCTCGCGGTGCCAGTCCTCTTCGAACCAGGCGCGCAATGACTCGACAATGATCGTGCCGACGCCGTCGACCCGCGCAAGACCTTCTGTGCTCGCCGCGCGAATTGCATCGAGGGAACCAAACCACTCGGCAAGCGCGCGCGCGGCAACAGGACCAACATGACGAATGTTGAGGGACACAAGCAGACGCCAAAGTGGCTTTGATTTTGCCTTCTCAAGCTCCGCGAGAAATGTGTCCGCATCCTTCGAAGGGGTCCCGTCTTTCTTCCGAAAGTAGGAATGACGCACCAGTTGCTCTTCTGTGAGCGCAAACAGCCCAGCCTCGGTGACGAGAAGCGGCTCCTCACCGTCATCTGGCTGAGTGAGTGCGGCAGCGGTGACTTCGCCCAGCACTTCAATATCAAGGCCGCCGCGAGAGCCGATGTGCTCGACTCGACCCCTCACCTGTGCGGGGCACGTACGAGCATTCGGGCACCGTAAATCAATGTCCCCATCCTTCATCGCCCGAAGTTTCGTGCCGCATTCTGGGCAGTTCGTTGGCATCTGCCAGTCAACTTCTGTGCCATCGCGACGTTCGAGCACGGCACCCAGGATTTCGGGAATCACGTCCCCAGCCTTCCGAAGCACGACAATATCGCCGATACGCACTCCTTTTGCACGCACCACTTCTTGGTTGTGCAGTGTTGCCTGGCTCACGGTCGAGCCTGCAACATGTACGGGTTCCATCACCGCGTACGGGGTCGCGCGACCGGTTCTGCCGACTCCCACACGAATCTCAAGAAGTCTCGTGTGGACTTCCTCCGGCGGATACTTGAAGGCGATCGCCCAGCGTGGCGCGCGGCTCGTCTCCCCTAGCTCGGCATGAAGCGCGAGATCATCAACTTTCACCACGATGCCGTCGATCTCATGCTCGACGTCATGCCGATGCTCACCACGATCTTCAATAAAGGCCACGACGTCATCGATGCGATCAAAAATTCTGGAGTGCGGCGAAACGGGGAGCCCCCACTCCGCAAGCAACCGATATACGTCTGACTGATTCACAAACTCGGACTCTGCCCAGGCCCCGATGCCATGTACGTACAGCGAAAGCCGGCCGAGTCGATCGCGCATGAGGGCGAGGTCGGTGGCATTCTTCTTCTCTGCGCGCTGCCGGAGACTTCCAGCTGCAGTATTTCGTGCGTTTGCGAATTCGGGGTACCTGATCGTGATGCGGTCTTCGGCAATTCCCTTCTCTCGCTGTTCTTTCGCATGCCGTTCCTGCAGTTCATGTTGGCGTTCATTCAATGCTTCAAAGTCTGTGCCACGCAGAAACACTTCCCCCCTCGCCTCAAAGAATTCGGGAATGTTCTCGCCCGCGAGCTTTGTGGGAATCACTGGGATGAACCGCACATTCTCAGTGATGTCTTCGCCAACGCGACCATCACCTCGAGTCGTTGCCGTCTCAAGCTCACCGTTACGGTATGCCAGGCTGATCGCAAGCCCGTCAATTTTGAGTTCTGAGAGCCAGCGCACCTCCTGTCCAGCGGACTGTCGAGTTTTCTCTGCCCACTCGCGAAATTCTTCAATAGAGAACACGTTGTCGAGGCTGAGCATCCGTTCGGCGTGTTCGTGCTCGGGGAAGCCCGCGGAAACGACCGCCGCGCCGACCTCTTGCGTCGGGCTGTCTTGCCCCGCAAGTTCCGGATGCGCCCGCTCGATCGCCTCAAGCGCGTGAAACAACTCATCGTATTCAGCGTCAGAGACAAGGCTCACGCCCTCCGAGTGGTACGCAAGGCGATACCGTTCGATTGCTTCAGTGAGTCGCTGGCTTTCAGCGCGCGCTCGCGTAAAGTCGATTGGGGTCTCAGCAGGTTCGGTCACAGCTCCAGTTTAGGAGCGTCCACCGACGTTCACACACTGAGATTCACGCAGCTGCGAGATCTGCTGCGGCAATTGCACGATCAATCGTGAACTGTCCAAGTACCCGGGTGCCGATGTAGAGCACCGCAGTTTGCCCCGGGGCTACACCGAGCAACGGCTCTGCTTGATCGAGCGCGATGTCGACCACTACTTCGTGCGTGGCGTCAGTCCGGTGCAATTCGGTGCGCTCTGACTCACGGATCGGCACCAGCGTTGCGTGCGCGGGCACGGGCTCAGCGTGAGCCCGGATCTGCACATCGCATGCAAACTTCTCAGCAAGGTTCAGCCCAGGTTCTCCCGCCCAGCTAAAGCGGCCGCCCGCAATGCGTGAAACTGCAAGATGCTCTTTCGGACCTACCACGACCTGGTTTGATACCGGGCGAATCGAGAGCACATACCGAGGGTTACCGTCAGGGGCTGGCACACCAAGCTGCAACCCGCGCCGCTGACCAATGGTGTATCCGTTCGCTCCATCGTGACGGCCAATAGTTGCGCCGGCCTCGTCCAAGATGTCACCAGGTTCGCGCTTCACGTGGTCAGACAGCCACCCGCGGGTATCGCCATCAGGAATGAAGCAGATGTCGTGGCTGTCGGGCTTCTGCGAGATCTGAATGCCTCGATCCGCAGCTTCCTCTCGGATGAGTGCCTTTGACGGGGTATCACCGAGTGGGAAGTAGCAATACGCAAGCTGTTCTGCAGTGAGCACGCCGAGCACGTACGACTGATCCTTTGCCCAAGCGCTCGCGCGGTGCAGTTCGAGGCCACCTGGGCCATCGACGAGACTCGCATAGTGACCTGTTGCGACCGCGTCGAAGCCGAGCGCAATGGCCTTATCGAGCAGGGCAGCAAACTTGATCTTCTCGTTGCAGCGCATGCACGGGTTCGGGGTGCGACCCGCCTCGTACTCCGCAATGAAATCATCGACCACGTCAGCTTTGAAGCGCTCGCTGAAATCCCACACGTAGAAAGGAATGTCGAGCAGATTCGCGACGCGACGCGCATCCATCGCATCTTCAACAGTGCAGCAACCACGAGCGCCCGTGCGCAGTGTTCCCGGCATTCGGCTGAGAGCGAGATGCACGCCAACCACTTCATGGCCCGCTTCGACCGCGCGTGCAGCAGCGACAGCAGAATCGACACCACCACTCATCGCCGCCAGAATCTTCACCCAAGCAGTCTAGGCGTTCTGGGCTGATAATGCATGTCGAGAATGCAGATCACTTTACTTATGGCCGGTGAAGCTTGACGAGTTAGCTGAGCCCTGCAGCACGTGCGCGGCGCAATGCCTCTGGGAGCGCGTCAATGAGTGCCTCAATCTCGGCCGTGCTACTTGCCGTACCAAGGGTGAAGCGCAGCGCACCCGCAGCTTGGGTCTCTGAAAGCCCCATCGCGAGGAGCACATGTGAGATAGTTGCCACCCCAGCTCGACATGCCGACCCGACAGAGGCTGAAATGCCTGCAGCGTCGAGCAGATACACCAGTGAGTCGCCCTGACACCCTGGGAACGTGAAATGCGCATTCCCTGGTAAGCGGCCTGCCCCGGAACCTGGAGCAACCCCGCGCAGCTCCGCAGTCGGATCCGCCCGGCGTATGCCCTCGATCAGCTGGTCACGGAGCCCAGTGAGATGTTCGATATGTCGTGCTCGCGGCACATTACTCTCTGGCGCAAGAACCTCGTCTAGCGCGGCAGCGAATGCGACGGCACCTGCCACGTCTTGGGTGCCTGAGCGGCCACGCTGCTGCGATCCACCGTGAAACAAAGCGTCAATCATTTGAGCACGCGCAACAACCAGCGCGCCGACGCCCACGGGCCCACCGATCTTGTGGGCCGACACACTCATGAGCGAGGCCCCCGACTCCGCAAAGTCGAGGGGCAGTTGCCCAAGCGCCGCAACTGCGTCCACGTGCACGGGAATGCCCGCGGCACGCGCCACCTCACACAGCTCTGCGACCGGCTGCACGGTGCCCACTTCGTTGTTTGCCCAGAGGAAGGAAACGAGGGCCACACGATCTGCGCCAACGCTCGCAATTGCTTCTGAGAGTGCAGCGGGCGTCAGCAGGCCGAGCGCATTGAGCGGAAGCCAGATGAGGTCTGCCCCCTGCGAGTCACGAAGCCACTCAGCAGCTTCAATCGAAGCGTGATGCTCTCCATCTGCGACAAGAATGACTGGCCTAGCGACATCCCGCTGCCTCGCCCAATAGGCGCCTTTTAGCGCAAGGTTGATCGATTCGGTTCCACCGCCGGTAAACACCAGCTCAGCAAAATCGCACCCCAGTCCGTGCGCAATGCGTTCCCTGGCGGCTTCGAGAAGCTCACTCGCGTGTTGACCGTCGCCATGGGTCGAGGCTGGGTTTCCAATACTACGAAGTGCCTCGACATACGCCGAAAGCACGTTTTCACTCATCGGAGACGTGGCCGCATGATCGAGGTACGACCGAGTCCGCATGTGTCGGGCCCTAGTAGAGGAGGCTTGCGAGCTGTCCACGTGCCGCAATCACCCGCGGATCTGCAACGCCAACGACCTCAAAGAGTTCGAGCATTCGCTCCCGAATATCGCCTCGCGCATCAGCGTCACTTACCTTAAAGAGATCAAGCAATCGCAGGAAAGAATCCTCAATGTGCCCTCCGGAGAGATCGAGGTCCGCGACACGCATCTGTGCGTCAAGATCATTCGGGTTATCGGCCGCTGCTGTGCGGATCTCATCGACTGTGAGGCCCTGCAATCGATGTAGGAGCTTCACCTGTGCGAGTGCGGCTTTTGCTTTCGCGTCTGCTGGCGCCTTCAGGAGTACAGCTTCCCACTCCATAATCGAGGTGGCGAAGTCACCACGTTCCGCAGCTTCAACTGCGGGCAGGTGGGCCTCTGGAACCTGTGGCTCGGGTGGTACGTCCGGAGTCTCACCCGCCTCCCCGATATCTGGTGCGTTTACTCGCCCCGTGACACCATTCTGTTCCGCAAGTTGCACGAGTTGCGCAAAGAACTCACTTACCTGCTCCTCAGGGATGGCTCCCTGGAACAGTGGAACTGGCCTCCCATTGATCAGCGCAATCACCGTTGGCGCCGCCTGCGCCTGGAACGCCTGTGCGAGCCCCGGGTTTGCATCGGCATCGACACGCGCAAGCAGGATACGTCCGTCAAACTCACGCGCAAGCTTTTCTACGATCGGACTCAGCGCGACAGAAGCTTCGCTCTGCGCGGACCAAATATCAAACACCACTGGCACAACTTGCGAGAGCTGTGCGATCTGCTCAAAATTGGCTTCCGCAACATCGAGCACAATTGACGGAACATCAACTGTCTGCCCACCACCCGGAGCACCTTGAGGTGCTCCGCCCGTGGCTGCTGCGCCCTGGCCTGGTTGGCCCGGTTGTGCGCGTTGAGCCAAGTGGCTGAGATCAATCCCCCCACCAGGAATGTGCTGACTCATTGTCCCGTTCATGAATTACTTCCCCGCTCCAACCAGCTCGCTCGTTACTCCGAGCAGCTTAATCTGTGATCCGTCTGCTTTGCTTGGTACGTAGAACAGCAGTTGGTGCGCCACCTGGCGGACAATACGATCCTGCTGGCCTGAGAGCCCAGAGAGCGCGCTCACCGCACCTTCCGCACGAGGCTTGAAACGCCCGCCAGCGGAGTCAATGATCTGCGATTCCATGACCGTAGTTGCGACAAGCGCGCCGCCCGCGCCAGTTGAGAGACTCGTTACTGCTGATTCACCCTGTTCAACCGTTGCCGAATAGGTTTGCGGTGTCTCGTCGGCGTCAGCCTTCTCTTTTGACTGGAGCGCCCATGCTTGACCGTAGTTCTCAATGAGTGGATCATCTGTCAGATCAAATGCTTCGGCTTCGTCGGCTTCAGCACCACCCTGCAATACCGCTGCATAGGCTGCCCCGACTTCACCGGGCGTGAGCACGAGACCAGAGATATCGTCGGAGAGTACCGCAGTGCCCTCTTCGGCAGGTGCCGCCTGCGGCATCTCAATGCCGCCCCGCAACGAGAAAACTCGGGTGACTTGGAAGTTCTCCTGTGCAATTTTCTGGGTCATCAGGAGTGCGAGTGACGGAGCCTCCCCTACGTTTCCATCCTCGTCTGTTTTCGCTTCTGAAGCGACTGTCACGAAAATGGTGCGCGGCCACGATTCCGTGCTTTGCACAAGCTGGTATTGGAGGAGCTCATTCGTGATTGTTGCTGGGGATGAGCCGTAATCAGACACCGCGTTCTTGATTGTGTAGTTCGCCGTGCGCTGTTCCAGTGCGTCGCCAGTGAATCGTGTAGAGATGGAGTCTGCATCGAGCTGTTTATCACCCGCAGCAGCAGCAATCGACACACGATTCACGATCGCTTGGATTTGCTTCTCCGTGACGGGAACCGTAGTCAATTCGCTCGGCGCTGGCTCTTCGGTTGCCTCTGTTACTTCAGGCTCAGCACTGAACGTTGGCCAATAGTCCGCGGAACATCCCGAAACTGCAAGCATCGCGGAGAGACCCGCTGCTGCCGCAAGGAGTGAGATACGCCCTGGACGTCGCTTGCTATTTCGCATGATCGTCCCCACTCTTAGTGTCTTGATTTTCCGGCTCCTCGCCAGCAGTTTCTTCAGCGTGCTCGGGCAGTTCTGTGTCGGTTTCGACCGTGTTTGTTTCAGCCGTATCCGTTGCATCGGTGGCAGCTTCGTTTGTGCTCTCGCCTAGTTCAAGTGCGGGCGCATCAGACAAGCCACCCTGCTTCGGAGCTTCGGGCACCTCGGGATCCGCTGACTTACGCCGACGCATACCGCCCACAACGTTCTGCACGCCGACGAGTGGCCCCCTCCGCCCGCGGCGCGGACCGAGTGCCCGCTTGTCCCGGTCAAAGGCTACGAGGTACAGCACCGCACCTAGGAGAGCGAATGCTGCTCCTCCAGCAAGTAATGGACCTGCCCAAGGGGTGTTGCGATCCTGTACCCACGCGATTGAGGCACCGTTCGGAATGGGCTTTTCGCCAGTACCTGCGATGAGAATCGACTGATTCTCCGTGAGTGACACCGGCAAACGAATGGCTCCATCTTCACCGGTTCTCGACTCTAACCACAGGTCGCTTCCGCGTGGATCAAGCAACACAACCGCACCGTCATCGTCGACCTCGAGAAGGTCTCCGGCCGGCGGCTCGCCAGTCACAGACGTGCTTGAAGCTTCCTGAGCTTTGGGATCCACTTCAACCTGCGCGCGATCGAATGGCGCGAGCCACCCGTCGATATCGCGCGTCTTGGCAACTGCAACGAATGAAGCGTCTCCGCGCATCAAAATATTTGCCTGACCCGGGATCTTCAAAAGTTCGTCGCTTTCGATGACTGCGTAGTTGACGCCCTCATCGAACTTCATCGAGTGCACGATCTCGGTTGGCCCGGCAAGAAATGTGCGCTGTCCAATTCCCAGGAGCAGCAATACCCCTGAAATGGCCAGCGCCGCGATGGCAAGGACATATCTCACGGAGTTCCTCCTGCTGTCTCAGTGGGTGGATGCGCGGGTGCGCAAAAAAGAATTAACCATACAACGGTACCCGAGCTTGCCGGGTACGTGCTGGAAGGGATATTTCGGACCGCCGTTTGAGCGAGTACAGCTATCATTGAGATAACTGCCCCGCGTGTTGCCTTTGCGCCTCCAGTGGCGCTCGCCAGAACATTTTATCGGAGGATCTGTGTCCGACTCAGCTCAGCAGTTCACGCCCGCGTTTCGTGGGTATAAGCGCGAAGAAGTAGACGAGCGGGTAGGCTCTCTCACCGGACACATCGTTACGCTCCAGTCGCACCTCGAATCACTCCAACAGGCACACCAACAATCAGTGAATTCGGGGCAAGAGCAGCGACAGCTCATTACAGACCTGCAATCTCAGGTCGCAGAACTTGGCGCAACTGGATACTCGGGCCTTGGGCTTCGGGTAGAGAAAAGTTTGCAGGTAGCCGAGCAGCACGCACAAAGTTTGATGGCGCAGGCAGATCTCGACGCAGCAAAACTGCGCGCGTCGAGCGAGAGCGAAAGCAACCGGCTCCTCGCGCAGGCACAAACGCGGGCAGACGAACTACTGACGGCGGCAGCTGAGCAGGCCGAGGTGATGATTCGCAGTGCACGGACAGACGTCGCAAGGCAGGTCGCAGATCTCAATGCCGAACGAGAACGGCTCCTCACGGAGGCCCAGGAATCAGCCGAACAACGTTCCACATCAGCCAAGCGCGAGGCCGAAACTCTCGTTGAAACGGCCGATCGTGACGCGCGGGCGCGCCTTGCACAAGCACACGCTGAGGCCGAAGCTCTCTCAGCGAACGCTCGTGAGGCTGCACGAATACTGCAGAACGAAACTGAAGTAGCGTCTGCGAAGTTCGCCCGTCAAAAGGATGAATACGAGCGCGAAGCCGCTGCCGAACGCGCACGAATTTCCCAAGAGACGGAACACCGCCGGGTTGAATTCGCTACGCAACGACAGGCAGAGGAAGCTGCCCTCGAAGAGCAGTACACCGAGCTTGAGCGCAAACTCACTTCGGAAATGAACGTGCAGCGTCGCGCGCTCACCACCGAAATTGAGCACCTTCGAGCACGCGTTGCTCAGGAACGTGAACAGCACGACATTGCGATCAATGAGGAGCGCACGCAACACGACCGTGAACTCCGACACGAGCGTGCCCAGCACGAAGCTCGCTTAACGCAGGAGCGTGAAGAGTTTGGCAGTCAAGCGGCCCGAGATCTGGAATCAAACAGAGCAGAGCTTGCAACGCTCACCGCGCAAGCGCTTCGTGAACGTGAGCGTGCCACAGAGCTCGCCGAGGAGCAACGCAATCGGGATCGAGCTTTCTTCGATACTGAGCTTTCGTCAGAACGCGAAGCCCACGATGCACAGCTTGCGGCAGAACGAGCAACGCATGACACAACGATCGTCGAGGAACTCAACGCGCACCAGGCACACATCGATGCCGACCGGGCTGCCCACGACGAAAAACTTCACGCAGAGCTTCTCGCGCATCAGCAGTCTATTTCCGTCGAGCTAGAAGCACACACCACTCAAATCAATTCGGAGCGGGAAGCACACGATACGCGCGTTGCCTCAGAGGCCGAAGCGCACGCTACCCGCCTCGCGACAGAGCTTGAAACGCACACAGATCAACTCACTGCTGAGCGTGAGGCACACGCGACTCAAATCAAGACCGAGCGGGACGCACACGAATCACAGATCTCAGCAGAGCGCGAGGCACACGACGAACGGCTCGCCGCTGAGTCTGCGACACAGACTGGCGAGCTTACGGCTGAACGGGAAGCACATAATGAACGGCTTGCTGCAGAGCAAGAGACACATGTGTCGGCCCTGAACGATGAGCGCAACAGCCACGACAACCGCATCAGCGAAGAGCGAAGAGCTCACGTAGAACGAATTGACCGCGAACTCGCAGCACACCAAGAGCGTCTCATCGCTGAGTGGGACCAGCACCGCACTCGCATTGACTCAGAATCGCGTGAACAACAGGAGGAGTTGCAAACAGCGCGATCCGCTCATGATGCAGACCTTGAGCGTGAGCGTACAGATCAAGAACAGGCACTCGCAGATGCGCGCGCTGCGCACGAAGCCGCGCTCTCAGACGAGGTGGCGATGCAGGAAGATCGTCTTGCCGCGCAACTCGCTGTTCACGAACAACGCGTGCTTGACGACACCACTGCCGCTGAAGAAAAGCTTCGGATTAACCGTGAGGAGTCTGCAGAGAAGCTTGCCATTGAGCGCGAAAGCTTGAGCCTGCGCATCGAGCGCGAACAGCAAGCGTTCGAAGCAGAAATGTCGCGCTTGCGCGACGAGCAGGACCGGGAACTCACTGCGGCCGCAGAACAACACGAAGAGACACTTCGCACCCAGCGGGAAGAAGCTGAAGCCACGACCACGCGCGAGGCTGCGGCTCTTCGCGCCTCCGTGACCGAAGAAACCGACTTGCTCCGCGCAGATACTGTTGCCGAGCTAGCGGAGTACCGTGCTGCAGAAGAATCTGCGCTCGCCGAACTCCGCGCCCAGACTGAAGATGAGGTACGGTCGCAACGCGAGCAGATCGAGACAGATGTACGTGAAACGGCGCTCAGCGTTTCAACCCAACATCAAGAACTCGAAGCAGACCTTGCCGCCCGTCAACATGAGGCGGCAGAGTCAACACGAAATGAACTTGCGACCGCGCGTGCGGAGCTCGAAACGCTTCGAGTTCGGCTTGAGGATGCGCGCACTGAGCATCAACGGTTGCTCAGCGAAACGCAGCATGTGGCAGCACAGACCCGAGCAGATGCTGAGCGACGGGCAAGCGAGATCGTGCTCGAGGCTGAGCAGCGCGCTCAAACTACTTGGGTCGATGCTGAGGATCGCGCAACCAAGGTGCTTGCCGCGGCCGAGGACCGTATGACTCAGTTGAAGGTGGAGCGTGGAGCTGTCGCACGATACTTTGAGAGTCTCGGCGAGGTGATCGGAAACGCACAGAAGATGAGCACGGTCACCGAGCGCTATGTTGAGCAGCCGGTGGAAGACGCATGACCCTCATCGCTGCTGCAGATGGATCTGCGTTAGGAAACCCCGGGCCTGCGGGCTGGGCGTGGGTCATCAACGACACGCAGTGGCGTGCTGGCGGCTGGGAACGAGCCACTAATAATCAAGGTGAGCTCATGGCGGTTCTCGATTTGTTGCATGCCACGAAGGATCGTGGCGAACCCCTACGGGTGATCTGTGACAGCCAGTACGTCATCAATTCGGTCACTCAGTGGATGCCGGGATGGAAGCGGCGCGGGTGGCGTAAAGCCGACGGAAAGCCCGTGCTGAATCGTGAACTTCTCGAGGCACTCGACGAAGCGATGCAGGGTCGGGACGTCAAGTTCGAGTGGGTCAAGGGTCACGCGGGACACCCATTGAACGAAGCCGCCGATGATCGCGCGCGCGCCGCTGCTGATGCCTTTCGTCGCGGAGTCGAGCCACCTCGCGGGCCAGGCATCAGTGGTGCTGCACCGTCGCGCCAGGTACCTGTTGTCGCCGCAGAGGCACCACCTACGCTCTTCTAAGCGTTACGACGTGCGCCAGCAGTGCGCGTGAAAGTGCCGGCGGTCTCTCACCGCGGCATCGTCACCAAAAAGGTGCTCTGCACGCCAGGCGACGATATGCGCCTGACCGGGTGGAACATTCGTTCCGCAGTCAGGGCACACGTATGCTTTCTCAGCGCGATGCGCTGGGACGTCACGCACAAACCATTCGTCACCACGATGGAACTCTTTGCGAGCTCCCCCGTACGAAAGGTGCGTCACGTCCCTCGCTGGCTGTGCAGCCGCGCGTTCGTACTTACTTGGACCTCGCCGGCGCGCCACTAGTTACCACCAGTGGTTGCTCGTCCAGAACTGGTATGCCTGGGCCCAGCTACCGTAACGGTCCGTTGCATACCCATTGGCCCAACGGAGGTTGTCAACTGGGTTGTACCCGCTTCCCGGCACTTTGCTACAGGGCAGCGCTTGGATAAGCCCACACGCACCCGAAGAGGGATTGGTCGCGTTTGGATTCCAGCCGCTTTCCTTGCTAGCAATAAAGTCAACGTATCCCCAGTCTCCCTCTGGGATGCCAGCTGCTGCCATCCACTCAGCTGGCGAGCCACCGCCGGTGTAACGCGGTGGCGCAGCAGGCTGTTCCGGCGCCGCCGCAACTGCTTCGGGCTCAGGCTCGGGCTCAGGTTCAGGCTCAGGATCCGGCAGCTTTTCAAGCGGCACATCGGGAAGCACGAGATCATCGATTGGGTCAGCGTTTGGAACGAACTCTTGGAAGAGTCGTTCATCCATTTGCATCGCTGCTCCGTCAGCTTCAGCGCCCGGGATTGTCATGGGCGCAGCAACTGCTGCTCCAAGGAATACTGCCACTGTTGAAACTGCGAGCAATGCACGCAGTCGGGTCCAGGGCCGTTTGGTCGACGTTATCTGAGAAGTCACAATGTAACGATTGTATATCAACAAACCTCAAAGGCAAATATGAACTCTCGTCACCGAGTCGATCAGCGCGTAGAGAGAATAATATCAACGAGGGCATCGAGGAGTGCGTCGACTTGCTCCTCATCGTATCCACGCCACTGGGGGTGGAATACGACTTCACGCACTTCATTTGATGTCACCGAGACTTCGCGGTTCTGAAACATTTCGCCGATTCTGTCAAGAAATGCATCTACTTGTGAGCGACGATATCCCCGAGCAAATATTCCACGGTGCCGAAACCGTTTACCTCTCGGCCGATCGATCCGGCCACGCACCTCAGAAAGCAATCCGCGGGTCGCCCGCCACCATTCGTCTTCACCGAGTTCACGCATTTGCGAACGGCGTTCACGTTCAAAGAATACGTCTTCCAGGCGATCTAATGCTGCATCGACGTACCTGGGAACGTAGCCGTGCCGTTGCATTTTGAAAGCAAGGTTCCGCACGTCGGCAGCGGTAAGCGGTTGTGCCGCATTGTCTTCATACGCGGTGCGCGCACGATCGAGGAAATCATCAACCTGCTTCGGTTGATATCCTTTCTCGCGCTTGGTGGTCAGCGGAAACGGCGTATCCATCGATCCTTCTTGGCTCATGCCATCACTCCCAGAATTAATGCGAGTCCGTACGCAACAACAGTTGACGGCAAGAGCGAATCCAGCCGATCCAACAGCCCTCCATGCCCAGGCATCCAATTGCTCATGTCTTTGACCTTGAGGTCACGCTTAATCAGCGATTCAGTGAGATCTCCCCCGGTCGCGGACAACAAAATAAGTGCGCCAAAAATGAGCCCAACCCACCAAGGTTGATTGAGGGCGGTAACCGAGACAATCACACCAGCGATCATCGCGGCCACGGCAGCGCCGCCAAAGCCCTCCCAAGTCTTATTGGGGCTGATCCGTGGGGTCATCTTGTGTTTTCCGAGCGTCACTCCCGCGACGTATGCACCGATGTCGACCGAGACCGCCAACAGGACGAGTGCAAACACCCACCACTCACCATTTGGCGCCGCAAGAAGGAGCACCGCAAAGTCGCCCAGAAACGGAACATAAACCAGAACGAAGAGCCCTGAGAAAATATCCCGAATGAGTGTTTTCGGCTCGACAGTCTTTCGAGCGAAGGCACCCTCAATAAGCCGCCATACTGTGAGCAGCAACGCTGCGGAAAAAAGCCCGAGCAGCATGCCCTCGGCATCCCAGAAATATGCCGAGGCAATAATGATGAGACCGCCCAGCACCACGCCGACGCGAGGCACTCGTCGCCCGGAAACTTTGAACGCAGTTGCCAACTCGATCGATGCCACAACGACAAGGATCAATACGAGAGCTGCAAAGATATCTTTGATAAATAGCAAACTACCGAGCACTGCGGCGCCGAGTAGTAGCCCGACCCCGATTGCAAGAAACAGGTTTCTTCCCGCGCGCTCCTCAATCCGGGCGTTTGTCGCTTCGAGAT